>SXON01000032.1 GCA_005778355.1 Pseudomonadota bacterium | reverse complement strand
GACGAGGCAGAGGATCGGGCCCTTCATGTCCTTCTTCAGCTTGCGCACGGCGAGGTACTCGAGAATTCGCTGCTTCACTTTCTCGAGGCCGTAGTGGTCTTCATCCAGGATGCGGGCGGCCTCGTTGACGTCCATCACGTCTTCGGTCTGCACCGCCCAGGGCAGCTCGATGAGCCAGTCCAAGTAGGTGCGCGAAACGGTGTACTCGGCGGCGCCGGGGCTCATGCGGCTCATGCGCTTGAGTTCCTTGAAGGCCACCTTCTCCACGTCCTTGGGCATGCGGGCCTTCTTGATGCCCTTCTTCAGCTCCTCGAACTCCTCCTGCCGGTCGTCGGTCTCGCCGAGCTCCTTCTGGATGGCCTTGAGCTGCTCGCGCAAGAAATACTCGCGCTGCGCCTTGTCCATCTCGCCCTTCACTTCGGTCTGGATCTTGTTGGACAGCTCCAGGACCTGGATCTCCTTGTTGAGGAGCGCGATCACCTTGGTCATGCGCTCGCGCGTGTCGAAGGTGTCGAGCAACTCCTGCTTCTCCTCGACGCCGATCGACAGGTTGCTCGCGACGATATCGGCGAGCGAACCCGGGTTCTCGATGGAGCGGACGAGGTAGCTCGCCTCCGCCGGGATGTGGGGGGAAAGGTCGATGATCTTCTGCGCCAGCTCGCGCATCGTGGCCATCAGGCTCTCGAGCTCGGGCGTGGTTTCCTGAGGCTCCGGGAAGACGCGCACGTGCGCCTGGAGGGTCGGCGAGGTGGCCATCCAGCGCTCCACCTTGATCCTCGACAAGCCCTGGATGATGACGTTGAGCTTGTTGCCCGGCATCTTCACGGACTTCAGGATCTTGACCACCGTACCGGTGAGGTAGAGCTCGCTGGTGTCGGGATCTTCATTCTTGGCGTCTTGCTGGGCGACGATGCCGAGCAGCTTGTCGCCCGCGAGGGCGCGCTCGACGGCCTCCAGCGACTTGTCGCGACCCACGTTGATCGGGAACGCGAGCACCGGGAAGATGACCGTGTTTCGAATCGCCAGGATCGGCAGGTCGAGCTCGGGGGGCAGGTTCGGCGGGGAGCCCGTTTCGTAGCTGGGCGGGTCGAAGGCCATGAGTCTCCAGTGTGGTCTGAGTCCGAAGGTATCCCCCGAGGGGACAGGGGCAAGCGACGGCGCGCATCGTGACGAGCCGAGATGTCACCCTTGGCGGGTCAAGGGGCGGGCCGCCCCATGCGACCGAGGTCGCTGAGCCCCTGCTCCCAGGCGGGCTGGGTGACGAACGCCCATGCGTCCTGGTCGAGTCCGGTGACGACGAACTCGGCGGGCGGCGTCCACTCTCGCGCCAGATCCCAGACCACGATGGCTCCTCCCGTCGCGACCGGCGCCATGTCGAGCACCACGCCGACTCGCGCCACCGCTTCGCTGGGCACCGGCACCTGCGACAGGCGCTCATGCTCCTGAGCCTGCAGGTCACGTCGCAGGATCACCCAGCGGAAACCGCGTTCAAGCAACGGCTTGAGGTCGGCGCCGTGAGGCACGGCCTCTGGGCGCTCGACCGCCGTCCGCAGCGAGCGAACGACGGGCAGGGAGAGCTGTCCCTTGTAGCCCTTCGGCCAGAGCACAGGCGCGCTCTCGCCCATACCGCCGAAGGTCGGTCGCCGGAAGACGGTTTGCCAGATGATCCCCTCGTGCTGAATGCGGAATGGCAAGAACATGATCGCACCGCCCTCCCTGCCCACCGACTCCAGGATCGGGGGACAGCGCACGTCGTGCCAGGCGAAGGGGAAAATCCGCCCCCGTGCTTGCTCGGCGAGCCCAATGACCGCCAAGAGGAGCGCCGACGACCGGATCCACCTCGCCGGCAGGGCCGCCGCGAGGAGGAGCGCTGCCGCGACGAACGCCGCCGAGGCGAAACGGTAGGGGAACCACAGCCGGTTGAAGAAGGGGAGATACTTGTACAGCACCATGTAGGGCACGTTCACCCAGGGCATCTCGCCGGGAGCTACCGGCTTGCCGGCCGAGAAGTCCGGACCGATGGCGATGAAAGCGCAGAGCGCGAGCCCCAGCCACCATCGCCACTGTCTCCACGTGAGCGCGACGGCGGCCAGGAGGGGCAGGCCCCACGCCAGGTTGGTGAAGAGCGGCGCGCCGTAGAACTCCATGAGAAACAGGCCGTGGAGCGACGCGCCGACGCTGTTGCCGACGGCACCCGGCAGCGCGAAGATCGACTGCGCGGGCGTCGGCGATCCCCCGGGCGTGGCGCCGCTGCCCCACAGCCGGGCCATCGGGATCGCGGCGGGCGCGACGATCACCAACGCCACCGCCGCCGCGAGCATCAGCCGTGGCCAGGGCATGCCCCGGCGAAAGAGGAGCGGCAAGCACAGCAATGCCACGAAGAAACTCGAGAACCAGTAGGCCCAGCCGACGAGCGCCGCGGCGATGCCCAGCTTCACCGCATCGAGTCGACTTTCCTCGATGCGAAGCAGATAGTAGGGCACCGCGGGCACAAACCAGAGGAAGGCCTGCGTGGGGCGGCCGGCCGTGATCTCGAAGAGGGCGTAGGGACTCACCATCCACAATAGCGACGCGGCGAAGGCCCGATCCTCGTCGCCGAGCACCGCGCGAGCAAGGGGGCGGAAGGTGAGCGCGTTGCCCAGCAACATCACCCAGGTCCACGCCGGGCTGTAGTGGGCGCCGAGGAGCCACTGCAGCGGGGCGGACAGCACCGCGTCGACGAAGTTGTTCCCCGTGTGCGTGAAGATCTCCTTTCCAAGTGGCCAGAAGAAGGCGCGTGTGAACGACGGGTCGCCGCCGTTCTCAATCGCGAGGCGAATCCAGTCGTAGAACCACCAGGTGCCGAAGGCATCGACACCATCGCCCACCATGGCGGTGGGCTGGAGCGCCGCCGGCAGCACCCCCACCAGGGCAATCGCCCCGAACACCCCGATCTCGACAGCCCGGCGACGCACCACTCGCCGCTTATCCAGATAGACTCCCGACCCCACGGGGTGTCACGTGTTGATCGCGCTCCTGCTTGCTTGCCCTCCCGACGAGGCGGCGCCTGTGGGCCCGCCCTACGGCATGATCCTGAAGGAAGACGGCATCGTCTACGCCGGCGCGGCGCGAGTGGACATCACCCCGACGATCACCGAGACCTACGAGGACCTCGACGGCGACAACGAGTTCGACGGCTGCTACACCGACCCCTCCGGCACGCGTGGTGGTTGCGACGAACCCTACGACGACGCCAACGGCAACGGCTACTTCGATGGCACCTGGATCGCCGGCTTCCAGTCGAAGCGGGCGGCGCAGGCTGTCCACGACCCGCTCACCGTCACCGCCGTCGTCTTGTCACTCGACGGGGAGTACGTGGCCATCGCGGGCGTCGATGTCATCGGCGTGCTGGAAAATCGGGTGCGTGATGCGCGCGACCTGCTCGAGGCCGACGGCTTCGACCGAGATCGTCTCCTCGTCTCCTCCTCGCACGCCCACTCCTCCGCCGACAGCGTGGGCATCTGGGGCATGGATGAAGACCTCGTGTCTGGCGCCCACGAGGAGTTCACGTCCTCGATCACCGCGGCCCTGGTCGAGACGGTGTCTATGGCGGCCTCCGAGATGGTGGCCGTGTCGCCCACCGTCGGTATCAGTCGCTTCGACGCCCCGGAGTTCAACGGGGCCCCCTTCGGGGGCATCAACCCCGACGCGAGCGTGGTGCAAGGCATCAACGACATCCGCGACCCGTTGATCCCGGCGGGCGAGGTGCTCGCCATCGCGCTCGATGGCGACGAGGGCCGCGTGGCCACCATCGTCAACGCCTCGGGACACCCCGAGGTGTCTGGCTCCGACCACAGTCTGCTCAGCGCTGACTACCCCGGAGTGGTTCGGGACTACATCGACGGCAGCGCCGGCGGCACCACGCTGTTCGTGAGCGGCGCCCTCGGCGGCATGCAGTCAGCGCTCGGCGCGCCCATCCCGGCGGTCGACGCGAGCGGCGCGCGGGTGCTCGACGAGAATGGCGATCCCACCTGGCTCACCGAGTCGAGCTTCGACTTCGTGTACGCCTGGGGCGTGCACATCGCGCAGGCGGCCGAGGCCGCGCTCACCGACACCCAGGCGTGGGACCAGATCTCCGTCGAGCACAGCGAGTACCTGATCCCGGTCGACAACACGAGCTTCAAGCTTGCCTTCCAGATCGGCCTGCTCGACACGCCCGACGAGTACGTCAACCAGACCAGCGATTGTCCCGGCTATGGCACCAACCCCGACAACTTCGGTTGCGTGCCGGGTGCATCGTCCGTTCTCCGCTTGGGACCGGTCACGTTTGGCGCCGTGCCCGGCGAGCTGTTCCCGGAGTTGTTCTACGGGGTGCCCGACGAGCCCTCGATGGCCGACAGCACGCTCCGGCAGGGCGACAAACGCTGGGTGCAGGGCGACCCGGATTGCGCCGGTGTCGACTGGGGCACCGAGTGCGTTGAGACCGACGAGGTCGCCGGGAATGGGTGCACCGATGCCGGTTGCGACGGCACTTGCGACTGCCTCAACCACCACGAGGAGCCCTACCGCACCAGCGACGCTCACCCCAAGACCATCGCCGAGATGTTGCCCGGCACCTACAAGGCCCCGCTGGGCATCACCAACTCGTATTGCGGCTACATCGTGCCCACGCCCGACTTCTCCACGTACGTGTCGGTGCTGACGGACGACGGCGACCACTACGAGGAGACAAACTCCTGCTCGCAGAGCTTCGGCGACCTCGTTCTCGGTGGGTTCGCCGACCTCGCGGAGTAGGGCAAGCCTGGCCCACGCCGATGCTCGACCGCTACCCCTGGCTCCCGCTCGCGCTCGTCGCCACGGCCTGCGCCGTCTTCCAGGTGGCCGGGGTGCTCCACGCGCCGGCCACGCTGGTGGCGGGCTCGGAGCTGACTGAAGCGCCCGCGCACCTGTGGGCGCTGTGGAATGTGGCTCGTGACATCTTCACGCAAGGGCCGCTCATCCGAGAGGCGGCGATCAACTACCCCGACGGGTTCCGCCTCCACATGATGGACCCGATCAACCTCGTGGTGTTCGTACCGGTCTACTGGCTTGCCGGGGGTGGCGCGAGCGGGGCAGCGCTCGCGTGGAACACGCTGCACGGCGTGGCACCGCTCGTCGGCGCGCTCGGCCTGTGGGCGCTCTTGAAACGGATCCTAGGTCGGTCTCCCAGCCTGGCCTGGGCGGGCGCACTGGCCGGTGTGATCTACCTCGCGGCGCCCTTCTTCCTGCTCTACCACCGCATGGGCCGAACCGAGTACCTCCCGTCTTTGCTCTACCCATTGCACCTCGCGTTCTTCCATCGCTGGATGCGACGCTCGCCCGGGATCGATCGCTCCACGCTCGACGCGGCCCCCCCCGCATGGGTCGGCGTAGCGGCCGCGCTCAGCCTCTCGGCCGTCGCGCTCGGCGGCACCTACCTCTCGGTTTTCTGCCTCCTGGGCAACACGGTGCTGGGGCTCGCTTGGAGCCGGGGGCTCGGGTGGCGGGAAGCCGCTTGGCGTCTAGGTAGTGTGGGCGCGATGGCCGTCCCGCCGGTGCTGCCAGCCGCGTGGGCCTTGTTCGAGGCCTGGCCAGCGGTCAAGAAGGACGCGCTCGAGGGCGGCATGTGGGTGTTCAACGAGCGGGAAGTGCAGTGGGGCACCGCCATGTTCACTGCGCTGCGCATCTCGCCCCCCAAGCTCCGGAGCGACCTCGACTACGTGCCCTACGTGGGGACGATGGCCTTCTTTCTCGCCGCGGCGGCAGCCTGGGTGCGGCCTCGCAAGGCGCTTCCCTGGATGCTGCTGGTCCTGCTCACCTTCATCATGGGTTCCGGCGCCACGCTCTACCTGGGCGCGATCACCAACGCCTTCGACGGGTTGACCATGCCCCCGCTGGCGCTCAACCGCCTGCTCCCGCCGATGCAGCACATTCGCAGTTGGTCGCGACTCATGG
>SXON01000031.1 GCA_005778355.1 Pseudomonadota bacterium | reverse complement strand
TGCATGGACACCATGGTATCGCGAGTACCACGACAAATCCACGCTTGTAGGATGAATTACATGACTACATCTCGCATCGACCAGACGAACGCTAGCCCGCTACAACGCCGAGAAGGCATGACTACGCGGGTCGAACTTCGGACTAGTTGGCCGTGGAGTGTGGCCGAGATTCCGGCCATGCTCCGGAGCACCTCATGCGCACCTTCCACTTGCCTCTCCCCGACGACCTGCACGAGGCATTGCGCCGGGAGGCAACGGCCGACCATCGCCCCGCCACGGAGCTTGCCCGGGACGCCCTCGCCGGGTGGCTGCAGGCACGCCAACGGGAGCGGGTGGCTGCCGAAATCCGACGGTTCGCCATGGCACAGGCTGGCTCCGATCTCGACATCGACGCCGACCTCGAGCGGGCGGCGGTCGAACACCTGCTGGCCGGGGGGGCCACGTGAAGCGAGGGGACCTGTACCTCGCTGCGCTGCATCCTCGCTCTGGCGCCGAGATCCACGGAGACCGGCCGGTCCTCGTCGTCTCGCACGACAGCTTCAACGGCGTTCCCACCTGGAAATCGGTGACCGTTGTCCCGCTGACCACGTCCGCGAACCAGGCTCGGCGGGGTCCAACGGCCGTTCCGATCCCGGACGGCGCCGGTGGCCTTCGTGGGGACGGCATCGCAGTGTGCCACCAGATTACCACCCTCGCCCGCGCGAAGCTCACCCGGCGGCTGGGGGCGCTCCCGGCTGATGTCCTCGCCGCCGTCGAAGCGGGGATCAAGGCCGCGCTCGACCTGTCGTGACTCGGCATCGCGGTCGCCCCACCGCCGTGCCGCTGACGTCAACGCGCCGTTGGCGTCGTAGACGTTCACGGGGTTCAGGTCCAGAGGACAGTGCTCCCGACCAAGCTGGTCGAGTAAGTCAGGTTCAGCCCGGCCCGGTGCGCTACCCCTTGACGACAATCTCCCCGCCATCCGGCGTGGGAATCGCGATGCCCTCCCGCAGCACCACCACGAAAACCACCCCGCTCGGACCGGCCACGAAGTGGTGCGGATCGCCCTCGGTGCGGTCGTCGCGGTCGCCTGGACGGAACTCGCGCCCGAGGTCGTCGACGTAGCTGCCGTCGAGGACCAGGACGCGCTCCGGCCCCAGGTGCCGATGCGGCGGGAAGAGCACCCCGGCGCCGAGGCGCACCAGGCCCACGTCGGCCCCGGTGCAGGCGGGCCCCGAGGGCAAGTGGAAAACGCTCACGCCGGGCAAGGGCCCGGACACCCAGGCGGCGGCACGCTCTGCGCCGTTGAGCAGCTCGCGCGCCTTCTCCAGCGGCAGGTCGATCTGGGCGGCGAAGGCCGCCACGAAGGCACCCCAGGCGGGCGCCACGGCCGCGAGCAGCCGGGCCCGCCAGCTCGGCGGCGGCGAGGGCGGAGCGGCGAGCGCGGCGGCGAGCAGCTCCTCGGTCTCGGCCTCGGTGAGACCGGCCGCCTCGGCCAGCTCGCGGGTGCTCACGACACCCCCATCAGGCCGCGGAGCTTGCCGAAGGCCGCCGCCGTGCGCGACTTCACCGTCCCGACGGGGATGCTCAGTCGCGATGCGATTTCACTCGACGAGAGCCCGTCGAAGTAGGCGAGCTCGATCACCGCGCGCTGCTCGGTGGGCAAGTTGTCGAGGGCGCCGCGCAGGCGGGCCTCGTCACCCGACGTGGCGCTGGTGTCGTCGCGCGCAGGCACCTCGCCCACCGCGTCGAGGTCGACCGAGCGGCTTCGCCCGTGCGACTTGATGCGGTCGAGCGAACGGCTGCGCATCCGCGTGGTGAGCCAGGCGCGCACCGTTCCCCTCGCCTGCTCGTAGGCATGCGACGCGCGGAAGGCCTCCACGAAGACCTCGTGGAGCACCTCCTCGGCCTCGCTAGCGTCGCGCAGCATGCGGGTGCCGATGGCGAGCAAGAGCCCCGCGTAGCGGTCGTAGAGCTGCCCTAGCGCCTCGCGATCACCGCGCGACATGGCGAGCACCAGCGTGGCGTCGTCGAGCGGGGCAAGGCTGGCGGCGTAGTCGCGCACGGAGAACGAGCGACCGTAGCTTTCCGGCCGCAGCGATGTCAACGTGGCAACCATCTTGGCATCGCTACGAGCGACGCCGCGGCGCGGATCAGCGTTCGAGCCATCGGGTGGAGAACACTTCCTCTTCGAGCGGCACCGCGAACGCCACCGACTCGAAGGTGATCTCGGTGCGACTGTTTTTCTGCACCTTGTCCTCGACCACCATCTTGTAGGCAAACTGGCGATCGCCCACGGCGCGGATGTCGCTCATCGTCCAGGTCTTGAGCAGCATGCCGGAGAGCGCGTAGAGCTCCTGCTTGAGCGGGATGTAGGAGGCCTGGTCGACCCAGATGAGCCGCCGCGGGTAGCTCACCGTGGTGTCCTTGGCCTTGAGATCCACCTTCCACACCTTGCGACCGTCGAGGGTCTCCTCGCCCACCACGGTGCCCGCGTAGGCGTTGCGCCACGTGGATTGCTCCATCAGGTCTTCGTAGGACATGTCGCTGCCCATCATGCCCTGGCGCAGCATGTGGCCCGAGATCTTCTGGGTCTTCTCGACGCTCGGCAGCCACATCCAGAGCTCGTCGTTCTTCTTGAGCATCTTGGTGCCCTTGTCGCGGGCCGGCTCCATGTACTCCATCGCCATCTCCTCGGCGCCGCGGCCATAGGAGTGCATCAGGTAAGACTTGGTGCTGCCCGACTTCACCACGGTCATGCGCACGCTCGACTCGCGACTGTCGTAGGTGAGGTTCTTGTCGACGTGATCGAGCATCTCGTCGACCGTGATCGCGTGAGCGAGGCCGGGGACGGCGAGGGCGAAAGCGAGGAGCAGGTTCTTCATGAGATCTCCCAGGAGCGAGCGGAGTGGCTAGCGACGCGCACGCATCGCCTCGACAGGTTGAATCTGCGACGCGCGCCAGGCGGGAAGGGCCCCGCCGACGAGCGCCATGGCGTAGCCCAGCACCACGCCCATGATCGCGACGTTCCAGTCGAGCACGGGGCGCACGATGGTGTTGATGGGAATGGTGGGCGGCAGCTTGTCGACCGCAGCCCCGAAGTCGATGCCGTGGTAGCCGAGGTAGAGCGAAACCGGCGCGCCCACGAGCACGCCCACGGCGCCGCCCACCGTGGCGATGGCCATCGCCTCCACCACGAAGAGCACCACCGACTGCCATGCGCGCAGGCCCATGGCCCGCATGACGCCGATCTCGGCGGTGCGCTCGAGGACTGACATGAACATGGTGTTGAGCACGCCGAGGGCAGTGATGAACACGATGACCCCGCCGGCTATTGCGTGGAGCATGCGCGCAAAGCCCACGAAGCCGTCGTAGGGCGGCCGCTCGCTCCATGCCTTCACGCTCAGCGCCGAGAGGGCCGCGTTGCCCCGGATCGTGGCGGCGAGGTCGGGCGCAGACTCCCAGTCGTCGCCAAACACCATCAACTCCGTCGCGCCGGCGGGGATCTCGGTCATCCAGCGGGCGGCATCGAGGCTCACCCACACCTGCCGGTTCTGCGCGCTGTTGCCGAGGTCCACCACCGCGGCCACCATGATGCGCATGCCCGACGGCGAGCCGTCCTGGCGCTGCCCGGTGAGGATCACCTCGGTGCCCGCCTTGGCGCCGATCTCCTCGGCGAACTGGCGGCCGACCAGCGCGTTGACCACGAACTTCGGCCGGGCGCCCACGCTGGCCCAGTCTTCGCCCGTCCAGTCGGGCATCGCGCCTTCCTGCAGGTACGCGTCGAGGTCGAGGTGCTCGGTGTAGAACTCCATCGGGGCGCCGTGCAAGAGCGCGAAGCGCTCGCCGATCTCGTCGTCGCCGACGGCGCCGGTGACGCCCATGGCGATGTGCGGGTAGACCGCCGTCACGCCCTCGGTGGCGCGGATCGCCGCCTCGAAGGCGGCCGTCTCCGGCATGTTCTCCGACAAGGGCATCAGCTGGTCGCGCTGGGCGTACTTGGGGGTCACCACGCGCACCTCGCCCGCCATGGCGCTCACCTTCTCGAGCGCCGACCAGAAGACGCCGCCCACGAAGGACATGGCGATGGTCAAGAGCGCCACGCCGATGGCCACGGTGAGCGCGGTGAGGAGCGTGCGGCGGCGGTTGCGACCCAGGTTGCGGATCGCCATCGACAGGATCAGTTCCATCAGTCGGCCCTCACGGCATCGGCGGGGATGATCTGGGAGGCGTTGTGGGCCGGCCACAACGACGCGAGCAGGGCCACGCCCACCCCGAAACAGAGGGAGAGAAACACCGGTCCCCAGCCGAACTGGGTGTAGACGAACTGCGACACGGCCATGCTGCCACTGGCGCTCATCGCCTCCTCGCCAACCGAGAAGCCGTTCCTCTGCCAGTACGACACCAGGGCACCGCCCACCACCGCGCCGACGACGCCCGCCACGAGGCCCATGATCGCCCCCTCGAGCAAGAACAGCGCCCGCACCTCGGCGCGCGGCATGCCGAGGGCGATGAGCGTCCCGATCTCGCGCACCCGCTCGAAGGCCGCCATGATCACCGTGTTCGCGATGCCGGTCGCGGCGATGGCCATGATCATCATCACCACCATCGCCAGGGCGCGGCGGCGGATCTCGTTGATGGCGATCATGTCCTCGCACTCCGTGGCGAGCGACATCGCCGACCAACCGTCGCGCGAGAGCGAGGTGGCGAGTGCCTCGGCGCGGGCGTTGCCGTCGCGAGGGATGAGCGCCACGTGGGTGCGGTAGCCGTCGAGCAACGCGAGCGACTCCGCCGTGCTCATCTCCATCCAGATGCCCGTGTTGTCGAGCCCGGCGTTGTCGGAGCGGGCCAGGCCCACCACCGTGAAGGGGAGCGCGTTGTGGGCGCCGTCGCGCGTGCGGCCCTCGACGATCACCTCGTCGCCCGGCTTCACGCCGAGCAGTCGCCCGAAGGCCCAGCCCAGCACCAGCTCGGTCTTCCCGGGCTCCGGCCAGCGACCGTCGAGCTTCCAGCCGGCCCGGGAGAAGACCGTCGTCTCCCGGTCGTGTTCGTAGGCCCAGGTGACGGCGCGGTCGGCGTTCTCCCCGTGCACCACGCGCACCGGGAAGGCGGCCCGCGTTGTCCACGTGCCCTCGGCGTCGAGCGCCTTCTTGAGCTCGTCGGACAGCTGGCGCGACTCGTCGAGGGGGAAACGAACGCCGTCGTCGGGGTAGCCGTCGGGTCGTAAGAGCACCTCGCCGGCGTAGGTGGTGCGCGCCGCGCGAAGGAAGTTCTCGTCGAGCCCGTCGACGAGGCCCCACCCGAGGATCATGATCGCGACGCCGGCGACCACCGCCGCCGCCGTGATGAGCGTACGCTTGACGTTGCGCGTGAGGTTGCGCGCGGCGAGCACGAGGAGGAAGGGCATCGCCTACCTCCGCTCGTCGGCGACGATCTCGCCGTCTTTGAGGCGCACCACCCGGCGGGCACGCTCCATCACCATCGGGTCGTGCGTCGAGAACAGGAAGGTGGCGCCGTTGTGCTCGTTCATCTCCCGCATCAGGTCGAGGATGGCCACGGCGTTGGCGCTGTCGAGATTAGCGGTGGGCTCATCCGCGATGATGATCGCGGGCTTCTTCACAAGGGCGCGGGCGATGGCCACGCGTTGTTGTTGGCCCCCGGAGAGCTGCGAGGGACGACGCGTCATGTAGTCCTTGAGCCCCACCTCCACGAGCGCCTGCTCCACCTTCTCCTTGCGCCCCTCGTTCATACCCGCCAGCCGCAGCGCGAGGTCGACGTTCTCCGCCGCCGTCAGCACCGGCACGAGGTTGAAACTCTGGAAGATGAAGCCGATGCGCCGCGCGCGAACGGCGCCGAGCTCCGCGTCGGAGAGCGCTTCCACGTCGCGACCGTCCACCTTCACCCGGCCCGAGGAGGGACGATCGAGGCAGCCGATGAGGTTCAGCGCGGTCGACTTGCCGCTACCGGACGGACCGGCGAAGACAGTGAACTCACCCGCTTGCACGCCTACCGTCACGCCCTTGAGCGCGGTGACTTCGAGGTCGCCCATGGGGTAAACCTTCTTCGCATCAACCAGTTCGCAGATCATGGACGCTCCTAGAAGCTGTAGCGGGCCCAGGCATTGAGAGTGGCAGCGGGGACGAAACCGGAGAGGTCGAGGGTGGCGTCGCCAACGGCCACCTCGAAGAGCTCGTCGGGCGGTACGAACTCGCCCTCCTCGCCAAAGGGGATCTGCGCGCCGACGTGCACAGCCACGCGCTCGCCCACGAGCATCGACACGTCGGGAACCAAGAGACCGGTGCCATCGGCCACGTTGGCGATGGCCGTGGTGCTGATTCCGTAGTTGTCCAAGAACATCACGTTGACGGTGCCATCGACGTAGTGTTGGCCGAGCGTGACCCGGGGGTCGGCCTCTTCACCGTTGTCGTCCTGCCCGAAGGTGGCGAACTCGCAGGTGTAGGGCATCTCCATCGTGGTGCTGCGCGTGGAGTAGTCGTACGCGTCGGGATCGGCCTCGCCGGTGCCGTCGTAACGGTACTCCGCGGCCAGGTAGAAACGGTCGCCCCAGGGGAAGGAGTAGTCGATGCCGGCCACCACCTCCGGGGCCTCGGCCTCGCCGTGCCAGCCGCCCTCCACCCACCAGCCCACGCCGAGGGTGCCGCGGAAGTCGCCACCCACGAAGTAGTCGCCGTCGGGGCGGTAGTTGGCCACCACCGAGAAGTCCGTCTGAGCGGCGCGAACCGTGCCCTTCACCGCCACCGACACCGGCAGGTCCTCGTACTTCGGGAAGCCCTCGCCGACATCCTCGTCGGCGCCGTCGTCGTTGGCGCCGGCCGCCTCGAACGCGCTGAGGTCGTCGTCCATCGTCGCGAGCGCGGTGATGCTGTGTTCACCGAGGGCGATGTTGGCCCGGACGGCGTTGACGCCGGTGCGCTCGCGCCAGGGCTCGCTCGCGATCACCTCGTTGTAGAGGTCGGTGGGATGGAACACCAGGGCGCTTCCCCAGTTGACTGCCTGCCGCCCCACGCGGATGTCGACCCGTTCCCCCGTGAAGTCGACATACAGTCGCTCCACCGTGAGGTAGTCGTGGATGTCGTCGAAGCTGTAGTTCACCGCCGGGGTGCAGAACTCGTCGAGCCGGTCGCCCACCTCGGTACCCTGGAGGAAGTCGTACACCTCGTCGGAGGTGTCGCGACCCTGGGCGAGGAATCCCTCCACCACGCCCACGGCGCGCACGCGCGGGCCCGTCTGGATCTCGAAGCTTGGACGCACGCGCTCCACCAGCTGCCAGGGCGTGCCCTCGACATCCACCTGGTACATCGCGCGCACTTCGGCGTAGCCACTCAGTTCGGCGTCGGGCGTCATGCTTTTTCTCCTCGGATCTTGGCCAGTCGCTCGAGCCAGCCTTGCCGAGCGCCCACCAGGGCCTCGGCCATGTAGTCGGCGAAGGCGATCGCCTCCTCCATGCGAGAGCGGGCTTCCACGCACTCGGGGCCGATCGCCGCGAGGCCTTGCTCAGCCGTGTTCCTCGCCGCAGCCGCGATGATGGCGACGAGGTCGTAGCGACGCTCCCAGGCCCGCGGGCTCCACTGGTAGTAGGTCTTGCGGTCGCCCAGCGGGGTGACCACGTCGACTACACCCATGGTGACCAGGTGACGCAGGTTTGTCGATGCGCTCGCCTTGCTCACCTTCAGCGTGGCCCCCACCTCGTCCAAAGTGACGGGCGCCTCGGCCAGCAAAAGCAGGGCCAGCACGCGCCCACCGATGCGCGGCAGGCCGAAACGCTCGAAGAAGAGGCCCTGGTTCTCGATGAAGGTGGCCTCGGCCTCGGTGAGGAGGTGCATGTAGTCCATGTAGGCCAACCAGTTCGTTCAGTCAAGACTGAACGAACAGTTTTTGTAGGATCTTGATCTCAGTAGGCGACGATCGAGTCCACCGAGTAGTTTCCAAGCACCTTTCGCCCGTCGAGGAAGGAGAGCTCGATCACAAAGCCGAAGCCCACCACCTCGGCGCCGAGCTTCTCGACGAGCTTCGCGGTGGCGAGCGCGGTGCAGCCGGTGGCGATGAGGTCGTCGACGATGAGGGCGCGCTGCCCGCGGGCGAGCGCGTCGGTGTGCAGCTCCAGCGTGGCGCTGCCGTACTCGAGCGCGTAGCTCTCGCTCACCTTGTGGTAGGGGAGCTTCCCAGGCTTGCGCGCCGGGACAAAGGGGATGCCGAGGTGCATGGCGAGCGGCACACCGAAGAGGAAGCCGCGCGACTCCATGCCCACCACGGCGTCGATGTGCTTGTCGCGACAGCCCTCGGCGAATCGCGCGGTGATGTCCTTCATCAGGTCGTGGCGGGCGAGCACCGGCGTGATGTCCTTGAACAGGATGCCCGGCTTCGGGAAGTCGGGGACATCGCGGATCGTGGACTTGATGGCAGAAACGAGCTCAGACATTGGACACCCTCCGGTTTCCGAACCACTTGATGAACAGCCAGCCGGCCCCCAGGGCCGCGGTGCCGGCGACGAACCAAATCAAATCGTGCTTGACGACGCTCGCCAGGGCGGACGGGTCGTCGAGCAAATCGGGACGCTTGCCGAGCGTCTTGGCGCCAAACAGGGCCAGCACCGCGCACCAGAGCGTGGACCCCACGAAGGTGACGCCCACGAACGGCCAGAATGGCATGCGCACCAGCCCGGCCGGGAAGCCGATGAGGTGGCGCACCACCGGTAAGAGCCGTGCGAGGAAGACCCCCCCGAGGGCAAACTGGTTGAGCCACTTCTCAGCCAATTCGAGCTTGGCCGGGGGAAGTAGGAAGTACTTGCCCCAGCGCATGACGAAGGCGCGGCCCACGGTGTAGGTGAATCCGTAGCAGAGCGAGCTGCCGACGGTGGAACCCACGCCGCCCGCGAGGATCACGCCGGGCATGCTCATCTTGCCCTGCGAGGCCCAGTAGCCGGCCGGAGGCATGATGATCTCGCTCGGCACCGGGACGATGGTGCTCTCGAGCCCCATCATCACGAAAACACCGAGGTAGCCGGCGTCGCGAGACCACTCGAACCAGGTGCGCATCGCCTCGTGCAGGGCCTCGTGCAGCATCAGCGCTCCCAGCTGCGAAGGGTGTCGAGGGCCTTGCGGTCGGTCATGTCCAGCGCAAGGGGCGTGAGCGTCACGAAGCCCTCGTCGCACAACGGACCGTCGGCGTCGTGGTCGCCCGAGAACCAGAGGTGGGGCCCGCCGATCCAGTAGTAGGGCTGGCCGCGCAGGTCGGTGCTCTCGCGCACCAGCGTTTCATAGCGCCGGTGCGACATCGTGGCGCCGCGAATGCCGCGGATCTCGCCGAGCGGCCGGTTGGGGATGTTCACGTTGAGCACCGTCATGGGCGGGACGCCGTGTCGCGACACGAGTGCGAGCACCTCGCGGACGACGGCGATCGCGGTGTCCCACAGGGCATGCTGGCCCGTGTCGTGGCCAAGATGCAAGGAGAATGCCACCGCCGGCACGTCGTGGTTGGCGGCCTCGCGGGCCGCGGCCACCGTGCCCGAGTAGTGCACGTCGGTGCCGAGGTTGGACCCCCGGTTGATCCCCGAGAGCACGAGATCGGGCTTCTCGGGCAAGAGCCCGTGCATTGCGAGGTACACCGCGTCGGCGGGCGTGCCGTTCACGCTGATGCGCCGCTCGTCGTGGCGCTTCACGCGCAAGGGCTCGTGCATCGTGAACGAGTGACTCTTGGCCGACTGCTCCGTGGCCGGCGCGACGGTCCACACCTCACCCATGCCCTCGACGGCGCGGCCGAGCGCGGCAAGCCCCGCCGCCTCGATGCCGTCGTCGTTGGAGAGCAGAATCCTCACGCCGGCGCCGATTAGCACACCGGCGGCGGTGCCGCCTCCCCGTCGCGGGGTTAGCTCCCCGTCGCGATGCGCGCCCGGTTCAAGACCCTGTTCACGCGGATGCGCGACCCCGACCCGGTGAAAGCCGACGCCGCCTTCGACGCCGTGCTCTTCGAGCGCGAGGGCGCGTTGCCCGACCTCATGGAGTGCCTGGAGGAGGCCGACGACGGCGCGCTGCGCTTCCTCTGCGTTCAGCTGCTCGGTTTCACGGGTTCCGCCAAGGCGATCCCGCCGCTGCTGGGCGCCCTGGATGATCCCGACGCCACCGTGCGCGCCGAGGCCTGTCGTTCCCTGGAAGACCTGCGCGCCCGCGAGGCCGTCGGTTCCCTCCGCACCCGCCTCGACGACGTCAACGAAGAAGTGCGCCTCGCCGCCGCCGAGGCGATCCTCAGCATCGAGGGTGGGCGGGGCGACGACGAGGAGTAGCTCACCGCCGCGCCGCCACGCCCACCCCCACGATGGTCACCACCGCCCCCGCCACCTCACGCGGTCCGGGCACCTCACCGAGCACCACCGCCGCCACGATCGCGGCGGCCACCGGCTCAAGGAGGATCACCGAGGCGACGATCGCCGCTGGGAGCCGCCCCACCGCGTAGTTGAACCCCGCGTGGCCGAGGAGCTGTGGTCCCGCCGCGAGCCCCAATGCCACCCACCAGGCGGGCCCCGCCAATGTCACCGATTCCCCAAGGCCCAACGCCAGGATCCCAAGCCACCCCGCCGTCGCGAGGCACGAGTACGGCGCGTAGGTCCAGATCGTCACGCGCGCGCGCACGAGGCGCCCGGTGGTGAAGTAGGCGGCACCGAGCACGCCGCCGAGGAGCGCGAGCGCGTCGCCGGCCCAGCCGCCCTGGCCGAGTCCCCCGGTCATGAGCCCCACGCCGCTCAGCGCCACGGCGATGCCCGCCCAGAATCGCGGCCTTGGCGCGTGGCGGAGGATCACCCCTTCCATGACGCCGGCCCAGATCGGCGTGAGGCACACCAGGAGCGTGCTGCGCATCACGCTGGTGAGGCCCAGCGAGGTGAACCATGCCCAGAAGTGCAGCGCCAGGAACAGGCCCCCGAGCACCGTGAGCGCCACATCCTGTCGCGACATTCGGCGCGCAAACGGGACCGTCACCATCGCGGCGAAGAGCACCCGCCAAAACGCGAGGGCGACCGGCGAGGCCCCTGGCGCAAGGCGCACGAGCGTGCCCGCCACGGACACGGCGGCAATCGCCACCGCGAGCACGAGGGCGACACGGCCCGCGGCCGGGGGAGTCTGCACTCCATCCAGCGTATCGCCCCGGCGCCCCGCCATACCGGTAAGCCGCCCCACTTGCGCGCTGGCCCCCGGGGACATAGCCCCGCCGTCCACCTCGCGGTCGTAGGGAAGTCGGTGCAATTCCGACGCTGGCCCGCAACCGTGAGGGGTCAAGCTCCGCCACACGCCACTGGGACACGTCCTGGGAAGGCGGCGAAGACGATGGCCCCGAGCCGGGAAACCTGGCCGCGAGATGGACGCCCGGGCCCTCGTGGCCCGATCCCCGGAGCCGGGATGCCGCGTCCGACCGTGCCCCCCGTGGGCCACCGTCGCTCGGCCCTCGACTCCGGAGAATCCCCGGAGCCGTCCTGCTTTTTCTCGCTCACATCGCCGCCGCCGAAGACGACGCCGACGAGCAGGTGATCGTCGAGGCCGAGGCGCCCACCGCGCCCGACCCCTCGCGCACCTCGGCAAGCGTCACGGTGCTCGCGGTGGACGCGTCGCTGGCCAAGGGCGTGGGCGTGGCCGAGCTGGTCGACACCGCCGCCGGCACCCAGGTGCAGCGCCTCGGGGGCCTCGGCGACTTCTCGGCGGTGAGCATCCGCGGCTCCACCTTGCGACAGGTGGAGGTCTTCCTCGACGGCATCCCGCTCAACCCCGACGGCGCCGACGTGGTGAACCTCGCGGAGCTGCCCCTCTCCGCCTTCTCCCGAGTGGAGGTGTGGCGCGGCAACGCGCCGGCGAGCTTCGTCGCCTCGCCGATCGGCGGCGTGGTCAACCTCGTGACTCGCGACGCAGGCCCCACCGAGCTGAGCGCCAGCTACGGATCCTGGGACACGGCGCACGCGACCGCCTTCACTAGCCATCGAGTCACGCCTGCGGCTCGCAACTACGCCGCGTCCCCGGTCGAGCTCCAGTTCTTCGCCGACGCCTTCCACACCCGTGGCGACTTCGTCTTCTTCGACGACAACGCCACCACCTACAACGTGCTCGACGACCACTTCCTCGAGCGCGAGAACAACGACAAGCGCCAGGTCAACGCCTACGCTCGGGCCCGCGTGGAGCGCGGCGAGCTGGCGTTCACCCTGCTCAACGCCCCGCTCTACCGGGAAGAAGGCTTGCCGGGCGCGACCACGCTCCCCGCCGAGGCCGCGCGCTTGCAAACCACCCGCAACCTCGCGGTGCTCGCCCTCGACGCCCCGGGCGTCCAGGCCAGCGTGTACCACCTCTTCCGCGAGGAGATCCTCGACGACCGCGACGGCGAGGTGGGCACCGGCCGGGAGTGGCGCAGCGACCGCTACCAGACCCTGGGCCTGCGCGGACACGTGGCCTTCGCGCCAAAGGCCTGGATCGTCCCCACCCTCGCGGGTAGTGGGCGACTCGACCAGCTCCTCACCGGCGATCTGCTGGGTAACGAGCCCGACGTCGAGCACCGCCGCGCTAGCGGAACCCTCGCCGCCAGCGCCGACCTGCGCTTCTGGGGCGAGCGGATCACGGTGTCGCCGGTGGTCACCGGGTCCGCCATCGCCAGCAACGACGACGTGGTCGAGCTCGCCGTCGACCCGCGCCTCGGCCTCCTCTTCCGTCCCCTCCCCGTCCTGGCGCTCAAAGCCAACGCCGGCCGCTACTTCCGGCCGCCCGACCTGACGGAACTCTATGGCGACCGCGGCGCGCTGGAGGGCAACGACGATCTCCTGCCTGAACGCGGCACGCAGGTCGACGCGGGCGCGCGCCTCGATCTCCCTCCGGCCCACTGGGGACGCCTCGCCGTCGACGTCTGTGGATTCTGGCTCTGGAGCCAGGACCGCATCATCTGGGTGCAGAACAGCCAGTACACGCTCTACCCGGTCAACTACGGGAAAACCGGCGTACAGGGGGTCGAGGCCGCGGTCGACGCCACGTTTGTCGACCACGTCGACCTCGGTGCCGCCCTCACCTGGCAGAAAAGCCTCAACCTCACCGCCGGCTCCTCGCTGGTGAACAACGAGCTGCCGCGAACGCCGCCGCTCGACGTGAACCTGAGCGCCTCGGTGTTCGCCGGTCGCCGCGCGCGGCTCGGCTACACCTACACCTACACCGCCCCCAACTACTGGGACGGCGCCAACCTCTACCTCTCCGCGCCGCGCCAGCTCCACGGCGCCTTCGTGCGTGCGCAGCCTACCGAGCGCTGGCCCACGATGGAGCTCGCAGCGTTGAACCTATTCGACACGCTCACCGAGGTCGTCCCCCGCGACCCCGCCGACCCCACCGACGACGCCCTCGCCGTCGTGGCCACCGAGGACTTCATGTCCTACCCCCTCCCCGGGCGAACCTTCATTTTCACGCTCGCCTGGGCGATCTGACCCCCAACCCAAGGAACGACAATGTTGCTCTCTCTCCTCGCCTGCATCGAAGAAGTGAAGGAAACCGGCCTCGTCGACACGGCGGACGCGGACACGGACACCGACACCGACACCGACACCGACGCCGACGCCGACACCGACACACTCCCCACGATGGCGCTCGTCGCCACCGTGGCCGACGACTACTCGGCCGGCGTGCTGGCGACGGTGAGCCTCGCCGACTGGACCACCACCGACAGCATCACCACCTCGCCGACGGACATCGGCCTCGACTACGACGATGGCGCCATCTACCTGATGGGGCGCTGGGGCAGCGACTACGTCCGCAAGTACGCCCCCGGCTCCTGGGACGAGCCCACCTGGGAGGTGTCCACCGGCAGCAAGTCCAACCCCTACGTGGCGCGCGAGTGCGGCGGCAAGCTGTTCGTCACCCTGTACGGCCGGAAAAACCTCGGGGTCTACGACCCGGCGACCGGCGTCGCGGCCGGCACGGTCGACATCAGCGCCTACGACGATGGCGACGGCTACCCCGAGGCTTCCAGCATGGTCGAGTCCGACGGCAAGCTCTACGTGGCGCTCAACCAGCTCGACCAGGACAATCGCTGGGTGGCGAACGGCGGCAAGATCATCGAGGTGGACTGCGCGAGCATGAGCGTCACGCAGGACTGGGCCGCCGAGCCGAACCCCAGCATCCACACCTGGCCGGGCATGGGCATGGTGGTGACCACGGGCGTTTACGACACCCCGGCCGACGGCGCGGTCTACGGCTTCAGCCCCGACACCGGCCTCTCCGCCGCCCTGTGGACGGAAACGGCCGAGCTCGGTGACCTGGCCGGCGCGGCGATGGTCGATGCCACCCACGGCCTCTTGCTCACCACCGACGCCGACAGCGTGACCACCGCCTGGTGTTACGCCGACGGCGGCACCACCCAACTCATGCAGACCAACAGCTACATCTCCGGCGTCGTGCCGGTGGGCGACGGCGCCACGGTGTGGGTGCTTGGCCGCTACAACTACGCGAACCCGGATTCCACGGGCGGCATCGCGGTGATTGACGCGCTCAGCTGCGCGGATCACACGGCGAGCGGCTGGCACACCCTGGGCTTCAGCCCCTCGGCGGTGGCCTTCTATTGATGCTCTGGCTGCTCGCCTGCGCCAAGGAGCCCGATCCCTGCCTCGCGATGTGCGAGGCGGGGGCGGTGCTCTACGGCGGCTGCCTCGCCGAGTGGGGCGCCGACTGGACCGCAGCCGGCTACGCCGACGAGGACGACTTCCTCGACGCCTGCGACACCTGGGCCTTCGAGTGGCGTCAGATCGAGGCCGAGGCCGGCCACGAGGGCAGCACCAACAGCACCTGCGTAGCCCGCGAGCAGTCCTTCCTCGCCGACGACGCCACGTGTGACGACTTCACCTCCACCGACTGGAACTCCGCGCCATGGTCGGACTGATCCTCGCTTGCACCGACCCGGAGCGGCCGGCCGAGGCGCTCCACTTCGTGCGGGGCGGCGTGCTCGAGCCGGGCGAGGGCCTGGCCGGCGGGTGGCACCATCGGCCCATGGACTGGACGCCGGGCACCACTGTGGGGGGACAAGTGGCCCCGCGCCTCGCCGACTGCGTGCCCCTCGCCCGCGTCCCGCTCGGCGACGTGTCGCGACTGGTTGCCGCCGGCGGTGCCGCCCCCGACACCGACCTCGCGTTCTCCGACGATGGCACAAGGTTGGCAGTGGGCTCGTACCTTGGCGAGGTCGTGGTCATCGACGTGGCGACGGGGCACGTCGTGGCTCGCCGGTCGCTCGGGGAGGGCATGGCCCGGAGGGTGGGCTGGTCGCCGAGCGGCGACACGCTCTACGTCGGTGAGCAAAGCCCCGATGCGATGCTCCGTGCGCTCGACCCCGGCACCCTGGCCGACCGCTGGACGCTCCGCCTCGCCGAGCGCGTCGGCAGCTCGCCCATGCCGGCCGGGGAAGATCTCTACGGTATCTACACGCTTCCCGGGGTGTATGGCCTCGAAGTACTGCGAACCGGCGACCTCATCGTGGCGGTGGCCCATTCCTGGCCCGACGAGGCCGGGCGTCGCGAGAACCGAGCGCAGCTGCTGCGCGTGAGCCCCCAAGGCGAGCCGCGAGCCGCTTGGCCCCCGGAACCGGCCGCCGTCACGCTCCTCCACCCGGCGATCCACGAGGCCAGCAATCGGCTGGTCGTCCCCGTCACGCACACCGCCGACGAGCCCGCGCCCGCGGATCTCCCCGTGGGTGGCGTGGCGGTCTTGACACTCGACACGCTCGCACCGCTTGGCGCCATGCTGGTCCCGCCGCTCTTGCCCTACTTCAAGACGGCCTACCTGTGGAACGCCGTGGGCATCGCGGCCGACCGTGTGCTCCTCGGCTTCGGCGACGGCCGGGTGGTGCTCGGCGATGGCCAGGGCGAGGTCGTCCAGACGCTCACCCCGGGTGCGCCGGTGATAGTGGGCGACGTGCCGGTGGCGGCCAGCGTGGGCCACGGATTCCTCCGCGGCGACGGCGCCTACTTCCTCACGTCCGGCACCAACATCCCCTGGGGGGCCGCCGCCCCCGAGCTGCGCCCGCCCTCGCCTCACCCCGGGGAAAACACGCTCCACGCCACCACCCTGGACGGCGCGCCGCTCTGGTCGTTCACCGGCCCCTGGGCGGTCCAGGGCATGTCGCTCGGCGATGACGACCGGACGCTGGTGGTGGGCGCGGGCGAACGATTGACCGACAACCGCCGCGACCTTTACGGGGCCCTGCTCTTCGACCTCGACGGCACCCCGCGCCCGGGTGACGAGCGCCTGCTCGCCACGTGTGTCACCGAGGGACCGGTCTTCTTCCGCCAGGCCCTCAGTCGCGATGGCGTGCTCGCCCTGGCCGAGGTGCCCTACGCCGACACGAGCGGCGTGAGCGGCGAGTACCGAGTCGTGCTCTTCCGGTGATCTTCCTCGCCTGCGCCCCCCCGCCGTCGCTCCACGCCGAGGTGGGCGAGGGCGCCGTCTTCGTGGAGGCGAGCGAGCCGCTGTCGAGCGTGGTGATCGTCGATGGCGAGGGCGTGCCCCTGGCGCGGAGCCTGCCGTCGAGCCCCACGGCGCGCGTGGGTGTTCCGGTGCCACCGGGCGTCGATGGCGCCGCCGTGGTGGTGGCCACCGTGGGGGGCGTGGAGCTCCGAGTACCGGTGAACCTCGACGAGGCTCGCGCCGACCTCTGGGTGACCGTGGCCGCGCCGGTCGGCGCCGCGCCCGTCCGCGTGCAGGACGGCGATGTCGTCCCGCTGGTTCTGGTGGACGGCGCCCCGGCCAACGTGGGGGTGGGCCTCAAAGCGGCCAGCGGGGGACCGGTCGAGCTCCTCGTGGAAGCGGGCGAGTTCATGGAGCCCGACCCGACGACCCTGGAGCTGGTGGCGGGCGTGCGCGTGGCCACCGAGCTGAGCGTAGCCGTCGACACCCCGGTGGTGGTGCAATCCCCAGGCGCGAGTGTCAGCTTTCGCCTGGACACCACCACAGTCAGCTCCGCGGCGCTCCGCGACCAGCTCGACCTCGGCCCGCTCGCCTTCCCCGCGACCGAGAGCGGCGCGGCCGACATCGTGCGGGCGCCCGGGCGCGTGGCCTTGCCCTCGCGCTGGTGGACGGCGCTCTTGCGACACACGCCGCTGGGGGTCGACGTGCGCGACGTGACCACCCCCTGGGCCTGGGCCGGCGTGCCCGTCCGCAACGACGCCGACACGCCTCTCGACGTCGTGATTCGAGGACGTATGCTCGACGGCGCCGGCGAGGCCGACGCCGCCTTCCGCCCCCGCGTGCGCGAGGGCGACGACGGCACGGGCCACACCTCGGTCTTCCTCCGCGTCCCGCCGCACAGCACCGCCTCTGCCACCCTGCCGGTGTACGTCGACGAACTCAACGTCGGCGACGGACCGTGGACCTACCGCGTCGAGCTGCTCGGCCCCGGCCACACGATCGCACTCGCCACCGGTGACACCGCCATCTACCTGTCACGCGGCAGCTCGCTGGTGAGCGCCAGCTTCGCGCTCGCGCTCGGCGCCGCCGCTGCCGGCGCTTTACTGGTGGTCACCCATCTACGCCGTTGGCTCGCCCAGCCCACCGGCCAGCTGGTCACGTTGGCCTGCTTCGCGTCGGTGCAGTTCGTCGTGGGCACCGCCGCGCAGATCGTGGGCCTCGGCGTGGCAGCCGCGCTCGGTCCCTTCGCCACCATGCTCACCGGCCTGCTCGACGACGCCCTCGCCGTCACGCTGCTCGCCACGCTGGTGAGCCTGCAACCGCGCGTCGGCACCGTGGCGCTCTGCTCCTTGCTCGCCTGGGGCCTGCGCGGCCTCGCCACCGGCGCGCTCAACCCCATGGATGCGCTCTTCGTGGCCTCGCGCGTGTGCTTCTACGAGGGCGCCCTCTACCTCGCCGGGCTCACCCGGGGTGGTGCATGGCGTGACAGTCCCGCCCTCTCCCGCTGGCTTCGCCTCGGCTTCGGCTTCGGGCTGGCCAGTGTACTGTCGGCCGCGACCTCTATGGTTTTGCACACCGTGCTCTACCGGCTCTTCTTCGCCGAGTGGTACGTGGTGATGATCGTGCTCGGCCCTGGGCTAATCTACACGCTGGCGGCCGTGGGCGTGGCCGACCGGGTGGCCCAGTCCCTGCGCCGGGTGGAGGACTGATGCTCACGGTGGAGGCGCTTGGATACCGCCACCCCACGGCGCGCGCGCCCGCTCTGGAGGGTGTCAGTTTCGACCTGGAGGCGGGCGAGCTGCTCCTGGTGCATGGCCCCACCGGCTCTGGGAAGAGCACCCTCGCCCGACTGTGCGCGGGACTGCTTCAGCGACACGGCGGCGGCACCGTGAGTGGCAGAGTGCTCTTGAACGGTCGCGACGTGGGGGCGCTGGCCCCGGCCGAGCGGGTGCGCGAGGTGGCCTTCGTGGCCCAGGATCCCACCGATCAACTCGTCACCGGCACGCTCGGCGACGAGCTGGCCTTCGCCGCCGAGTCGGCCGGCCTTGCCGCCGAGTCCATCCTCGCCGCCGTGCCGCGGGCGCTCGCGGAGTTCGGCCTGCCGTTGGAGCCGCGACGCCCAGTCACCGCGCTGAGCACCGGGCAAACGCAGCGCCTCGTGGTCGCGGCCTCGATGTCGGCCGGTGCCCGTCTCCTCGTGCTCGACGAGCCGCTGGCTCACCTCGACCCCGGCGCCTCCGAGGCCCTGCTCGCCCGCCTTCGCACCCTCGCCAAGCAAGGCGCCGCCGTGCTCATCGTGGAGCACCGCCTCGCCCTCGCTCGCCGCTACGCCACCCGCGAGCTGGCTCTGGGCGAGCATCAGCCACTCTCGCGACACGTGCCCGTGCCGCGCTCGCCGGGCGCGCGCGTCGCGACACTACAGAACGCGAGCTTCAACTACGGCGCTCAGCGCGTGCTCGACCGCGTGAGCCTCGCGCTTCACCAGGGTGACCGCGTGTCGCTGGTCGGGCCGAACGGCGCTGGGAAGTCGACTCTCCTCGGGCTGCTCGCTCGCACGCCCGGGGCGCTGCCGGTGCCGCAAGACCCCGACCTCAGCCTCTTCTGTCCCACGGTACGCGAGGAGCTGCTCTACGGCCCGATCGAGCGGGGTCACCCGGTGGAGCTCGACCGGATCGTCGCCGATTTCGACCTCGGGGCCTTGCTGCAACGCGCCCCCCAGTCCCTGTCCCGTGGGCAGCGCCTGCGCGTGGCCCTTGCCGCCGCGGTCGCGACACGGCCCTCGCTGCTCCTCCTGGACGAGCCCACCGCCGCGCAGGATCCCGCGCATGTCCAGGCCACGATGGCGGCGGTCGATCGCCACCTCGACGGCGCGCTGGTCTTCGCCACCCACGACCTCGATCTCGCCGCCACGGCGGCGCGGCCCTACCACCTCCGCGATGGCGGGCTTCACGAGGGCCTCTCGTGAACGATCCCCGCGCGCGCGTCGTCCTGGTGGGGCTCGTGGGGGTGCTCGCCGTGTGCCTTGATCGCCCAGCCTCGCTGGCGCTTCTGTTGTTGGCGAGTGCCGCGCCGCTCCTGGCTCGCCCGCCGGCGACACGCGACCTGGCTCGGGGACTCCTGCTCGCCCTAGGCATCGCGTGGAGCACGGTCCTGTCGCAGGGACTGTTCTACAACGAACAACCTCGCGTGGCGCTCTTTACACTCGGCCCAGTCACCCTCTGGCGAGAGGGCGCGGTGCACGGACTGGTGCAATCGTTTCGATTCCTGGCGGTGACCACCGCCGGGGTGGCGCTCGCTCGAAGCACCCCGGCCGACCGGCTGTACATGGGGCTCCTGGGTCTCCGGGTGCCCTTCGGTCTCGCCTTCCTGGTGGCCACGGCGCTGCGCTTCGTGCCCGAGGCGGCTCGGGAATGGGCCACTGTACGCGAGGCGCGCGCGCGCCGGGGCCGCCCCGCCTACCGCCGAGGCCCAGGAGCCTGGCTGGCACTGGAGGCCGCGATGCTCGCCCCGGTGCTCGCCCGGTCGGTGCGCCGCGCGCGGGCGCTCGCCGAGTCGCTCGACGCGAGGGGCTTCGATCCCACCGTCCCGCGCCGTCCCCGGGAGGCCCTGCACATGGGCACTGGGGAAAAGCTAGGACTCGGGCTCACTCTCGGCCTCGTGGGCCTCGTGGTCGCGGCGCGGGTTCTCTTCGCGCTCTACGCCTCCGGCACCTGGTACCACCCTGGCCTCCGGCCGCTCTACGCATGGGTGCGCGCCACGTTGTAGCGTGCGCGCAACAGTCCATTCCGGCGTTTCGTAGACACGGCTACTTGCGAAAAAAGCACGGATACGCCAACTTGGCCCATGCTCACCCTGCTTGGCCTCCTCCCCATCGCCCTCGCCGATTCGTCGGGCGAGACGGGGCGTTCCACCTCCGGATGTTCGTGTCACGGGGCCAGCGCCAGTAGCAGCACGACCGCGAGCTTCAGCACCTCGTCCACCACCGTGGCGCCGGGCGACACCATCTCGGTCGACTTCATCGTCAGCACCAGCAGCAGTAGCCGCACCGCCGCCGGCCTCGACGTGAGCGCCACCGGGGGCACGCTTGGCGCCGGGTCCAACACCCAGGTGCGCAGCAGCGAGGTCACGCACACCGCGGCGGAGGCGATGAGCTCGAGCAGTGTCAGCTTCGAGTTCGAGTGGACCGCGCCGAGCACCGAGGGGAGCTACACCCTCAGGGGGGTGGGTAACGCCGTCAACGAGAACGGCGCTTCCTCGGGCGACGCCTGGAACAACGCCAGCAACCTGAGCCTGACAGTCGACGACGGCTGCGACGACAACGACGGCGACGGCTACGAGGCCTGCGACGACGGCAGCGGCGACGACTGTGACGACGACAACGCCGACATCTACCCCTACGCCGAGGAGTACTGCGGCGGCATCGACTACGACTGCGACGGACTCAGCGACGAGTCCGACAGCGCGGATGCCGACCCCTACTTCGAGGACGCCGACGGCGACGGCTACGGCAACGACAGTGTCTACGTCTTTTCCTGCTCCGCGCTCAGCGGCTACGCGACGGGCGGCGAGGATTGCGACGACAACGACGCCGACGCCTACCCTTATGCCCCCGAATACTGCGACTACGGTTCGGACTGTGGCTACGGCCCCGGCGGCGACCCCCTCGACGCCGGGGGCTGGTATCGCGACGACGACGGCGACGGCTACGGCGACGAGACGAGTGTCCAGGTGGCCTGCAACCAGCCGGACGGCTACGTGCTCGCCGATAGCGACTTGGACTGCGACGACAACGACGCCACCGCCTATCCCGGGGCCACCGAGTATTGCGACGGTGCCGACGACGACTGCGATGGCACGGTCGACAACGACGGGGTCGACCCGTCCACCTACTACGCCGATGGCGACGGCGACGGCTACGGCGATGCGAGCCTCACCGAGTCTTCGTGCGAGGCCTCAGCTGGGTATGTCAGTAACGCCACCGACTGCGACGACAGCGACTCCCTCACCCACCCCGGCGCGAGCGAGACCTGCGCCGACGCGGTGGACTACAACTGCGACGGTTCGGTGGCCTACAGCGACAACGACGGCGACGGCTATGCCGCCTGCGAGGAGTGCAACGACGCCGACGCCAATGTGAACCCCGGCGCCACGGAAACCTGCAACGAGGTCGACGACGATTGCGACGGCGACACCGACGGCGGCGCCGTGGACGCGAGCAGCTGGTACGCCGACGACGATGCCGACGGCTACGGTGATCCCAGCGACGGCGCGCTCGCCTGCGACCAGCCCAGCGCCCACGTGGCCGACGCGACTGACTGCGACGACGCCAGCGCCGCCAGCTACCCGGGCGCCGCCGACACCTGCGACGGCCTCGACAACGACTGCAACAGCAGCCCCGACGACGACGCGAGCTACATGAGCACCTGGTACGCCGACACCGACGGCGACGGCCTCGGCGACGCGCTGAGCTCCGCCGTGTCGTGCACCGAGCCCAGCGGCTACGTGGCCGACGGGAGCGATTGCGACGACGGCGACGCGAGCAACCGCTCGAGCGCCTGTGTGACGGACACGGGCGACACCGGTGACACCGGTGACACCGGCGACACCGCCGACACCGCCTGGAACGACACCGCCGACACCGCCGACACCGCCGACACCGCCGACACCGCCGACACCGCCGACACCGCCTGGAACGACACCGCCGTCGATGACACGGGAACCCGAGACACGGCCGACAGCGGCGACGCGGACACCGACACCGACACCGACACCGAGACCGACACAGACACCGACACCGAC
>SXON01000030.1 GCA_005778355.1 Pseudomonadota bacterium | reverse complement strand
TGAACCGTTCCTCGATCCGCGACTGGGTGAGCTTGGGCGATACACGCAGGATGAAGGCCATGATTTCCTCGAAATCATGCTATTGGCGAGTGCCGCAAATGTCCAGGCGAAAGTTCATGTTTTTTCATTTCCAGGGGGTATAACGCCACCAGCTCGCGGTCAAGCGGGTGGGCGCGCACCGCGCCGGTCGCACGGGTGCGAGCCTCCTCCACCCGGCCCTCTGCCTGCAAGGCGCGAATCTGCTCGGCAAGCGCCACCGGGCCGCTCCCCACGGGCGCCGAGGTGGAGCGAGCCACGTCGACGGGCGGTTTCCGCTTCCCGTCGCGGCGAGCGGCCGGGGCCTGGCCGTGGCGAAGCAGCTCGAGCTCGTACTCGTCTCGCGCCTCAGCGTTCCCGAGCGTGGCCACCGCCCGCCGACCGAGCGCGTAGACATCCTCCACCCAGAGGAAAACCTCGCCCTGCTCCAGGCCGGCGTTCTTCACCGGGCTCCACTTCTTCTCGAAGGCGAGCCAGCCCGCAGCGAGTTCCTCGGTCGTGGGCTGCAGCGGCACGCCGAGCACATCATGCAACGGGATCGCCCGCTCGCCCTGGCGCAGGAGCGCGAGCTCGGCGAGCTGAAGCGGGGAGAGCGCGTCGCGCGGCATCAGGGGCGGTAGGTGATCTTACTTACGGCGGCGCCCCCCGGCAGGTGACCGCGCCGCGATCAGACCGTCGCCAACACCTTGTCAACACTCTCGAAGAGCTCGCTGTTGTCCCGGGGCTCGTAGCCGGTGTCACTCGGCGCGTTGTCGAGGAAGTCAGCGATCGCGTCGCGCTCGAAGCTCTCCCCATGGCGGCCGTAGCCGAGCATCGCCAGGTAGCGCGCGTTGAGGATCTGCTCGTAGTGCCCCTCGATGGGCACCGAGTACATCGGCACGCGCAGGTGCACCGCCTCGCCCATCAGCGAGAAGCCCCCTCCCGCGATCACCGCCCGAGCGGTGCGCAGGTCGTCCACGAAGCCCGTCTCCGAGAAGTCGCGCAGGATGACGTTGCCGAGAACTGCGTCGCGACGCATCCCGTACAATCGGAACTCGTAAGGCAACGACTGCAAGAGCGGCACCAGCGCCTCGTTGGCGGCGGCCGTCTGGTAGACGAGGACGTGTTTGCCCGGCTCACGACGCGCGGCCAGGATCTCCGGGCGCAGGATCGGCGGCACGAGCGTGGTGCGCTCCTTGCGCACCGGGGGACGAAAGAAAGTCGTGACGATGTAGTGGTGCGCCCCCGGCAACTTCACCTTCACCGCCGCCTTCGCGAGCTGGAAGTCGGGATCGCGGGTGATCTCTTCAGGATGCTCGCAGCGGTTGATCACCTGCATGTTGTCGATGCTGATCACCGGCTTGTCGTGGTTGAGGCCGTAGAAGAAGGCCCAGCTCTCGAAGTCCGACACGATGGCGTCCGGCTCGAAGTCGAGGCGCACGTAGGCGGCGATGTTGCGGGCGAGGCTCGCGGGCGCCTTGCCGAGGTTGGCCAGCACGCTTCGCCCCACGTCGAGCGCGTTGCCCTCGTAGCGCATGAAAAGCCCCTGGATCTCGTCGATGTCGATGCGCTCGCGCCCGGCGAAGGACCGCACCAGGAGACCATGCGCCCGCCCGCTCACGACGACCTTGAGCTCATGGCCACGGGACAGGAGGTGCTCGATCACCACCCGCGACCGGGTGGCATGCCCCATGCCCTCGCCCACCACGCCGTAGAGGATCTTCATCCCGGCAACCTATTCGAACTTCACGCTCAGCACGCCCCCGGCCAGGAGGCCGCCCCCCAAGGCGGTCGCCCCCCAGGCCGAGAACAAGGCCGTGTTGGCCACGTTGCCCACCGCGGAGAGCTCCGTCTGGTCGTCGATCTCTGGGTCGTCGAGGTCGTTGAATCGCGTGCGCCAGTACACGTGCACGCCGTAGCCCACGCCGCTCGCGAGCAAGAACGTGCTGCCGGCCACGATGAGCGGCACCGAGGGCCGGTCGCGGAACCCCAGCACCGCACGGCGCCGCGACGCGTGGGGCGCGTCAACGGGCAGCTCGGGCGCGAACGCGAGCGGCTCCACCGACGCCAGCGCGCCGACGTACCGGGTGCGCCACTCGCCACCCTCGAAACGCTGGACAATGCTGGCGCGGTCGAGCCACAGCTCGGTCGTGGCCACGCCATCGACCAGCCCCTCCTCGATGACCGCGCGAGGCCCGGTCGAGGCCTCGCCCGCCCGCGCCCATGCGCCGACAAGGAGGGGCGGTGGGATCCAGTCGGGTGAGAGCGCGCGCGCCGCGCGAAGCTCGGCGACGGCCAGCGAGGCGTCGCCCGCGCGAACAGCGGCGGCCCCCATCGTCCGGTGGTAGAGCGCCGCGTCGGCCTGCGCGAGCGCCTCGGTGACACACGGCAGCATGGCCGCTGCCCGCGCCGGCGCGTCGTGATCGCGCACGGCCAGGGCGAGCTCGGCTGCGAGGTCGGCCGCCGAGTAGACCGTGTCACACGCCCACGCGGAGGCCAGCCCTACAACGAGGCCTACCATGCGCCGCTCGGCCCGCCATTCGCCCCGGCGTCGGCCCGCGTCCGGTCGGGGTCGCTCAGCGTCGGGGTGCCCCCATCCACGGCAGGCGAATCGCTGGCAAGGACAAAACTGTCGTTGTCCGGGTTGCCGTCGCAGCTCACCGAGTAGGGACTGGTGACACTCGTGGTCACGTCGTCGCCCTCGGCAACGCCGTCGCCGATGGCCGTCCCGGTCGGGACGGTGAGCGCGCTGTACTGGATGCGCATCGTGCCGTCGGTGGCGAGGAGCGCGACCGTCCCGTCGCCGACCGCCACCACGCTGTCGAGCTCGACCAGCGAGCCGCTGACGCCGCCCACGGCGCTGCCCGTGCCCACGGCGGTGTCGAGCACCAGGTCGGCGAAGAACAGCTCCAGGTCGACGTAGCTGCTCCCGAGGTACACGCCGCCCCCGGAAGCGCTGGCGCTGTTGCACCAGCTCCGGAAGCGAGAAACGGCGAGGCTGCCCTCGCCGGCGTACACCCCGCCGCCATAAGTGGCCGCGTTGCCGGTGATTTCTACCTCGGTCAGCGAGAGCGCGCTGCTGCCCTCCACGTAGATGCCGCCGCCGCGCTCGGCGAAGTTGTCGGCGATCCGGACGCCGTCGAGCGTCACCGGCCCCTCGATCACGCAGATCCCGCCGCCGCGGCTCTTCAGGTTGACCGCCCCGCCCGTGCCGTCCGTGCCCGAGACCGCCACGGGAAGGATCGAGTCCTCGATCACGAGGTCGCTCCCCGTCAGCGTGGGGCCGTCCACGTAGAGGCCGCCGCCACAGGCCGTCCAGTCCTCGCCCTCGGCCGTGGCCTCCTCGAGGGGGTATCCGGTGCCGCCGCGCAGGGTGAATCCGGACAAGGTGACGCTGCCGCTGTTCTCGGCCACGATCACGGGCGAGCAACCGGTCGGCCACGATGAAATCGAACACTCTGGGCTGCCGGCGTCGATCACGGTATTGGCGGAACCCTCGGTCCCTGACAGCGCGAGGGTGCGAGCGCCCACGCTGAGGGTCTCGTAGTACGTGCCCGGGCCCACGTACACGCACGAGCCACCCGCGTCGATGGCCTGGCCGATGCTGGCGTAGGGGTCGTCGTCGAGTCCGGTGCCCGCGTCGCTCCCGGTGACCGCCACCCATCGCGGGCTCGCCGTGCTGCCGTCGTTGCAGTCGAGGTCGTTCTCGACGTAGTTGGAAGGCGGGCCATAGCAGCTCGTGGTCTGCGAGGCGCCGTTGCCATACCCGTCGCCGTCGCTGTCCCGGAAGAAGGTCTGGTAGTCGACGTAGCCGTCGCAGTCATTGTCGATGTCGTCGTAGCAACTCTCTGAGGTCATCGAGGATCGCGCGGGATCGTTGTCGTCGCAGTCGCCCGCGGATTCAACTCCGGTGGCCTCGCAGGCGAGGACCGCGAGGGCGGGGTCGCCGTCGCCGTCGCCGTCGTTGTCCGTGTACACCAGCTCGTCGTCATCGATGTCGTCGCAGTTGCTGTCGATCCCGTCGTAACAGTCCTCGGTGGCGCCCGGGTAGGTGAGCGGATCCTCGTCGTCGCAATCGCCCGACAACTCCACGAACCCCGCCTCGCCGTCGCAGGTGTCCTGGTAGTCGTACACCTGCCCGTAGCCATCGCCGTCGTCGTCGCGGTACACGCGCGTGGCCACGCCGTCGTCCACCCGCCAGTCGCAGTCGTTGTCGATGCCGTCGCAGACCTCGGGATTCCCTGGGAAAGCGAGCGCCTCGTCGTCGTCGCAGTCGCCGCCGTAGGGCGAGGCGCCCTCCGGGGGCACGCAAGCGTACACCGACTGGTCGGTCAGGCCGTAGCCGTCGCCGTCGCCGTCGCCGTAGTAGCGCTCGATGGGGAAGCCCTCGTCGACCTCGCCGTCACAGTCGTTGTCGAGCGCGTCGCAGATCTCCACCGCGCCGGGGAAAATCCCGGGCTCGACGTCGTTGCAGTCGCCCGCCTCGACGCTCCAGCCTTCCGACACCCCGCAGGACTCCGCCTCGAGCTCGGCACGACCGAACCCGTCGCCATCGTCATCGCCGTACACCACCACCGGGTCGAACGCCGTCGGGTCGTGATCATCGCAGTCCCAGGGGAACTCCACGCCATCGCCGTCGGGATCGAGGCGGTGGTGCCAGTCGTCCATCGTGATCGGGCTGCATCCCCACAGGCCGACGGAAAGACCGGCGGCGAGCGGGAGCGCGAGTGGGGCCAGCCGCGATCGCATCGTGCCATCGTATCCGGGGAACGCGTGCTAGAGTCGCCCCATGTGGTTGTTCTTCACCGGGATCGCCTGCGACCACGGCGATTACGGGCTCGCCCAGGACGGCGGCGCCGACGGCGTCGTGCCGGCCATCGAGCTCGACCCCATGACGGTCGACCTCGGCGCCCACGCGGAAGGGGAAACAGCCACCGCCGTCGTCACCATCCACAACCGGGGCGAGACGCCGCTCGAGCTCAGCGACGTCTACATCGACGGCGACGCCGCCTTCAGCCTCCTCTCGGAGTGGCCCGACACCATCCTGCCGAGCACCCACGTCGTGGTGGAGGTGGCGTTCGCCGCCAGCAGCAACCTGCAATCTGCCTACCTCACCGTGGAGAGCAACGCGCCGGCCGATCCGGTGATCAGCGCCACGCTCAAGGGCGAGGGACTCTACCCGGCCCTCCGCATCTTGCCCGACCCCTATTACATGGGCAGCGTCGAGCCTGGCTGCCCCAAGTCCGGGCAGCTGGAGATCGTCAACGCGGGCACCGCAGATCTCGAGGTGCAAAGCCTCGTGCTGGTGGGCGAGGGTTTCGAGATCGAGGCCGAGATCGAATTCCCGCTCACGATCGCACCCGAGGCCTCGGCGCCGGTGAGCCTGGGCTACCTCGGAAACGAGGCAGGCGAGGTCGAGGGCACGCTCTACGCCACCTCCAACGACCCGGCCGGCGTGCGACAGACCCCCGTCAAGCTCACCGTGGAGGAGCCGCCCAACGAGGCCAGCGACTACTTCGTGCAGCCGGGCGGTCCCTACGACGCCACCGACATCCTGGTGTACGTCGACCAGTCGGGTTCAATGTCCGACGACCAGGCGCGACTGGCCAGTAACTTCCAGGACTTTGCCGACACGCTGGATGCCCTGCTCCTCGATTGGCAACTGATGGTGAGCACCGCCGACGACGGCTGTCACAACGGCGACATCCTCTCCCCCTACGTGGCCGACGCCAACGCGCAGTTCACCCAGGCGGTGCGCGGCGGCGGCGGGAGCTACACCGAGGCCGGCCTCACCATCACACGCGCGGCCTTCGAGACCGGAGGTGCGAGTGGGTGCAACGCCGGTTTCCTGCGCGACGAGGCCAAGACGATGGCGGTGCTCGTGTCGGATGAGCCCGAGCAGTCGCGGAGCGGCTGGAGCACGATGGTCGACGAGATCCTCGACCTCGCGCCGCTCACGTCCGTGGTGGCGATCGTAGGTCCGGTACCCGGGGGCTGCTCCACCGCCGCGCCGGGCACCGGCTACGTGGAGGCCGCCACCGCCACCGGTGGCGACGCGCTGAGCATCTGCGAGACCGACTGGGGCAGCTACTTCCAGAGCATCGCCTCGCTGGCCAGCGAGGAGCCGAGGGACCGGCTGCAGCTCAGCTGGACGCCCAACCTCGCCACGCTCGAGGTCACCATCGACGGCGAACCCAACTACGCGTGGACCTACGACCCCTCCACCAACGCCGTCATCTTCTCCACCATCCCCGAGGTGGGGTCGCGGGTGGAGGCGACGTACTACGTCGTGAGCGACTGCGGCTGAGGGCGAGCGCGAGGGCGAAGGTCCAGGGGGGGCCCTCGGTGGTCGCACAGGTCGCGGGCCCGCCGAGCAGCCGCTGGTCGTCGCAGTCGGCGTAGCCGTCGCCGTCAATGTCGTTCTGGGGGCGATCCGGCAAGAGCGGACACGTGTCGCAGGCGTCCCCGCGCCCGTCGAGGTCGCGATCCACCTGGTCGAGGTTGGGGGCTGAAACGCAGTTGTCACACGCGTCGCCCAGCGTGTCGGCGTCCTCATCCCGCTGTTCCTCGTTGGGGATCGAGGGGCAGATGTCGCACCCGTCGCCTACCCCGTCACCGTCACTATCGGGGTCGCTGAAATCCGGATACTCCGGGCAGAGGTCGCAGAGGTCGCCGAGGGTGTCGCCATCCACGTCGGCCTGGTCGATGTTGCCCAACTCGGGGCAGTTGTCGCATTCGTCGCCGTGGCCGTCGTAGTCCACGTCGATTTGCTGCGGGTTGTAGACTCCCACGCAGATGTCGCAGTCGTCCCCCACGAGGTCGAGATCGTAGTCGGCCTGGTCGGGGTTGAAGATCGGCGGGCAGTTGTCACACTCGTCGCCCAGGAGATCGCCATCGACGTCGGACTGGTCGGGGTTGGCGATGTCCGGACAGTTGTCGCAGACGGTCCCGATGTCGTCGCAATCCTGGTCTTCCTGGTCGAGGTTGGCCACCTCGGGGCAGTTGTCACAGGCAAAGGTCACGGTCAGGTCGTCGATGCCGTCGGGACCGACAAACGTGACAGACCCATCGGAGAGTCCGTCGGCGTCGATGTCGTAGCCGAGCATGAAGAGGTCGCAACCGTAGGAGGCGTAGTCGAAGTACCAGTCGGCGGTCGGGTACATCTGGCCGTCGCCGTCAACCCGCGAGGCACACACCGGGTCGGCGGCGTCGACCGGCACCTCCTCGTCCCAGTCGATGTTGTTGCAGTTCAGATCTTGCTCGAGCGTGGTATTGCCACACGGGAGCGCGAACGCGAAGGTCACGAGGATAATCATAGTTCTTCCTCGTCCTCGCTCGGCGGAGGGGCCGGAGGCGGCGGTGGCGTTGGCGTGACCGCCGTGCCGGGCTCGCCCGACCAGGGAATGACGATCGCGTCGGGGAGGCTCGGCGCGCCCTCCCCGGGCTGGAGCAACCGGACGATGCGGAACACCACCCGTCGATTCGCGGCAAGGTCGCCCTCGGCCGCGCCTTTTCGCGTGGGCTCCACCTCGCCCATGCCCGTGTAGCTGATGCGATCAGGGTGCACCCCGGCGCCCACCAGGGCCTCCCACACGGCCCGAGCGCGTCGCGCGGAGAGGTCGTAGTTGTAGATGTAAGAGCCCTCCTCGCTGGCGTGGCCCGAGATCACCACGTGGAGGATGCGCCCGTCGGTGCGCAAGAGGTGCGCCACCGCCGACAGTGTCGGTCGCGACTCGGCCAGGATCACGTCCTTGGCGAACTCGAACTGGATGGGATCGCGGATGGCGATCTCCTCGTCGTCTACGCGTGCGAGCTCGCCCTCCGCCCAAGTCTTCACCGGCTCGACCACCACTTCTTGCGACGGCGGCGGCGGGATCTCTTCCACGTCGATGAGGTCGTCGCCGCCGGCAATGACCGCCTCGACCGGTCGCCGGGTCTCGCCCACGAGCCAGCGCAGCTCGGTGAAGCCTCGGTAGGTGGCCGCGCCCACGCCGCCGGAGAGGCCGAGTCCGCCGCCCACCACGAGGTCGACCCCTCGCCCGGGGTGGGCAGACAGGCCGAGCAACATCTCCCAGGGCCGGCTGGAAAGGTCGTCCGGCGCGGCGAGCGCCAGTCGGCCGAGCAGGCCGTAGTCCAGCGCCAGCCGCTCGGGGACGATGTCGAGACCAAGGTGCAACGCCGAGGTGAGCTCGGTGCTGGGCGTGTAGTGCAGGTCGGTGCTCTCGGCGGGGCGCGCGAGGAGTCCGAGATCCACCGTGCTGGCGAGGCGTCCGGTGCGTAGCGTGCCGACTGCGGCAATCGCGGGCCGCACGTAGGCCTCGGACACCCAGGCATCGCGATGGCCCGTGGGCCAGTACACGTCGGCGCGCACGAGCACCCCGCCCCGTCGACCACGCGCGAGGCCGACCCGGGCCGTCGTGGAGAGATCGCCAAGCGCCGCGCCGTCGTTGGTGTAGGCCAGGGCATCGGAGCCATAGGTGAAGAAGCTGGGCATCACGACGCCAAGGTCGAGCCACCGCGTGGCCCCCACGCCGAGCCCCATGCTGCCCTGCAATCGTTCGCCCACCGCCGCGCCCGCGTAGGCGTGCTCGAAGTAGTACACCACCGGCTCGGCCTCGTACTGCGCGAGTCCGAGCACGCGAAGGCGCCCCGGGGGGAGCGTGTCGATACTGTCGGCACCGCCGAAGCTGTCGCGACCGAAGCGGGCCCTCAAGAGCTCCACGTCGACGTCGGCCTCGGCGGCAAGGGCAACGCGCGTGGCCAGCAGGAACGTCACGACGGGAGACTATCCGTGCCCCGGTTAGATCGCCCCGTGCTCCTCCCCATCCTGGCGACCCTGGTCCACGCCGGCGAGCCCACTCCACCGTCGGGATTCCCGCTCCTGGCGCCCGACCAGGCCGCCCGCGCGCGCTACGAGTCGCTCCACCTCGCGCGCACCCACGAGCTTCGGTGGCGCGTGGTGGACGGCCGCGGCGTGGAGGTCGACGTGGAGCGCTGGGCCTACCTCACCGGCGATGACCAACCCTGGCGCGTGGCCGCCTGGCGCTCCGTGGCCGCAGGCTGGGCGCCGCGGGTGGCCGGGCTCGCCCTCCTCGGCCTGGCGGTCGTGCCCGCCACGGCCATCGGCGAGCCTCCCAGCGGGGGACCAGGGCGCGAGGCCTGGACCCAGGGCACCACCGAGGACGACGTACTCCTCGGCGCCGCGTCGGTGCTCGCGGGGAGCGGGCTCGCCCTCGTGGCCCTCTCCTTCGCGGATACCCCCGCGCACAACGTCTTCCCGCCCCTGCGTCGGTACCGGACGGCGCTGACCATCGACGAGCGCGTGGAAGCCTACAACGCCGCGCTCGCCGCGGAACTCTCCGTCACCCGCTAGATTGCGCGGTACATGGCGGCCACCTGGGCCTTGTCGTCGAGTCGCTCCCACACGGTGTCCATCACCCAGCGCGAGAACCGCTCCACCGTCTCCACGTCGCCGGGCGACACGCCGAGTCCGAAGCGGACGCGGTCGGCAACCTCCGCCACGTCGTCGAAGCCGTGCACCTCCACGGGCGAGAGGCGCGCGAGGACCGGGGCCGCCCGGCGCGCCAGAGATGCCGCGTCTTCCCCGGGGACCGGAAACACGCCCGCGTCGCCGAGCGCGATCTCCACGAGGCGCCAGCCCTGGTCGATGCGCTGCGTGGCGCTCATCGTCCAATACGGGTCCTTCAGGTGTTTCACCACGAGCAGCCGCTTGAGCGGCCGGTAGGCGATGAGCGCGCCGAGCAGCGCGAGCAGGCCAATCGACAGCATCGTGCAGACCGAGCCCGCCGCCTGCTGGCCCGCCTCCACCATCTTCTGGACCATCTCCATCACCCGCGGGTCGAGCCCCGGGATGTCCGGCATGTCCGGGGGTGGCTGGTACTCGCCTTGCGGTTCGGGGTCACCCCCACCACCGCCACCATCGCCCGGGCCGGTGCGCCACAGGAAGGGCGCGATGAGGGCGGAGGCGCCGCTGACGAACAAGGTCAGGAGGCCAAGGGCGATGAAGCCCAGGAGCGTGAGCCTCGGTCGCGACACGCCACGTTCCTCCATCGTCGGGCGCAAGGGCGCCATCGGGCCACGCCGCCAGGTGGCGAGCCGGTGTGTCTCCCGGGTGACGAGGAACAAGAGGAATAGGCCCACCGAGGGCACGAACATCGCGAGGCCGACGACGTCCCAGACGGCGAGCTTGTCGCCCGCTTTCCACGCCTCCACCTTGCCCTGTTCCTCCATCCACACGAGCATGCCGCCCACGGTGTAGACCATGGGCAACCACGTGCTCCAGAGGGCGCGGTGTGTCTCGAGGCTCCACAGTCCGCCGGTCATGGCGATCGGGCCGATGAGCAAGACCGCCACGGAGAGAATGATGAGCGGCTCCGGCATCGCGCCACCCATCGCCATGCCCACCACGACGCTGAAGTACACCCCCCAGCAGATGGCGCCGCCGAAGATCAGGAGCCAGGTGCGCACCCGCAGGAAGGCGAGGAGTTGCCCCATCGCCACGGCGCCGGCGGTGACCCCGAGGAAAATCGCCAACGCGACGAGGTTGTCGAGGTTGGCGCCGTCGGCCACGACGACCGCGCCGGCGAAAACCGCGAAGGAAAAGGCGAGCCAAAGCCAGTAGCTCACGATGGGGACGGCCGTTTCCTTCACTTGCTGCCACAACGTCATCGACGACGTCGTGTTCAACACGCCGGTGAATCCCTTGCTCATGCGGCCGACTTCTTGCTCGACTTGCCGGTCCCCGCGCTCACCCCGACCAGCCGGTGCGTGCCGATGCCGGTGTCGAGCCGGTACACCACGTCGCCCCGGGCCACCAGCTGCGCGAAGATGCGCCGGCCGTCGCGCGTGGCGATGGCGCGCAAACGTTGCCGCGCCCCGAGGCGCATCGCCTGCTGCTGGAAGATGCGGAGCTGCGCGAAGAAGGCGTTCTCGTCGCTTCCGACGGGGAAGGGCAGGCGGAAAAGCCAGAGGAACGCGCGCACGGGAGTGCCGGCGAGCGCCTGCAAGAGCGTGGGCTCTTTCTCGCCCAGCGCTTTCTCCGGGGGCAAGTACACCCAGGTGAGGGTTTCCCCTTTGAAGGGCTGCGGCGGCGGGGCCTGGAAGCGACTCGACACCACGACCGCGTGATGGCTCTCCCCTGCTTCTTCGAGGAGCTTCTCGATGTCGTGGGTGCCCTGCCAGAGCACCCGCGCGCCGAGATCTTGCCAGCGCACGTGTCCGCCCTTGCCGGCCTGCATCACCTCCACGGTGGGCGTGCCTTGCTTGTCGCGAGCCACGCAAGCCAGCGTCACCCGGTCGCCGCGCTCCACCAGCTCCTTCGCCAGCGAGATCCACGTCTCCACGAGCTTGTCAAGCACCTCCTCCACGCCCACGCCGTCGGCGAGCATGCGCCCCGCGGGCAAGTACGCGTCGAGCACAAGGAGCACGTTCTTCGTGGAGATCTCCCGGGTCTCCGGGGTCCGCAGCTGTAAGCGCCCGGTCTTCACGCTGAGCTTCCAGTGGATGCGCCGCGTGTCGTCGCCCGTCATGTAGTCGCGGAAGCGGAAGTGGTCTTCCGTGGGGAAACGATGGGGACGGGTGAGCACGTCCGGCTTGTCCATCCGGCTGCGAGGCGGCTCCACGATCACGAGGTGACGGAACCGCGGGAGCACCTTGAGCTCGGTGGTGGCGAGCGAGGCCACGCTCACCTGCGTGAAGCCCAGCGCGTCCTGGTAGTAGATGTGCGCCGGTCCGAGGCGGTAAACCCCGCGTGGCGAGCGCCGTAAGCGTCCACCGACGAGGAGCTCGGCGCGACGCGCACCCGCGCCCACCGCGTAGCGGCTCACGGTGGCCAGGCGGTCGGGAAGTTCGTCTTCAACGAGCAGAAAGTAGAACGGGGGGACGGGCACGCGCCGGAAGATGAAACGTTCCTCCGCGGGGTCGCCGGCCAGCACCACGGCGGGCGACATCTGTCGCTCCACGCTGGCCCTCGATTTGAGCTGTGCCTCGAAGTTCGAAACGATGAAGGCGGACAGGAAGGCAGAGGCGGACACGACGCCGTAGAACACCGCGAGCGCGAGCGTGGCCACCAGCGACAGGTCGGCCCACTTCATGCCGAGCGCGAAGATGATGAAGAAACCGCCGGTGATGAGCACCGCCCAGCCCCGCGGGGTGACGATGCTCACGTGCCGGGCGATCGTGCCCAGCGCCGCCTGGGCGGTGTAGCGCCCGGACTGGCGCAAAAGCCTCAGCTCGCGGGCCGATTTCCAAGTGACGCCCACGAGGAGCGCCAGGAAAGACGGCGTGATGACCAGAGCCGACACGAGGAGCAAGAAGGGCAGGGTGTCGCCCACCTCGCTCACCTCGAAGAACAGGGCCGCCACGAAGCCGAGCACGAAGGGCATCAGGAAGAGCCCGCACAGGTTCCACGCGATGGCGAAGAGGTGCCGGATCACTTCAGCGGCACCTTCTCGAGCACGCGCTGCACGTAGGAAACACCGGCCTCGTCGCCGCTGATGATCATGCGGTGTGCGAGCACGTCGGGCGCCATGGCGCGCACGTCTTCCGGGGTGACGAAATCGCGGTTCTGCGTCATCGCGTGAGCCTGCGCCACGCGCGACAACATGAGCAGCGAGCGCGGCGAGGGCGGGGCGAGCGCGACGCTGTCGGAGCGGATGGTGTTGGCCATGCTCACGAGGTAGCGCTTGACCTCCTCGGACATGAAAACCCGGGTGACGAGCGACTGCCAGCGCAGGAAGATCTCGCGGTCGATCACCGGGCGCACATCGTCGACCGGCGGGCGCATCCCGAGATGCACGTCGAGCATCTGCATCTCCGCCTCGGGCGGCGGGAAGCCCATCGAGAGCTGGGCGGTGAACCGGTCGAGCTGCGCCTGGGGCAAGACGTAGGTGCCATCGTGGTCGAGCGGGTTCATCGTGGCCATGACGAGGAACGGCGGCGGCAGCTTGTGGGTGACACCCTCCACCGTCACCTGCTGCTCGGCCATGCTCTCCAAGAGCGCCGACTGCGTCTTCGGCGTGGCGCGGTTGAGCTCGTCGGCCAGGAGCAAGTTCGTGAAAACCGGCCCGGGCTGGAAAACGAACTGCTTCTGGCGCAGGTCGAAGACGTTGGTGCCGGTAATGTCCATCGGCAACAAGTCGGGCGTGAACTGGATGCGGCGAAAGTCGCAGGCAATCGACGCGGCGATCGCGCGGGCGAGCATGGTCTTGCCGGTGCCGGGCACGTCCTTCAGGAGGATGTGTCCGCGCGCGAGCAGCACCACCAGGCACCGAAAGATCACGTCGTCCTTGCCGAGGATCACGGTGGCGACCGCCTTCTTCACGTCGCTGAACTTCTCTCGAAAAGCGCCGATCTCACCGGCGAGGGCCGGGTCGCGCGTGGGGGGAGTGTGGATCATCGCGACGGGAACGTAGCGCGAAGCCCTACCGGCCGAAGAAGTCGAGCCACTGCCGAGCGAGTTTCTGACCGGGCGTGACCGGCGGCAACAGCACTTGCGGCACCGCCACCCGCCAGTGACGCGCAAACTCGCGGATCACGCGCTCGGCGGAAGGGTCGGGGAGGCGGTTGACGAGACCGACGCGGCGCATCGCCGCCACAGTCGCGACGGGATCAACCGGCGTGCCGACCTCGCCGGGGCGCCACAGCCGCCACTCACCTTCCAGGGGCTCGGGCGCACCGAGCTTCTTGCACTCCAACAACACCGTGGCACGCTCGCGGTCGGGGACGGTGCCGTCGGCCATGGCCACCGTCACGAGCGCGATCGTCGTGGCGTGCGGGTCGGCGTCGTCGGCCGGGCTCGGGGCGAGGTCGGGCACGGTCGCGGCGCCCACCGTCGCCAAGCGCCGCCCGGCCGGCTCGGCTCGCGCGAGAGGAACGTCCAGGTGTCGGACGCCTTCGACGGCACCCGCAGGCCCGTGCGCGTTGCCCGGCGGCGACCCGCCACCGACGACCGACTGCCCGCCCACGCGGTCCTTGAACAACCACGCCACCACGTCGAAGCTCGTCTCCACTCGCTCGCCACGACGTACGCACTGGGCCACGGCGGTCACGGTGCGCCCACCGAAGTTCGCCGCCACGAAGCCGTGCACGTCGGGGTCACCCTCGGCGCGCGCCCACCTGGCAAGGGCGGCCTCCACCTCGGCCTCGTCCGCGAAGACGCGACCGGCCAGCGTCTCGGTGTCATCGACCGTTTCCCGCGCACACAGGCGGCAGCGGCCGATCCGGGCCCCCCGGGTGGCGACGGCGTCGAAGAGCTCGATCGTCGCGCCCTCCACGCGGCAGGCCGGGCAGTCGAGCAGTATCTGGATCGGGCCCAGGGCCTAGCCCAACAAGCGGAGGTGGAGTCGGACACCACGAGGGCGCGCGGCAAGGCTCACCCGGCGCACATACCGCGCCCGGTGATCCTCGCCCACGCGCCCTGCCCGGCCCGCGGGGAACTACTCCAGCCCGTCGTGCACGTCGCCGGGCTCGATCTGCTCGAGGCCCGCGTCCTCGAGCATGTCGACCCACGCCACCACCAGCTCTCGCTCCATCGCCCCGGACTTGCCGGAAGCGATCTCAGCCAGGTTGGCGTCCGCCGCAACGAGCACGTCAAGGCTGTCGGCGATGGCCTGACGGGGGGTGCGGCCGTCTTCCATCGGCAGGTCCATCGCGCCCTCCAGGGCCTCGGGCAGCTGCTTCACGGCCGCGTGCGCCACCGCCACCGTGCCACCGTCGATGGCCACCGTGGTTTCCGGGTGTTTCCCCGCCTCTACGAGCGCCTCCACCGCCGCCGAGGCAAGCTCGGCAGCGGCCTTGTCGATGGTGGGGTACAGCTCCGCCTCGAGCTCCTGGCGCATGGTCGGCACGCGCGCAAGGACGGCGGCCGCGCCTTCCTTCACCACGTCATCGGCGTGCAGCACGAGGGTGTCACGCAGGTGGTCCCCCACCACCGGCACCTGTTCAACCACGTAGCCGGCTGCGGCGCCCGCCAGGGCCTCTTCGTCGAGTATCGTCGCCACACTGCTGCTCCCCCAGCCAAGGTAGCAGGCCCAGATCACCAGGCCAGCCGCGCCGCCATAGAGCGTACGCTTGCTCGATGCCTGCTCGCGACCGAGCTCCTCTTCGAGCCGCGTTTCGACCACTTTCATCGGATCCGTTTCCATCGTTAGCTCCTCCCCTGGCCAAGGCGATCGTTCATCATCTCGAGGAACATCAGCACCATGTCTTCCGGTTCGCGGTGGCCCTTCAGCGAGCCGTCCGCCTGCGCGCTCGCGTGAATCATCGCGAGCTTCGCATCCATGGATGCGAACACCTCGAGGTGCTCGGAGAAGGTCTCGTCGAGCTCGGCCACGGCCCACGCGCGGGTGACGTCCTGCGCCTCCTCGGCCAGCGTCTCCCACGCAGCGGAGTCGTCCTTCATCGCGGGGTAGGCGGCCGCGAGGGCCTCGTGGTGCTCCTCCATCTGCGCCGCAAAGGAACGTTCGAGGGCCGCGACGAGGCGGTCTCGAGCGCCCTGCTGGAAGGCCGAGGTCTCCACCGCCACGACCTCCTGGACTTCGGGCAGGATGGTTGCCGCCTGGCGCGAAAGCGAGGCGCCCAGGGCGGGCAGCGCTTCATCGCCGAGGGATTGTGCCTCCGCCCGGACGGCCGGCCACACGACCGACTGGGCTTGCCCAGACATGGCGGCCGCAAACCGCTGCATGTCGAAGTCGTCGGCCTTGCCGTACAACCAGAACAACGCTGTGGCCGCGATCACCACCGCGCCGCCGGAGTAGGCCAGCCGGATGCGGCTTCCCCGCTTTCTTTCTTGATCAATGGCCGCGATAAGCGCGACCGCACGGATGTCTCCCATTTGTTCCTCCCGGTGGGCCGTCCATGGCCCACAGCCTCATCGGCACGGCGCGGCCGACCTGGAGAGTTCAAGGGAAAAAACAGTGAAATCTCGTCGCGACTTCACGGGGGCGCGGGCGGCGCCGGGCGGCTTTGAACCCGCTAGTCCTCGACCACGCGGATGACGATGGCGGTGATGTTGTCTTCCCCGCCGGCCGCCACTGCCTCCCGCACGAGGCGCTCGGCGAGGTCGGGTGCGTCGGCCTCCTCGAAGATCTCGGCCAGGCGCGTGTCGTCGAGGGGGTCGGTCACGCCGTCGCTGCACAGCATGAAGACGTCGCCCGGGGCGATGGGCCGCGTGGCCGTGTCGGGCTCAACGGGACCGTGGTAGCCCACTGACTGGGTGAGGTAGTTGCGATGGGCCACGCGGCGCGCCATGTCGGGCGTGAGGCGGCCGGCGTCGATCTCCTGTTGGACCACGGTATGGTCGCGCGTGAGTCGCGACAGGCGACCACCACGCCACAAGTAGATGCGCGAGTCGCCCACGTGGGCCACGTGCGCACCATCGCCCTCGATGAGCAGCACGCAGGCCGTGGTGCCCATCCCCGCCCACGGAGGATTCGCGAGTGCCTCTCGGCGGATCCTCGCGCTCGCCTGGTTCATCGCGTAGCGCAGGCGCTCGCGAAGGATGTCGCCCGGGTCGCCCACCTGTCGATCGAGCCGCGTCTCGTCGGGGTCGAGATCGCCCTGGAGGAGCTCGGTGATGGTTTCCACGGCGATGCGCGAGGCCACCTCGCCCGCCGCGTGGCCCCCCATGCCGTCGGCCACGACGAAGAGCCCACCGTCTTCATCGACGAAGAACGCGTCCTCATTATTGTCCCGCACGGGGCCGGGGTCGGTCCACGCGCTTGCCTCGAGCTTCACGCCTGCCTCCCTGCCGCGACGCCGACCATGCCCGGGAGAGTATAGAAGCGGCCGGCGGTGATCAACCCAGACTCGTCCACGCTCCCGCTCCCAGGGGCCCTCGTCGGGCCCTGGACCGTGGTGCGCCTGGTGGGGCGAGGCGGCATGGCGGTGGTGTACGAGGTCGAGCGTTCAACCGATAAAAAGCGCGGCGCGCTGAAGCTCTGCCAGCCCGGCCGGCACCAGGCGGAGGTCGAGGAACGATTTCGTCGAGAACATCGTGCGTTGTCGCGACTCGACCACCCCAACGTCGTGCGCGTGTTCGACGGCGGCACCTGGAACGAGCGCCCCTGGTACGTGATGGAGCTGCTCGAAGGGCGCGACCTGCGCGCCGAAGTGGAAGCCTGGGACCGCGAGGAGCCCGCCGATCGTTTCGAGCGGGCGCGACGAATCGCCGCCGACCTCGCGCGGGCCTTGCGCTACGTGCACCAGAGCGGCGTGGTGCACCGTGACCTGACGCCCGGCAACGTGATCGTGCGCCCTGACGGGTCGGCGGTGTTGATGGACTTCGGCGTGGCCAAGGAAGCCGCCGTGGCCGAGGAGGACGACCTCACCGCCCACGGCGAGCTGCTCGGCACCGTCGCGTGGATCGCTCCGGAACAAATCAGCGGCGTCCACGTCGACGCCCGCGCCGACCTCTACTCGCTGGGCGCGCTTCTCTACCTGATGCTCACCGGGCGCCGACCCTTTCACGCGCGCACGCTGGCTGGCTACCTCGACAAACACCTCAACCGCCCGCCACGGCCGCCTCGGGAGCTCAACCCCGACGTGCCCATCGAGCTGGAGGAGGTGTGCCTACGCCTGCTCCAGAAGGAGCCCGACGACCGATACAGTTCCGCCGCGCACCTGCTCCAGGCGCTCGATGGGTCGCGACACGATGGTATCGATCTCTCCGCCTGGCCCGCGGAGCCCGTGGGGCGCGTGTCGGAGCTGGCCTCGCTCTCCGCCGCCGCCGCCGCCTGCGCCGACGGCCAGGGGGGCCTCATCCTGGTGGAGGGCGCGCACGGTTTCGGGAAGACCACTTGCCTGCGCGCGGTCGAAGCGGCCGCCGCCGGACTCGGCCTGCATGCCCACCACCTCGGGGCACGAGGCGCGCAGGGCGCGCTGGCGCTCTTTCGACCCCTGGTCGAGTCCTTGCTCGCCGAGACGGGGCAGCGTCACCCGGTGCTCGACGCGTTGCTCGGCGCGGGCGGCGAACAGGGCCCTGTGGAACGATTCGCCGCGTTCTCCGCGATCCGTTCTCTGCTTGCGGGCACGCCCCCTAGGCTGGTTGCGGTCGACAACGCCCACCTCGCCGACGCCACCAGCCTGGAACTGCTCGAGTACCTCGTGCGCAACACCCGCGCGCTCGGCGCCGAGCCGGTGCTCTGGGTCGTCACCCGCACGCCCGGCGAGGGGGCCGACCTGGCCGCTCTGGCGCAGGGCACCAGCACCGGGGCGCGCCCGTCGGTCATGCACCTCGGTCCACTGCCGCCCGCGGCCGTCGAGGAGCTGGTGGGCACACTCGTGCCCCTCGACGCAGCGTCGCGCTCGCTCGCCCGGCGACTCCACCGCGAGGGCGAGGGCAACCCGGCCTTCATCGTGGAGATGGTGCGCGGGCTGGTCGAGGAGCGCGTGATCGTGACGAGCGACGGCGAACGACGCCTCGCCCTCGACGAGCCCGCCGTGGCCCGGGCCACGCTCCCCATCCCCAAGTCCGCCCGCGACGCCCTGCTCGCCCAGGTGAACCGCCTCTCGAAGGCGGCACGCGGGGTGCTCTCGGCCCTCGCCGTGGCGCGCTCCGAGTTGAGCCTCGACACCCTCGGCAGCACGCTCGGGATGGGCGAGGGTGAGCTCCTGGGCGCCACCGAGGAGCTGGTCAACGCGAGCCTGGGGCGCGAACGGCGCGTGGAGGCCAACGTCCTGGTCGACGTGGCCCAGGTGCGCACGCGCGACGCGCTCTACCGGGAGCTGCCGGTGGAGGAGCGCACGCGGCTCCACCGGGCGCTCGGCGAGGCCCTGGAGCGGGTGGGGCGCCGACGCATCCACCTGGTGCTCGACGCCCTCGCCCGCCACTTCGACCTCGGCGAGGTACCCGGCAAGGCCTACCCGTACCTCCTGCGCTCCGGGTCGCGACTGATGGACCGCAGCTTCGTTCGGGAAGCGCTGCACGCCTTCGACCGCGCCGTGGACATCGAGCCCGACGCCCGCGAACTGATGCCACTGGACGACGCCGACCGCGCCCTGTGCGAGCTCTTGCTCAAGCGCGCCGAGGCCCTGGAGCACCTCGGGGACTGGACCCAGCTCGACGCCGACCTCGTGCGCGCGCGGGCCCTCGCCGACGAGCTGGGTGACGATCGTCTGCTCGGTCGCGCCGGGGCCGCTGCGGGGCGACGCGCCCGGCAGTCGGGAGATCTCGCCGCGGCGGAGGCCCACTTCCAGGGGGCACTTCAGATGGCCGAGCGCGCGGGCGACCACTCGCTCCGGAGCTTCGTGATGAACCAGCTCGGGGTGGTGCGCTGGAGCCGGGGCGACCTCGAGGCGGCGCGGCGTCACTGGGTGGAGGGGCTGGCGATCGCCGAGGGCGCGAGAGACGACCGCAGCATCGGCTACGGCTACAACGGCCTCGGCATGGTGGCGGCTTGCAAGGGACAGGCCGCGGAGGCCCGGCGCGCCTTCGAGCAAGCCGCGACGGTTTTCGAGCGCGTGGGGCTGCTCGCGCCGCTCACCTGGGTGCGCGGCAACCTCGTGGAGATCCACGTGATGACCGGCAACCTGCGCCGAGGGCTGGAGCTCGCCGAGAAGACCCTCGCGCAGGCCCGCGAGCTCAACCACGTGCCGGGGATTGTGCTCGGGCGCGCCGGCTACGCCGAGGTGCTCATCGCGCTCGGGCGCCACGACCAGGGCCGCGCCGAGGCGCTGGAGGCGCTGGCGCTCTCCCGCGACAGCGGCGACGGGGGGGAACTGTTCACGGCGCTCCTGCCGCTCGCCCGGGTTGCGGTGACCGAGGGCGACAACGAGTCGCTCGAGGAGCACGCCCGGGAGGCGCTGGGCCTCGCCGCTGAGCACGACCACGAGGGCTGGGCCGCCGTGCTCCACGCCTGGCTGGCGCGCGCGCAGGCCGAGGCCGGGCACGCCCACGAGGCACGCGCTGAGATCGCCCACGCGCTCGACGCCCTCGGCCCGCGCTGGCCATACCAGGAAGTGAGGCTCGACCTCGCCCTGGCGCGGGTGCACCTCGCCCTCGGCGAGGGCGCGGAAGCATACCGTCGTGCCGACGCCGCTCTGCGGAGGGCCGACGCCTGCGGGTATCGTCTGCATGTGCTCGAGGGTCACCAGATCGCCGCCGGTTGCACTGCCGACGAGGCGGCCGCGGCGCGTCACCGGCGCGTGGCCGACGCCCTCGGGCGGGCGCTCGCGGCCAACCTCGCTCCCGCCGACGCCGAGCGTTTCCTCGCCGTCGACCGCGCGCGGGCCTAGGTCAAAGCGATGGCCAAGCCGCGCCCCTCGGGCAGCGCGCCGGTCGAGGGCGACGTCGTTGGCCGGTGGACACTCGGCACCGTGCTCGGACGCGGTGGCATGGCCACCGTGTGGCGGGCCAACGGCGACGATCGTAGCATCGTGGCGCTCAAGATCCTCCACCAGGCGCGGGTGACGGAGGAAGAAACCCGGCGGATGAAGCGCGAGTACCTCACGTTGTCGCGACTCGACCACCCGCGCATCGTGAAGGTGATCGACGCCGGCGAGCACCATGGCTTCCCGTGGCTCGCGCTCCAATATGTGCCGGGTCGCGACCTCGGTGCGCTCATCGAGCAATGGAAGCAGAGCCCACCCCCCGATCGATTCGAGGAGGCGGAGCGGATCACGCGCGAGCTGTGCAGCGCGCTGGCCTACGTGCACGACCGCGGCATCATCCACCGCGATCTCAAGCCGGGGAACGTGCTCATCGACGACGGGGGCGCCGCCTGGCTCACCGACTTCGGCGTGGTGAAGGACGTCGAGTCCTTCAGCACCAATCTCACGGTGGCGGGGCGGCTCATCGGCACGGTGGCCTTCATGGCGCCCGAGCAGGTGACGGGCGACCCTGTCGACCATCGCGCCGACCTCTACGGGCTCGGCGCGCTCCTCTACGCGATGCTCACCGGCAAGCGGCACGTGGTGGCCGAGAGCATCGCCGCCTACCTCGCGCGCCAGATCGCGGAGAAACCCAAGGCGCCCGTGGAGGTCGATCCCCGGGTACCGCTGCGGCTCGACCGCGTGTGCATGCGGCTGTTGCAGAAGGAGCCCTCGGCCCGCTTCGGTAGCGCCGCCGACGTGCTTGCCGCGCTCGACGCCCCCGCGGGGGTGGAGCGCACGCCGGTGCACGGCCAGGGCGCCGCGCTCTCGCGGATCGACCAGCACCTCGACGACCTCGAGGCCGGCGTGGGCAGCGTGATCGCGCTCCTCGGCAAGCCCGGCAGCGGTCGTTCGCGGCTGCTCGAGGAGGTCGGCCTACGCGCGAGCGCGCGGGGCGTGGGCGCTCGTCGTCTCGGGGCGCCTATCGAGGCCCGGCTGCCCGGCGCGCCCCGGATCGACGCGCCCTTGCTCCTCGCCGACGACGCGCTCTTGGCCGGCCCAGCCGAGCGGGAGGCCATCGCCACCGAGGCCGAGCGCATCCTCGCCGGGGAAGCGAGGATGCTGGTCCTGGTGGCCGGCGCGGACGACACCGCCCGGGTGGGCGAGCTGGTCAACGGCGCCCCGCTCGACGAGCTGCCCTTGCGCCCGCTCGACCGCGAGAGCCTCCGCGCCTGCCTGCGCGATCACGGCGCGGCCGGCGGCCTCGGCGCGGCGCTCGCACGTCGACTCGAGGTGGAGCTCGGCGGCTGGGCGGGGGCCTGCGTGCGCCAGGTCGACGCCTTGATCGCCGAGGGTTGGCTTGGTCGCAACCCCGAGGGCAGCCTGCGGGCCACGCGCGGCATCGACGCCTTGCGCACCGAGCCCTTCCCCATCCCGGAGGAGGAGAGGCGGTCCACCCTCGCGGCCCTGTCGCGACTGGGTCGCCAGGAGCGCGCGGTGATGGACGCCATCGCCGTCCTCGGCATGCCGTCGTCCTCGTCGGTGCTCGCCGGCACCGCCCGGCTCAACGACGCCGCGGGACCCATCGACGCGCTGGCCCGCGCGGGCCTCGTCGTGGTGCGCATGGAGGGACTGCACGATCTCGTGGAGCCCGCGTCGCCGCGCATGGCCCAGGTGGTGCGCGAGGCGCTCCCCCCAGCCAGGGCCCGCGAGCTGCACGCGTCAGCCGCCAACGTCTTGCGGCAGCGCTACGCCCAGCGGGGGGCGGCGATCGCCGAGCTGGTGGCGCACCACCTTGAGAAGGCCGGTCTTCCCGCCGAGGCCCGGCCGCTCCTCGTCCAGGCTGCCCAGGCCGCGATGCGCAAGGGCGACAACCGGGCCGGTCGCACGCTGGCCGAGCGGGCCATCGCGCTAGAGGGCGAGGCCGCCGCGCCGGACGACGCGCGCCTGCGTCGGCTCTCCCGGGCCTTGAGAGGCGACGCCCTGCGCGCCAGCGGTCGCCTACGGGCCGCGATCGACGCCTACGCCGAGTCGCTGGCCCTCGGCGGCCCCGAGGCCGAGCGCGCCCGCGTGCTCTGCGCGGCGGCGGCCTGTGCGATCGAGCTCGGCGACATCGCCTCCGCCTTGCCTGACCTACTCGCCGGGGTGGCCGCGCTGCCGCAGGGCGAGCCGGCGTGGGCGGAGATGGTGGCGCTCGCCGCCGAGGCCCAGGCCGCAGAGGGCGAGTTGGCCCTGGCCCGCGTGCGCCTGGACGAGCTCGCGGCTTTTGCCGAGGAGGCCCGCGACCACGGCGCCGCCTTGCTCGGCGAGGTGGTGAGCGCCACGCTCGACGCGCGACCGGCGGCCGAGGCGGTGGCGCACTGGCGCGGCCTCTACGCCCGCGCGCTCAAGCTCCAGAAGCCCGCGAGCCTGGTCACCTGTGCCACGCACCTCGCCCACGCGCTCTTCGACCACGGCGACATGGTCGAGGCCGGCGCCTTCGCCGACGAGCTGGCGCAGCTGGCCGAGAAGAGCGAGAACCCCGAGCTCGACATCGTGGCCGGCGGCCTGCGTGCCAACGTGCTCTCGCGGGGGGGCGACGCGGCCGCTGCCTGCCGGGTGGCCGCCGAGGCGCTGCAACCGCTCCGCGCCCTCGAGTTCCGCGCCCTGCTGGCACCCGCGCTCGCGATGCGGGTGCTCGCCCAGCCCGGGGCGGACGCCGAGGCGCGCGAGGCGGCGGCCCAGTGGCTCGCCAAGGGGCCGTGTCGACCCGCGTTGCCCCACGACGCGGAGCGGCTGAGGAGGGCGTTGTTGGCGGGCGTTGGGGGGAGGTAGGGTCGGGCGCGACACTACCCGAACGAGACGCCCAACAGCCCTCCGGGATCGGCCAGGAACCAGGCGACGACGACGCCGTAGCCCAACCAGAAGGTCCGGCTGGCCGCCTGCGAGCCGCTCGCCGCCAGGGCCAGCAACCAAAACGCGAGGGGCCCGTAGGACAACGCGATCGAAAGGTGCACGGGAAGGGCGAGCAGGGCAGAGCGCTGCGCCGGTGGCTCCCCCTCCGCCGCGACAACGGTCATCGCAAGGGCGGCGAGGCTCGCAAGGAATAGCCAGGGCAGGAGTGCCAAAGCCCACGAGATCGCCGTAGCAACGCCCCTCACGGTTTCACGCAGTCGTCACAGGTCTCCATTGGCGCGCCAACCACGCCACGCCAGGCCGACGGAGCCCCGAGGAGCCTGAAGAAATGACCCTCGAATGCCCAGCCCAGGCCGACCGCGAGAAGCCATGCCCGCCCGGGTCGGCAGTCTGAGAATACAAGTGGCAGTGTGAGTATCGCAGCGATCGCCAGTGCCAGCGTGGACCAGTGTCCCATGGTGGCGACATTCACAACGGCATCCTGAAACGTCGCCCCGGCCACGTCGGCGCCGGCCTGTGCCTCGGCGAGGAGATCGTCTCCAGCAGCCTCCACGTACCGCCGGGAAACGGCGGCGAGCAGGACGCCGGCGCAGCCGAGCATGGCGAGGGTGCGGCCTAGTAGTTGCAAGCGGCGCATGGTCCAGAGACGGTCATGCTACTCCAACCGAGGACGCGACAGGCGCAGCCCCTGATACACCCCGAGTTGGTGAATTCGGCGCAGGAACCATAGACGCTGTATGAGCCTACCTTAAAATAGAGTCCCAACTCTGGGTGGTAAACGTGGTCCCAGTCCACACCGTCTCCCTTCGTCGTAAAGGCAGGATGGACATACCGTTCCTGGGCAGGAGACCCGGTTTCCGGGCAGCGGTACGCCGTCAGAGTGTGCGAGCTGTAATTCGTCACACAGCCCGCGAACCCGAGTCCGCTCCAGTCACGCGCGCCCGCCTCGCCGGACGCGGCCAACAAGCCAGCGCCGATCCCCGCCTCCGAAGCGTCGCCGCCGGGCGGCCCCCAGTCGAGATCGCCGGCGTCCGGTGCCGTGCCGCCCCCGCCCGGCGCCTCGCCCCAGTCGTCCCACCCCGCGGGCGTGTCACACGGGCGCGGCGCGGCGTGCGCCAGGGAGGACTCCTCCTCGTTCGGGTCAGCGTCGCTACAGGCCCCGCGCGGGTTCTGGTACCAGCTCACGGACTTGGTGCTGCCGTCGAGCATCAGGCAAGTGATGTCACAGTTGCACCCGCCCCTTCCATCCTCTTCCACGTAGCTGCAGTTCACGGCGACCAGCTCGTCGACGCCGCCGCCGCAGCTGTTCCGCACCCCGGTCCCGTCCTTGCTCACGCGCTCCAGGTCGTAGCAGTCGCACTTGTTGCCGCCCCGGCAGGTGACCTTCGACTCGCAAGTGCCGTCGCCATTGGCGTCCTGCACCAGGTTCCACGCGCTCACCCCGACGACCTCGCCCCCGTCGTTACAGGCGTCGCCCGCGCGCGCGGGCGGCTCGATGCCGTCGCAGGTCGGGCGCGGGCGCGGCGAGGTGGGCGGCGCCGCCGATCGCGGGACCAGGGGCGCCACCCCGGGGGCCACGCCGTCGAAAGCGTCGTGGAGGAACTGGCTGGCGGGGTCGAGTCCCGGTGGCCTGTTCCTCGGGGGATCGGTCCTGCCGCCCATCGCGGCGAGGAGGTCGAACCTGGGCGCCGCGCGGGCCTGGCGCCGCGCCCGGGCGCCCGCCCGGCGGAGGTCGCGGCGGAGCGCGAGGTGGGGCTCGAGATCGACCCCCGGGGGGATCACGCCTTCCTCGCGTGGATGGCGGTGGTGACGGTGGCCTGGCCGACGGCGCCGCCCGACGAGTTCGCGAACTGCAGGCCCACCTGCACCCACATCTCCGAGGCAGTGGTGGGCGTGAGGTCGCCCGTGTTGTACTCGCCGTCGGCGGTGCGCCACGCGTCGAAGGTGGTGGACCAGGCGCCCGGGGTCTCCTTGCTGGTGGTGGCCACGCGGTAGGACGCTACCACGACCGGGGGGGACCGCTCGCGCGCCATCCCCTCCGCCCTTCGGCATGCCTCCGGGCTCCGGCGCGGAGCGTGCAGGTAGCACGCTCCGCGTGGCGCTCCCCCCTCCCGGCAGCCACCCGGCGTCGCCGGGCGGCCAGGCTGCACTGGAAGGTGCCGACGAGGCCTGGCCGGGGCTCCCCGCCTGCGTGAGCGAGGCGGCCACGCCGAGGCGGAGCCACATCTTGCTGGCCGTGCCGCTGGAGATATCCGCCTTCGCGGTGCAGTACTCGCCAGCGCCGGACTGCGCCGCGCCGATGGTGGCGGGGTCGTCGGGCTTGTCGGTGCGGACCGCGGCGGTCTGGTAGGCCACCTGGCACTGGAGGTTGCCGGTGACGGCGCGGCGCTTCAGCGTGCACTTGGCGGTGGCGGCCCCGGGGGCGAGCATCCACGGGGTGAGCCAGGTGTAGATCGCGTCGGTGCTGGTGGCGACGACGTGGGCCAGGCTGCCGGAAGGGGGCGCGGAACAACTGCTGGACAAGAGGACTCCGTGGTGGTGTCCCACTGTCGCATGCTGTCGCGACAGCGACAATGAGACTATTTGGGGTGCCTTTTTCTTGGACGTTGCGGCCTTTTATTTCACCACGCCAGTATGGTTGCATACAGCATGTGGTCGCGACAATGTCGCCGCGACGCGCGGGTGTTCGCGAGCGCGGCGGGTCGCGACCGTGCTGCCGACCCAACGTGCGCCTGGCAAGCGGCGCGCGGCTGGTGGAGCGCACGTCGCACCACCACGGAAACAACTCCACCGCACCCGGAGGTCCCCACGACTTGTTGCCGCCCGCGGCCCCGATCGCGGCAACAACTCCACCGCACCCCGAGGTCCCCACGACTTGTTGCCGCCCGCGGCCCCGATCGCGGCAACAACTCCACCGCACCCGGAGGTCCCCACGACTTGTTGCCGCCCGCGGCCCCGATCGCGGCAACAACCCCGCCGCACCCGGAGGTCCTCACGACTTGTGGCCGCCCACGGCCCCGATCACGGCAACAACTCCACCGGACCCCGAGATCCCCACGACTTGTTGCCGTGCTTCTCCATGGCTGAACCCCCTCAGCCCCGCCGCCGACCTCCGCGGCGCATAGCGCCCACCAGCAAGAACGGCGTCCACGACGCCCCGGCGCACCCGCAGCCTTCCTCGTCGGGTGGCTCCTCCCCTCCCTCGACAGCACTGTCCTCCGGCTCGCCGGGGACCAGATCGGCACCGTCGCAGTCCTGGTCCACGCCGTCGCCCGGGAACTCGATCGCCCCGGGAAACACGCTACCATCAGCGTCGTTGCAGTCCGAGGCGTTGTCGTGGCCGTCGTGATCGGCGTCGGTCACCCACAGGTCCGGTCCGCTCCAGGCCCCCATGTCCGCCCGGGTGCCGTCGGGGTCGGTCACCGAGGGATCCCCGGCGTCGATGCAGGGGCTCGTCTGCCAGAGGCGCAGGTCGGCCGGGTCTGCGTCCGGATCGATGAAGCGGGGGTCGGCGCTGAGATTCCCGTCGCCGCTCCACGCGACGTCGCTGTACGCCAGCGTCACGTCGCCTTCGACCGCCCCGGTCGCAATCACGCTGTGTCCCTCCACCACGCCGCCCTCGCCGCGAATGGTCCCGCCGATCACCGTGGTGTGCTCGAGCTGGATCGTGCCGCCGCTCGCGACCACGTCGCCGCGACTGACGGTGACCGCCGACGTGCGCAATGCCCCGCCGCCCGAGCCGAGCGCCGTGTTGGCCGACACGCGGGACCGGACCAGGTCCAGGCTACCCGCGTCCAGGAACACGGCGACCTCACCCCCCGAGATACTCAGCTCCTCCGCGAGAAAATCACCGTCAAAAGCCAACGCACCGTCCGTTGTCGTGACGTTGGCAAGTTCGCCGCTACCCGTGAAAAGGGCCACCGGCTCGTCGGTGTGCCCGCCACTCGTCAATCCATCCACCGCCCACGGCCAGGCGTCACCCCACACGGGCAGCCCGCCTTCGTTGGCGACGAGGGAAACGTTTGCCATGCTCACCCCCTCGCCATCACGCGCCCGGATGGCCGGCGCCACGCGCGCCACGTTGCCCTCGAAGCTCGTGCCGGTCACACCGAGCCGCGAGCTGATCGCAAGGATGGCGCCGCCCTCGTTGGCGGCCACGTTGCCCGCGAAGACGCTCCCGGCATCGTCCAGCTCGCCGTCCACGAGTGCCACCGCGCCGCCTTCCTCGGCGCTGTTCGCCTCGAACCTGCTGCCCAGGCTCGACACCGTACTGCCCTGGCCCCAGACGGCCCCTCCCCGGCTGGCCGTCCCCCGCGAAAACCCCACCCGGTCCAGCGTGACCGACGCATCCACCACCGCGATCGCGCCCCCGGTCGCGGCGCTGCCCCCGTCGAAGCTACACTCGGTGACGACGGCATCCGCCAGCATCGACAGGTACACGCTGCCCCCGTCCTCCACTGCCACCGCGCCCGTGCTCGTCACCCCGTCGAGCGACAATCTCCCGCCCGGCCCCACGTACACATCCGCGCCGTAGTTAGCGTTGTTCCCATCGAAGCTCGAGTTCAGCACGGCCACTGTCCCCGCGTCGGCGCGGATTCCCGCCCCCATCTCCGCCTCGCCGATGCCGAAGTGGCAATCCTCGAAGCTCGCGGTGCCGTTCTCCATCGAGAAGGCTCCGGAGAGCCCCGTGAACACGAGCTCCCGGGCCTCCATCTCGGAACGATCCACCGTCACGATGCCCGCGCCGCCGTCGTTCAACAGGGTGAAGCCCTCCATCACCACCTCGGCCGACTCCAGGCGCAAGAGCTGCGCCTCCCCGGCGCCGTCGAGGATGGTCGTCCCGGCGCCATCGCGACTACGCAGCGTGAGGATGCGGCTCCGCACCAGGAGCGCGCCCCGGTAGGTGCCCGGTCCTACCTCGATGATGTCGCCCGCCCGCGCCACGTCGATCGCCGACTGCACCTGCCCGAAGTCGCCCGTGCCGTCCTTGTTCACCACCCAGGTGGTGGCGGCGGCCAGGGGGACGAGGAGGATCATCGCGACGCGAGCATAGCGGAAGGGCCGGGCCGACCGCGCCTGGGTAGTGCGCCAGGACGCCGGAGGTGGGTACCTCGACCCTTGAAACCTGCGGCAGGCGGAACTGCGGGGATGGGGAGAGGGCCACGCCGAGCGTGCTACCTGCGCGCTCGGCGCGGGAGGCCGGAGGCATGCCGGAGGCCGGACGGGATGGCCCGGTAGGGGAAGGGGCCGGCGAGGCCCCTTCCCCCATTTCTGGATAGTGCCCGCGGCCTTGCCGAGCACCTCCGCCGAATTTGTCGCCCCGCCCAGCGGTTGTGCCGTGGCTATCGGCAACTTCGACGGGGTCCACCGGGGACACCTCGCGGTGATCGAGGTCCTGCGCGAGGCCGCCGCGCGCCTCGGGGCCGCCACCTGCGTGTACACCTTCCAGCCCGCGCCCACGGCGGTGGTGGCGCCCGAACGACACCAGCCCCGGATCCAGACCCTCGACGATCGCGTGGCGGCCTTGCTTGCCGCTGGCCTCGATCACGTGGTGGTCGACGCGTTCACCCCGGAGTTCGCGGCGCAGTCGGCAGAGCGTTTCACCCGGAGCGTTCTCGCCGAGCGCCTCGGCACTCGCGCCCTGGTGGTGGGTCACGACTTTCGCTTCGGCAATATGCGGGCGGGCAACGCGGGCAGTATCCGTGCGTTGCTCCCCGGCGTCGAGGTTTGCGAGGTGGGCGCGCTCGTGCACGACGGGGAGCCGATCTCCTCCTCGCGCGTGCGGCGCGCCGTGGCCCACGGCGACATGCGCCTCGCCGCGCAGCTGCTCGGTCGGCCCCACCTAGCCACGGGCACCGTGGTGCACGGCGACCACCTCGGGCGCACGCTCGGCTTCCCCACCGCCAACCTCGACCTGGCCGAGGAGCTGAGGCCCGGGCACGGCGTGTACGCCGCGCGTGTAGGCTCACAGCTTGCGGTGGTGAACGTGGGGCTTCGTCCCACGGTTTCTGGCCAGTCCTTCCGGTTTGAGACTCACTTGCTCGACTTCGCGGGCAACCTCTACGGTCAGCATCTGAGGGTCGCGCTCGTGGAAAAATTGCGCGACGAACAACGATTCTCTGGCGTCGATGCCTTGCGCGCCCAGATCGCCCGCGACGTGGCGCACGCCCGGCAGGTGCTCGCATGATCACGGGGAAAACGCGCGTTTTCGCGCTGGTGGGGCATCCCATTCGCCACTCGCTGTCGCCCGCCATGCACAACGAGCTCTTCCGTCGCAAGGGCATCGACGCGGTGTACGTGGCGCTCGACGTCAAGCCCAACCTCGCCGAGTCAGTGGCCGGCTCGATCCGAACGCTGGCGCTGGCGGGCTGCAACCTCACCGTGCCCTTCAAGGAAAGGGTGATCCCCGCCCTCGACAGCTTGTCGGAGGCCGCGCACTGTGCCGGTGCGGTCAACGTGGTGCTCAACCGCGACGGGCGGCTCGAGGGCCACAACACCGACGGCGAGGGCTACCTCCGCGCCCTGCGGGAGGAGCTCGGTATCGACCCCGCTGGTCGCGACTGCGCGATCCTCGGCGCCGGAGGCACCGGTCGTGCCGTGGCCGCGGCCCTCGCCGGGGCGGGCGTGGCGCACGCCTGCTTCTTCAACCGTAGCCCCGAGCGCGCCGAGGCCGCCGTGGCCGCGCTCGCGCCGCGCTTCCCGGGTGTCCGCTTCGAGGCCGCCCCGCTCGACGCCGACGCCTTCCGCGCTCGACCCTGGGGCGTGGTGGTGAACTGCCTCAGCGGGCAGGGCATGGACGCGCTCCGGGCGCTCGACGTGAGCCACCTCCCTCGCGGCGCCGCCTGGACCGACGCCAACTACTGGATGGCCGACCCGCCCCAGCTCGTGGCGTGCGCCGGTCGCGGCGTGCGCATCCAGCGCGGGATCGGCATGCTCATGCACCAGGGCGCGCTCTCCTTCGAGTTGTTCACGGGTGTGCCGGTCGACACCGACACCATCCGCGGCGTGCTCGACATCGGCGGCTGGTAGTAGAATCCCCGCGCGATGATCGGCCAGGCCCCCTACCTCCTGTTCTCCGGCGCCTTCTTCCTCGCCGTGTTCTTCGCGGTGAAGACCCTCGCGCCGCGCGACCTCGAGGCCGAGGCCGCCGCGGGCAACCTCCCCGGGGGGCCCGAGAGCGCGCGCGAGGCGGTGCTGGTGCACGCGCTACGCCCGTTCTACGCACTTTTCGTGCCCTTCGCGAAGGGCGTCGCGGCGGAGCGCTACCGCGCCTACATCGACCGCAAGTTCCTCGCGGCCGGCATGTCGGGGCTCATGAGCTCCGACGAGTTCATCGCCTACAAGATGGCGATGGCCGCCTTCTTCGAGGTGCTCTTCGGCGTCGTCTTCGGGTGGATCCTGCTTGGCCTTGCCGTCCCCGTCCCGATTCACATCGCGCTCCTGGTGCTGGGCTCTTTCTTCCCTGACTTCTGGCTCAACGGGCTCGTGTCGCAGAGGCAAACGCTGATCCGGCGCTCCTTGCCCTACGTGATGGACCTGCTCACGCTGTCGGTGGAGGCCGGCCTCGACTTCGTGGCCGGGGTCCACAAGGTGTGCGAGAAGGCCAAGCAGGGGCCCCTCATCGACGAGCTGGCCTACACGCTGCGCGAGATCCAGGTGGGCGCCACGCGGCAGCAGGCGCTGCGCAATCTCGCCACCCGGGTGGACATGTCGGAGATCCGGAGCTTCTCGGCGCTCCTGATCCAGGCCGACATCCTCGGGGCGAGCATCGGTCCCGTGTTGCGCGCCCAGGCCGACCTCATCCGCGTGCAGCGATTCCAGGCCGCCGAGCGCGCCGGCGCCTACGCCGCAACCAAGCTACTATTCCCCTTGATCCTGTTCATCATGCCGGCGGTGTTCATCGTGATCTTCGGCCCGATCGCGCTGAACTTCATCTACGGAGACGCGGTTATTGGCAGCTAGGCAGGCCGTGTTCAACCGCACGCGCGAGGAGCTCCTGAGCCCGGGGGCCGAGCACTTCGACACCTTCTCGTCGCGACTCATTGGGCTCATGGGTCGCGCGGACATCGGCGACGGCGCGATCATCGAGCCCTGCAACAGCATCCACAGCTGCTTCATGCGCGTGCCCATCGACGTGGCCTTCCTCGACGCCGATGATCGCGTGCTCGCGGTGTACTCGGCCTTCCCCACCTGGCGATTCACGCCCGTCGTGCGAGGCGCCCGGCGGGTGGTGGAGCTGGCGGCGGGACGGTTGGCGCGCACGGTGGCGGGAGATCAAATAGACCGCCGGCCATGCGCCTAGTCGTCGCCCGCGGTCCCGAACCGGTCGGTCCCTTCGAGCTGCGGCCCGGGGCGAACTACCTCGGCCGCGACCCGGCCTGCGAGGTGCACCTGCCGAGCAAGCGGGTGTCGCGCAAACACGCCGTGGCGTTTGTCTCAGCGTCGCGACTCACCCTGAAGGACAACGGCTCCGCCAACGGCCTGTACGACGAGGGCGGCCACCGCTGCGAGGTGCTCGAGCTCGGGCCGGGGCAGCGCGTACAAGTTGGCGACTACGTGCTCCGCTTCGAGGTGGCCGAGGTGGAGGAAGACGTGGAGCTCGACGTCGACGATCCCCTCACGGCGGAAGACGACCTGCTCATCGAGGAAGACGAGGAATTCACCCCGGTTCGGCATGGCCCGGTGCCTGTGCCGCGCGAGCCGAGCCGCGAGGTGAAGCCGCCCCCGCGACCACACGTCGCGCCCGCGCCCCTGCTCCCCAGCCCCGTCGTGCCCGACCCGGGACGCCTGACGATGGACGCGTTCCCGAGCCCCATCATCGGCGACGCGCCCACGGCGGAAACGTCGATGCGGATGAAGCACCCGGCGCTGCCCTTCGGCCCGCCGCGAGGGGGCTTCGGCGCCTTCGCCGACCCCTCCGAGGAGAGCGCCGAGCGCTCGCGCAGCGACATCCGTCCCATCGCTCCGTCGCCGCCTCAGGCCCCGCCGCCGCCGTCTCCCGCCGCGCGCGTGATGCCAGCGCCGCCGCCTCCCTACGTGCCCAGCGCCCCGGCCGTCACCCCGGCCCCGCCGCCGCCGCCCTTCCGCGTGGACGACCGGCCCAGCACCTCGGAGTCCTTGCCGACCAAGGCGCGCGCGCCGTCGCGACGCGGACTGAACTGGATGCTGCAAGCCGCGCTCGTCCTCCTGGCCTCCACGTCGATTCTGCTCTGCGCGCCCTTTGGTGGCCTCGTGGCCAACTGGCGGGGCGCCGTGGGCGAGGCCGAGGAACTCTCGCTGCTCCGCGGGGAGGCCCTCGCCGACGCCCTGGCGAACCGCAACGCGAACGCCCTGGCTGAGAACCGCGGCATCGCCTACGACACGAGCTTCGTCACCCAGCAGGCCGGCGTGCGCGAGGCCATGCTCGCCGACAAGAACGGCACCGTGCTCGCCCCGGTCGACCGCGTGCGCACCAGCATCGCCCGCAGCGAGGCCTTCGTGGAGGCCAGCGAAAACCACGCGCTCACGCGGGTGGAGTCCGACGGCGGCTCCTACGAGATCCTGGCGCCGGTGCGCGCCGAGGTGGCCGTCGGCGCGGGCGCCCGCACCATCGTGGGCTGGGCGTGGATCCGCTACGACCCGAGCGTGGTGGTCGACGAGATCGCCTCGCCCTGGCTGCGCGTGCTCACCGGCCTCATGTCGCTCGGCGCCGCCGTCGCGGTGCTGCTCGCGGGCGGCTGGTGGCTCTTCGTGCGCCCGCTCCAGGCTCTCCGCGACGAGACGGAGTTTGCCATGAAGGGCGACGTGGAGCGCGTCGAGTCCCCAGTGCCCTTCTTCGCGCTCGACCAGCTCGCCGACAGCATCAACCGCGCGATCAGGCGCCAGCGCGAAAGATAGGTCTCCAGTGCGCTAAGCTCCGCGTGGCCCGAGCCGATGGGAGGCCGCATGTGGATCTTGATCGCGAAGCTCGCGCTCGCCGAGGACTCGGCCGAGGGCAGCGCCACCCCGCCCGCCGATGCGCCCGCCGAAACGCCACCCGAGGCGCCACCGGCCGAGACGCCCCCGCCCGAGACGCCCCCGCCCGAGACGCCGCCGCCCGAGACGCCCCCGGCGGAGGTGCCGCCGGCAGGGCCGCCCGCCGAAACGGCGCCACCCCTCGACCTCACCGAGGCCGAGGCCGCGCCCACCGTTTCCAAGAAACAGCTCCGCCTCTTCAAACCGAGCCCCTACCACCTGCCCGCCAATCCGCGTCAGCAGATCGACTTCACCGCCTACACGCTGGAGTTCGGCGAGGTGAAGCTCGGTATCGCCAGCATGACCGTGGGGCTACTGCCGCACGTGCAAGTGGGCACGAGCGTGCCGCTCGACGTGCTCGGCATCCCCAACGTGCACGGCAAGGTGCACGTGACTGAGTCGGGCCCCTGGGACATCGCCGCGCTCGGCCAGTACTACGTGCTCCCGCGCAAGGACTTCTCCGGGCGCTACATCGGCGCCGGCGGCATCGTGTCGATCCAGCCGGTGGAGCCCTGGTCGATCCACCTCGGCGGCACCTGGAACAACTGGAACGTGGCCGGCGACATCCAGCTCGACAACCTCTCCCAGTTGTTGTGGTTTCTCGACGAGTCCGCCTACGGCAACGCCGACCATGCCGACAACATCCTCGACGTGACGACCATCAGCGTGCGCGCCGCGACCGACATCCGTTTCAATCGTCGCGACAGTATCGTGCTCCAGGGCGAGGCCATCGTCTACTCCACGGTCAACACCAGCGACGAGCTCTTCGTGCCCACCTTCCTCGGCCTCGAGGAGGCCCTCGAGCGTGATGGCGCCGTGCCGATCACCGAGGCCGGCGTCGCGAGCATCGCCTGGCAGTTCGCGTGGGAGCACTACGAGCTGCGGCTCGGCGGCGGCATCTCCAGCGTGCCGGGCGCGTGGCTCTTGCAGTCCACCGAGCTCAGCTACCGCTTCGGCGGCAAGACCCGGTTGAAGGAGCGCCGCATGCGCCAGACCTGGGAGAAGAACTCCGACGAGCTCAAGCAGGGTCTCGACCAGGCGGACGACCAGAAGAAGAAGAAGTAGACAAGGGCGATAATCCCACCCGACGACGGGCCTCGTCGCAGTTCTCGCTGCCGAGCTCGAAGTCGCGACAGGTGACCGGCCGGTCGGCGTAGTGTGCGCAACGGTAGTCCGCGCCGAGACAGACGCAGCGCGTGAGCGGGCGCTCGTCGGTGGACCCGGCCACCGGCACGCGCCTCACCCCGAGCCGCCCCCCGGTGACGACGAGCAACTCCGGGTGACGCCGCGCGAAGCGGTCGCGTCGCGACAGCTCCACCGCATGGAAGGCTTCCCGGCAACAGGCTCCGCAGTCCAGGCAGGGGTTGTCGGCTACCAGGTGGGCCAGCCCCCGGCGGCCTGGACGTCGATCCAGTCGCCAACCACCGAGGTGGGAAGCCCCTCGCGGAGGATCAGGTCTACCTCGGCAAAGCTGGTCCAGCCGCCCGCCACCGCGCCGCCCCGGCTCCACCCGTGCGGCTCTCGTCCCATGGAGAAGGCCACGGGATGCACGCCCGGGAGCGTCACGTACACGAAGGCCCGCTCGCCGGTCCACTCGCGACCGAGGGCCATGAAGCGCTGCGTGGCCCGGAAACGATCACCGTCTAGCCAGAGGGGCACATCGTGGGTGGGCGAGGTGAGACCGTCGCCCGCCCAGCCCATCGCCACCGCCGGGATGCCTAGGGCCTGGAAACCGGTGATCGCCAGCGTCGTCGCAGTGGCGCAGTCGCCGATGACCTGCCCCTCGCGCGCGAGGAGGTCGAGCTGGAAGCTGGCGCTCACGCCCTCCCAGAGCGGCAGCGTCACCCCGTCAACCACGCCGAGCGTGGCGCTCTTTCGCCGGTCGACCTTCCAGCTCGCGCAGGTTTCATCGTCGAGCTGCTCCGCCCGGCACAGGGCCTCCATCAGGTCGGCATTGGCACGGTAGCGCAGTTTAGACCAGATAAACCCGTCGACCGCCGCCGCGGTGTTCGTCGCCTCGGCGCGCTTGGGCAACATCTCGCGCAGACTCGTGAGCGTCTCGGCGCTCGGCACCACGAAGCGGTAGCGCGCGGCGGACAACTTCTCGGTTTCCACGGAGAGCGCGAACTGCCCGTAGGCCACCCCCTGTGCCGCCGGCCAGGCCCACGCCAGCTTCGCCAGCGGGTCGCGACTGCCGAGGCGCCAGGTGGCCCCCCCGGCTTCGAGCCAACTGTCCAGCTCCTCCGCGTACCGCAGCCAGGCCACCGCGTCGGCATCGACGGTGGGCACGACGCCCGGCGCCACCACGCCGCGAAGGGTGCCGAAGGTGACGGCCAGCGCCACCGCCATGTCCGCGTCTTTCACCGGCCCGGCCCTGGCGATGGCCCCGAGCACCTCGATGCGGTCGGGGAGCGGCTCGCCGAGCAGTCCGCCCGCACCCACGTCGTGGATGCTCCCATCGAAGCTCGGGATGTACGCCACCGCGTAGCCCACGTGGCCCGGCTCGAGGCTCGTCGACCCACCGAGGTCGGCGCGGAACGTCACCCTGTCCTGGCCGATCTCTGGCCGATTGTCCCGCATCACGGCCGGCTCGTTCTCGACACGGAGCGAGCGCTCGTAAGCCCAGGCACGTCCGAAGCCGATCTCGATGTCCGCCGCCGGGCCGCCCCCCACGTCGAGCTCGAGCCAAGCGCCGTTCTCGGTCACCCCGGGCCCGCGCACGGTGCCCACCACCTCGGTGCCCTCGAGCCACACGTCGGCGTCGAGGAGGTCGACACGCAGGTCCTCGCCGGTGCGGTCGGGGATGGCACCGGCGGGCACGGACGGCAGCAAGAGCGCCGCGAGCCGGGGATCGGCGCGCTCGACGATCAGGAGCGCGGCGTCGGCGTCGTCGCCCAGCACCGCGCGGAGGGTGTCTTCCACCGCGGTGTCGACCAGGGGCTCGTCCACCTCAGGATCCGCGACGGCGATCTCGACGGCAATGGGCTCCACGGCGTGGTTGTACCCGCGTGCGACGGCGGGTGCACAGGCGGGGAGACAGGTTGGGACAAGCAGATGCCCCGGAACGCGGGACCATTCATGACCGGGCGTAAGGAACCCCCACCTCGCTACGTTGTCGGCCGGCATGGTGCTCTCCCTCCTCTTCCGGCTGGCGCTCGCTTCCCCGTGGGACGCGCCGCCGTGGACCCCGCCGCCCCCACCTGTGGGCTGGGAGGCGACCGAGGCCACGTGGCGCCTGCGCATCCGCGAGGGCGAGCCGGTGGAGGTGGAGGCCACCTACCGCTTCGTCACCCCGGCGCCGGCCATGGCCAACGTGCGCTTCGTCGACGCCGATCTGCTCGTCACCTACGCGAGCGGGCCGGTGATCGCCACGCCCGCCGGCCTGGTGCTCGCCCTGGAACCGGGGCCGCTGGCCCACGAGGAACGGGTGCGCGGCCTCTACGCCGTCCGCGCCGACGGGCGCATGATCATGGACATCCACCCCGCGGCCCGCACGCGCGTGGAGGTCGATGCCCCCGGGCTCGATGTGACCGTAGAGGGCGCGGTGGGGGGCGAGCTCGGCCCCGCGTCGCAACTCCAAGTGAGCTGGGTACCCCACCGTGACGAGGCGCCACCGGTGCGACAGGCGCTGGTCAACGGCGAGGTGGCGACCGCCTTCCGCGCCGAGGCCGGCACCATCGCGCTCGACAGCGCGCTCCGCTGGACGGTGCTCCGGGGCGAGGTCGACACCTTCCGCTTCGAGGCCGCCGGGCTCCAGGAGATCGACGTTGCCGGCACGAACATCGAGCGCTGGTCGGCGAGTGGCGCCACCGTCACCATCAAGACCAAGTCGCCGGTAAAGGGGGTCTTCACCGCGCGGGTGTCGGGGCGCGCTTCCCCGAAGGGCGAGGCGGCCGTCCCCGGTCCCGTTCCGACGGGTGTCGCGCGCGTCGACCGTTTCTGGACCCTCGGAAAGGCCGACGAGGGCGAGCTGATCCCCGTGTCGACGCCCTCGAGCATCACCGAGAAACAACTCCCGGCCTGGGCCCGCGGCCTGGGCGAAGGCGCGCCTCTCGCCCACTGGCGGGGCCACCAGCCCCTGCGGGTGCTCCCGGTGGCCTTCGACGCGGTGCAGGGGCCCGACACCGTGGTCACCTCGGCGCGCTACGTCGTGAGCGCGGCACGCGAGGGACGCATCGCGCTGCGACAGGTGTACCGGGTGCGCAACGAGCGTCGCCAGTACCTGCACGTGCGCGCGGCACCCGGTTGGAAGCCGATCGTCGTGCGCGTGGGGGGGCTGCCGGTGTCGGCCCTCGACGACGGCCAGGGCGGCCTCTACATCCCGCTGGAGAAGTCGGTCGAGACACTGCGGGGTCTCCTCGCCTTCCCGGTCGACGTCGAGTGGATCGGCGAGGACGACGTGTGGACCCGGAAGGGCGACCACCAGTTCCGCCTGCCCTCGGTCGACGCCCCCGTGCAATCGGCGAGCTGGGAGGTACACCTGCCGCGTGGCTACCGCGCTGTGGGTCGCGATGGACGTTCCTTCGTGGCCACGGTCGACACCACCGCGGACCGGCGCACCCGCGAGGTGGTCGACAGCGCCGTGCTCAAGGCCGCCAGCGCCTACAAGGAAAACGACTTCGACACCGCCCAGCGTTGGCTCGACGAGGCGAAGAACTACGAGGTCGACAACGAAGACGTGGCCCAGCTCCAAGACAACCTCGACGTGCTCAGCGGCAAGGCGGCGCCCACCACCACGTCGTCGTCGTCGAGCGCGGCTTACCGCCGCGTGAAGGAGCTCGCCAAGGCCAAGACGGGCGGCCTGCAAGAGAAGCAGGTGGTGGTGGAACAAGAGGCGGAAACGCTCCTTCGCTCAGGCGACTACGACAAGGCCGAGGCCCTCTGGAACGAGGCGCTCGCCATCGCCAACGAGCTCGAGCGCACCGAGCAGGTAGAGAGCACGGTCCAGAAGTCGAACATCGCCGAGGCCGAGGAAAAACTCGCCTCGATCCGAGCGCAGAAGAAGGCCCCCGAGACGCCGCAGGAACCCCCGCCCGACGAGGCCTACGCCTTGTTCTCGCGCCTGGGCGGCACGTCTGGCGGCAGCGCGACCGAGCGCCAGACCCTGGAGTCGCTCGGCTACATCGACGCGAACACCGGGAGCGACGTGGCCTACGGGGCGGGCGGCCTCGGCGTCGTCGGCACCGGCGAGGGCGGCGGCGGACAGGGCTACGGCTGGGGTAGCTCGGGTGATGACAGTGGCAGCGAGGACGGGAGCTACGACCGCGACGGTCGGGACGAGGGCACGTTTCACGCCGACGAAGACCAGCCCGCCGACATCCCCGAGGAGCTGGGCAAGGACTACCTGGCGCGCGTGCCGGAGGGGCGGAGCTACCAGAGCGTGGTGGCCACCGTCCCCGGGGCCGTGGCCGAGAACAAGCCCATGGGCGGACTCTTCGGCAAGAAGGAGGCCAAGGCGGACAAGTCGGCCGAGGCCCCCCCGGCGCGAGCCGACGTGTCGACCAAGGCCGTGGCGGGTCCTCAGGCAGGCGCGACGGTGGGCGGCCGCAGCTCGGGAAGCGCCACCGGAGCCGTCGCCAGCCAGACGGTCGTCGCGCACGGCGCCGCCGCACCCGCCGCCGTCGCGCCTCCGCCGCCGCCCGCTCCCCCTCGCACGGCGGCGCCCGCACCCAAGCCTTCGCTGAGCTTCGCCAACGAGATGATCGTGAGCCGGGAAGAGCCGGCCTCGGAAGATTTCGAAGTGGCCGAGGAAGAGATCGCGGGGGAGCGCGCCCAGGCGGTGATGGCGCCGATGGCCCCGCCGCTGGTCGAACCCGTGGCCACGCCCGACCCTGCACCCGTGGCCCAGGTCACTGTCAAACGCGTACCGGAGCGTCGCAAGGCGCTCGAAGCGAGCGCGTCGCCGATGGCCGTGGCCATGTGCCTCGACAGCCCGGCGATCACACACAGTAGCGCGCTGCTCCCGAGTGGCGCTTTCCCCACCTTCACTGTCAAGTACAAAGAACTTCCCGGAGAGAACCTATGATGTCCCTCGTCCTGCTCATTTCGATGGCGCTGGCGGCCCCGCTCAACTCGCCCAACGGCGAGATCACGCTGCCGTGGAACGACTTCGAGGCGCTCTACCGCAAGATGGTCATCGAGCAGCAGCCCAAGATCGTGGCCCCGCGCGACTGGACGCTCGACCGCGCCGTTTTTGCCGGCCGCGTCGTCGGCAAGGATGACGACGCCTACGCCGTGGTGAAGCTCCAACTCAAGGGCACGGTGCACAAGAAGGAGGGCTGGACCACGGTGCCGCTGGTGGGCGCCTCCACGGCGCTGCGCTCGGCGAGGGTCGGCGGGAAAGACGCCAACCTCTTCGTGAAAGACGGCTACTACACGATGATCTCCGACAAGGCGGGTGGCTTCGACGCCGAGCTCGAGTTCGCGGTGAAGCTCTTCGCCGCCGACGGCGAGACCGGCTTCACCATCCCGCTGCCGCAGGCCGGCGCCACGGTGGTGGGCGTGGCGGTGGAGAGCGCCGAGGCGCTCGACTTCGAGGTGCCCGGCGCGCAAGGCACCACCGTCACCAGCGTGGGCAACGAGCGTCGGCTGGAAGCCTACGTGCCCTCGATGAACAGCCTCACCGTGAGTTGGCACCGCGAGCTCACCGAGCAGGCCGCCGCCGCCCAGCGCGAGGCCCGCGTGTACGCCGAGGCGCGCACCCTCGTCGGCGTGAGCGAGGGTGTGCTCGCGATGCGCTCCGACATCGACTACACCGTGCTCCACGCCAAGGTCGACAAGTTCAAGGTGCAGGTGCCCACCGACGTGACCGTGCTCGACGTGCGGGGCAACGGCATCCGTAACTGGACCCAAGACAAGGACGGCGCCATCAACGTGGAGCTCAACTACGGCGCCGAGGGCCTCTACCGCCTCGGCATCGACTACGAGCGCGCCCTGCAGAGTGGGCTCGACGTGCCGCTGCCGCGCCTGTCCGGTGTCACCCGGGAAACCGACTACGTGGGCGTCGATGCGCGCAGCGCCGTGGAGATTGTCGCGAAGCAAGCCACGGGTGCGGTCCCCATCGACGTGCGCGAGCTGCCCGCCGCGCTGGTCGGACAGACGGACTACCCGGTGCTCCTCGCCTACCGCGCCCGCGGCGGCGAGGTGAAGATCCCCCTCGAAGTCAAACAACACCCCGACCTCGACATGCTGGTGACCCTGGTCGATACCGCGAGCGCCGAGACGCTGGTGACGGAAGACGGCCGCCGCATGACCCGCGTGCGCTACGCGGTGCGCAACAACCGCAAGCAGTTCCTCCGGGTGTCGATCCCGCAGGGCGCCGAGGTGTGGTCGGCCTCTGTCGCCGGTCGCGCGGTGAAGGTGGCCAAGGCCGAGGGTGGCGTGCTCGTGCCCCTGGTGCGCAGCGACGCTTCCGGAGGTGCCCTGAGCGCCTTCCTCGTCGACCTCGTGTACGTGGAGAACGGCGCCGAGCTGGCCGAGGGTCGCGGCGAGATGCGCGCCGATCTCCCCAAGGTCGACGCCCCCTCGAGCGTGCTCCAGTGGACGATCTACGTGCCCTACAGCACCACGGTGGTGCCCAAGACCTCGGAGGGCACGGTGCGCCGCGTGCAGTGGTTCAGCGCCGCGCCCGTGCTGCCGGCCGAGGCGATCGTCACCCAGGCCGCGTCGAACGCGGTGCGCATGGAGGTGCAGAACCAGGGCGACACCGGCGTGCTCGGCCAGGGCGTGGAGCCGGTGGAGGTGCAGATTCCACTGTCGGGCAACGCCTACTACTTCGAGAAGACGCTGGTGCTTGGCGAGGAGCTGTGGGTGGGCTTCGACTACAAGCGGAAGGTCAAGAAGCAGTAGTTACCAGTGGACGCCGGCGGAGAGGCCGAACTTGCCCATGGAGAACGCGGGGGCGCCGTCCGTGGTGACCCCGAGGCTGGCGCCCAGTGTCCAATGCTCGCCGACACGGTGCACGACCGCGGCGTCGAGGTCGTACCAGAGGGCGACGCGCGGGTCCCACCCTTCCAGCCCGTAGCCGGTGAACGTGCTCGCTCGGGACAAGCGCGCGACCACGGGCACGCGCCAATCCGCGCCGGGCGACCATGTGAACCGCGCCGCGAGCGACGGGGCGAGCGTCCAGTAGGCGTAGTCGCGTGTCTCCGTCACCGGCTCGAGGTCCTGGATGCCGTCCTCGTCGGCGTCCATGTAGGTCCCCACGTAGAACGGGCCTGTCGACTCCGACCAGCTCAGACCGACCCCGAGCACTGCGTCCAGACGGAAGGTCTCGTTGGCCCATGCGCGCTGGCCGAGACGCAGGTCGTAGCCACTGCCAAAGGCGTAGGGAGCCGCCGCGAGACGAAGGTCGGCGCCCTCCCAGGGGGCGTAGCCGCCGTAGATGTGCGCCGGGCCGCCCTCCGTGGGAAACATCAGGGGGTACGCGAGGAAGAAGTTCGAACCGACGCCGAAGCCGAGCTCCGCCTTGTCTTCCATGGGCGCCATGGCGGTCGGCATCACCTGGTTGGGCGGCCAGGCCACGATGATCGGCCCGCAGCCCGCGAACACCAGCGCCGCGCTACCCCAGCGGAGCCCCCGCCAACCCAGCCCCAGCCAGGAGCGCCTCGACACGCCCGCGCCGCTCGGGACGTCGTTCGGCGACGAGCCTGAGTCGCGACACGAGCCGGGCGCGAGCTTCGCCCTGCGCGAGCTCCAGCGCCGCGGCCACCCGCTCCTTCCAGCCCTCGTCGTGTGCATGTTCGGCGAGCATGCCATAACTCGCGGTCGCGAGCGCCTGCCGCGCGGCGAGCCCGTCTCGCACGAGCGATTGGCTGAAACAGATGCCCTCGGGCGACTGGCGGAAGAGCCCGCTCTTTTCCACGAGCGCGTGGCGCAGTTCCGCCGGAGGACCAAGACCAAGGCCGCCCAGCGCCTCGTCGAGTTCCGCCGCGTCGACCACGCGGTGCCCGTTGATCGCGAACCACCACGCCACCCGCTGCACCAACGAAAGGCGATCCTCGATATCCGCGCCGAGCGCCGCAGTGTCGTCGCGACCGAGCAGGGCTCGGGCGGCGGCCACGCAGGCGGCGGCGCGATGCCGGGGAATGTCGCCCCCGGCGTGGTGCGCGGCGGCCACCAGCGTGGCGAGGAGCGGGTTCGACACGAGGGAGCCAAGGCCCGCGTCGGCCTCGACGGCCGCGAGCAGCTCCTCGAGACCGGCCCCGCCCCGGGCGGCGCGCCACCACGTGCGGATGAGCCCCGTGCTGGCGTGCGGTTCGAGGGGCTCCAGGTTGACCGCAGCGTAGGGACGCGCGCCGGCGAGCAAGTCGCCCTGGGGTCGTCGCACCGCGCCCGGCCGCCCGGTGACGATCACCCGCAGGTCGCCGCCCACGTCGCGCGCCAGCTCCTCCACCCACTCGAAAAACTCGCGACGCCTTGGCCGGGCCAGCTCGTCGAGGCCATCGAACACGAGGAGCGCGCCGCGCCGGAAGGCCCGTTGCACCCAGCCGCGGGGGGCCTCGTCGCCGAGGTGAGGCACGCTCGCGGCGAGGATCTCCCGTGCCGACGGAAAGGCGCCCTCCCGGAGCCCCCGCAACGGCACGAGGAATGGAACGCGGTCGCGACTGCGCGCCGCCGCCACCACCAGCCGCTGGGCCATCGTCGTCTTGCCCGCGCCAGCCTCGCCGAGCAGCAGCGTGCGTCGCGACTCGATGGGCCCGGAGATCCGCACCGGCACGGCCTCGTCCACGCTCACCGCCCCCCGGGGTAGGCCGTACAACCGGAGGTGGTCGTGGCGCCGACCGATGGCGCCCCGGTAGGCGCCGTCGAACTCGTCGGGCGACTGGAGCGAGTCTTCGATGCGACGCAGCCGCGCGAGCGTCTCCCCGGCGACCGCCTCGGCGAAACCGGCTCGCCGCGAGGCGCTGGCGACGAGCGCGCGGGCAGCCTCCTGGCACAGGCGCTCGCAGGCGATGCGCTCCACGCCCTCGAGCTCCCGCGCGGCGCGGGCTTCCAGGATGCTGCTCGCCACGCGGGAGGTGGCGAGGTCGGCGGCCACGAGGAGCGAGGGCGAGAGCGACCCCGCCTCGGCGAGCGCCTCGCCGAGGGCGTTCACGACTCGGGCCCGCGCCTCCCGCGAGAGCGGTGACGCCTCGCGCTCCAGCGCGTCGAGGAAGTCCTCGATCTCGCGCGCCGACAGGGGCACCTCGGCGCCGACACCCAGTCGCTCCCGGAGCAGCGCCGCGACGGCCTCGAAGCTCCAGTCGATCGCGTCGAGCGCCGGGCCCAGCTCTCGCAGCGTTTCCGGCGGCAAGCAGAGGCGGAGGAGCGCCTTGGCCAGCCCCGGCGCGAGCCTCAACGCGAGCGGGCCACGTTCCGACATGCTCACGGGCGGTAACGCGGGGGGCCGGGGGCCGGGCCCGGGGGGCCTGCGCGACGGGCCGACAGCCGGGCCAGGCGGCCAGGAGACTCGGCCGGCGGGCGGTCGAGGACGGCTATGCCCCCGCCGAGGAGACATCGCGGCGAGCATGCCGGGCAAAAGGAGACACGAGAGCGGCGTCCGGTGGCCGAGTCTCTCTCGGGTGCATCTCGACCACGCGAAAAGCAGCCTTTCTCCGTGGGCCGGATCCCGACGGCTGTCCGCGTGTCTCCGATCTCCTTCCATAGTCCTAGACTTGTCTCATCTAGCGGGGGATAGCCGGCCCGGGTCTCACAAACGGGTTCCAGCTAGCAGCCGCTCCCCGGTCGCATGCCCGCGTCGAGGTCGTCGCGGTCCCAGCCCTGCGTCGTGAGATCACTGGTGTACGGACCTGGCTGCCACCACGCGGGGAACCCGTCGCCATCGGGTTCTCTGTCGTCGGCGCCCTCGCCGCCGTAAGGGCCGATGTCGGCTCGGCTACCGTCGGGATCGAACTGGGCGGGGTTCCCTGCGTCGACCACCGGGGAGCTGAGCCCGAGGTGCAGGTCCGGGTCCAACGCGAACCGCGCGCTGGTGTCGAGGAAGGACGGGTCGACCGAGAGGTTGCCGCCGGTGCCGGCGGGGTCGGTCATGCCCACGTAGTCGCCGCCCTCGTTGCCCCAGGCGTCGGAGACCTCGACCGCCACCATGGTGGATGCGTCTGAGCCGACGCCCGGGCCCCCCACGTTCTCGCTCACGACGACGTGCGACACCGCGCCGTCGTAACCGTCGATGAGCGCCACACCGGCGGCCTTGCCCTCGCTCAAGTCGCAGACCGCATTGCCAACGACCACCGAGTGCTCGATTGCCACGGCGACCCCGTCGGATCGCGTGGAGATGCCGGCGCCATCGAGCGTTGACTCGTTCCCGGCCACGACGGTGTAGGACAGCGACACGGTGGACGTGGATGACACCTCCACGCCGCCCCCGAAGCTGCGCGCCCGGTTGTCGACGATGAGCACGTGGTCGAGCTCCAGTGCGCTCTCCGACGACGCGGGCACGCCGCCGCCGTAGGCATCAGCCTCGTTTCCTCCGATCACCGACTGGCGCGCACGGTCGCGACGTCGCCGGGCACGGTGATGGTGCAGGTGGGCAGCGGCTCCTCCGCTTCCTTGGGCTCGCTGCTGTCGCTGGTCACGCCTGGCGAGGCCGTGTCGGCCGGCGCCGAGTCGGCCGCGCTGTCGGGAACGGACACGCCCGAGTCCTCGGGATCGAGCTTCTCCGCGGGATCAGGGGGACATGCCGCGAGGGCCAGCAAGGCGCGGACCGTGCGTGTTTCTGTCGCGAGCGTACCACGCACACGAGGTGTCACGGCACCAAAGAGACGATACCTGCCGGCGCCCCTCGGAGATCGCCTTGTTGCTCCCCCTGCTCGGACTCGCCTTCGCCGCCGACCCAGCGCCGACGATCCCCTTCGAGAAATACACGCTCCCCAACGGCCTCGAGGTGGTGCTCAGTCACGACGCGCGCCTGCCGCTGGTCGCGGTGGATATCTGGTACCACGTGGGAGCCGGCTACGAATTGCCGGGCCGCTCCGGCTTCGCGCACTTGTTCGAACACATCATGTTCCAGGGCAGCCGCAACGTGCCGGAAGACCAGTTTTTCCCCATCCTCGAGGGCATCGGCGCGCCATTTGTGAACGGTACCACCGACTTCGACCGGACGAACTACCTTGAAACCGTCCCGAGCAACCAGCTCGAGCTCGCCCTCTGGTTGGAGAGCGACCGGATGGGCTTTCTGCTCGACACGCTCACGCAGGAGCGGCTCGACAACCAGAAGGCGGTGGTGCGCAAGGAGCGCCAGCAGTCCACCGAGAACGTGCCCTACGGCGTGGCCGAGGAGCAGTTCTTCAAGCTCCTGTTCCCGGCACCGCACCCCTACAACGGCGTGGTGATTGGCAGCCATCAGGATCTCGAGGCCGCCACCCTCGACGATGTGAAGGGCTTCTTCCGCACCTGGTACCTCCCCAACAACGCCACCCTCGTGATCTGCGGCGACTTCGAGGCCGCGAGCACCAAGGCGATGGTCGAGAAGTACTTCGGCAGCATCCCGAGCGGCGCCGAGCCCACCATCACCACCCAGCTCGCGCCGCCGATCTCCTCGGAGAAGCGCCTGTCCACCACCGACGACGTGGAGCTCCCGAAGCTCTACATGGGCTGGGTCACAGCGCCGGCCTTCAAGTCGGGCGACGCCGAGCTGCAACTGGCCGCGTCGATCCTGGCGGATGGCAAGTCGAGCCGCCTGCACCGCGAGCTCGTCGAGAAGAAGCAGATCGCCCAGTCAGTCAGGGCGTATCAGTACCCCCTCACCTTCGGCTCGGTGTTCGTGGTGGAGGTGATTGGCAAGCAGGACATGGCGCCGGCCCGATTGGAGGCCGAGGCCTGGGCCGTGGTGGAGGCGATGCGCAAGGCGCCGCCCACGAACGACGAGCTCTCCCGCGCGTGGACGCAAACCAAGGCCCGCGTCTTGCGCGGCCTCGAGGAGCTCGGCGGCTTCTCGGGCAAGGCCGACGTGCTCAATTACTACAATCATCACGTGGGCGACCCGGGCTACCTCGCCGCCGACTTCGCGCGCTACGACGCCGTCACCCCCGAGGCGGTCACCAAGGCGCTGTCCGAGGCGATTCGCCCTGACAATCGAGTGGTGGTCGACGTCGTGCCTGCCCCCAAGGCTGCGGGAGGTGCGCAATGATTCGCCTGTTCCTCTTCGCGACCCTCGCCGCCTGCGCCCCCAAGGCAGCGCCCGTCGTGGCGGAGCCCGCGCCGGCTCCGGTCGATCCGGAGGCTTGGCGCGCCCTGCGTCCCGCCCCCGCCCCGGCGAAGGCGTGGACGGCCCCGGTCGCGACGCAGTTCACCTTGTCCAACGGCGTTCCCGTGTACCTCGTCAAACAGGGCGACCTGCCGCTGGTCAGCATGCGCCTCATCATGCAGGTGGGTCGCGATGCCAACGGCGACAAGGCGGGCCTCGCCGCGCTCGCCGCCAACATGCTCGACGAGGGCACCAAGAAGCGTGATGGCGCCACCATCGCCGCCGACGCCGCCAAGCTCGGCGCCGACCTTGCCGTGTCGCCGGGGGCGGAGTCCACGACCATCACCCTCGACGCGCTCACCGGCGAGCCGCTCGCCCCCTCGCTCGATCTGCTCGCCGACGTGGCGCTCAACCCACGCTTCGACAAGAAGGACTTCGCCCGGGTGGTCGACGAGGTGGTGACGGGCATCGTGGCCGCCCGCGCCGAACCCCGCGACGTGGCACAGCGCACCTTCCTCGCCCAGATGTACGGGGGCAAACACCCCTATGGTGTCCCTACCGTCGGCACCGAGGCGAGTGTCAAGGCACTCAAACTGTCCGACGTGACCCGGCACTACGCGGACTACTGGCACGCGGGCAACGCGGCGCTGGTCCTGGCCGGCAACATCGACGAGGCCACGCTCAAGCCCTTGCTCGAGGCTCGCTTTGGCAAATGGAAGGTGGGCAAGGCGGGGCGAAGCAGCGTCACCGCGCCGAGCGCGCCGCTCAAGACCCGGGTGGTGTTCGTGGAACAACCCGGCGCCGTGCAGAGTGTCATCAACGCGGGCACCGCCGCCCCGGGGCGCGGCTCGCCCGAGTACTGGTCGTCCAACGTGGCGGTCACCCTCTTCGGCGGCATGTTCAGCTCGCGACTCAATATGAACCTGCGCGAGGAGCACGGCTGGAGCTACGGCGCCTATGCCGGCTTCGCCGACGCGCGCGACTACTCGCTCCTGGTGGCGCGTTCCTCGGTGCAGGCCGACAAGACCGCACCCGCCGTGGTGGAGGTGCTCAAGGAGATGGGCGCCCAGGCGGCCCGCGTGCCGACGGCCGACGACATGACCCTCGTTCGCGACTACCTCGTGAAGTCCTTGCCCGGGAACTTCGAGACCAATGCCTCGGCCTCCGGGACATTCGCCACGCTGCCGGTCTTCGGGCTGCCGGGCGACGAGTGGGCGAAGTACGGCGAGCGAGTGACCAGAATCACGCCCGAGCAGGCGGCCATGGCCGGCAAGGCCTTGCTCGACCCGGCCAAGACGCTGGTCGTCGTGGCCGGGCCGCGCAGCATCGAGGTGGACGACGGCAAGGGCGGCAAGACCAAGATCGACGTGGTGAGCGAGCTGAAGGCCCTCGGCTATGAGTTCGTGGAGCTGCCCCGCCCGTAGCGGGCGATGGCGAGGCCCACCAGCACGGTGACCAGCTCGCGCCCGTAGGCCCACCCGGCCTCGGGCGTGAACATGTGCGCGAGGAAACCCTGGCGGTCGATGCCAAAGGGGATGAACCAGGGCCAGGGAGAAACCATCCGCTCCCCGTACAAAGGCCAGAAAACGGGCACGCCGAAGTGGGCTGGACCCCCGGGCTCGCCGGTGAGGTAGTCGAGCGGGACGTGCATCACCGCGGCGGCCACGGGCAACCACGCCTCCCGGCGTGACAGGCGCGCGAAGGCGGACACGACCACGCCCGCGAGCGCGGCGCCGAGCAAGGAATGGGTGGGACCATGGTGCCACGCGATGCCGCCCGGCAAGGCCATCACCAGGAGCATGTCGAAGTCGGGCGTGATCGACGCAACGGCACAGGCCAGGGCCACGCGATCGGCCCAGGGCGAGCCCGGTCGCGACAGGCCCCAGCGCAGCGCGAGCGCGAGGCCGACATGAGCGACAGGGGAGGGCACCGCGCCGCGATAATCCGCCGGCCGGCCGATGCTGTTTTCGACCTTCGACTACTTCCTGTTCCTGCCGCTGGTGGCCGTGGCGCACTGGCTTGTGCGCGACAGCCGGGTGCAGACGTGGATCATCCTTGTCGCGAGCGCCATCTTCTACCTCGCGTGGAATCCGCTCGACTCGCTGGTGCTCCTCGGGGTGGGCACCGCGGCCTTCTTCTTCGGTCGCTGGATGCACAGCACCGAGAAGAAGACGCCACTCGCGTGGGCCGCCGCCGCCGTGATCCTTGGCCCGCTCTTCTTCTACAAGTACGTTCACTTCCTCGGCGAGAACATCCACGCGCTGTGGCCAGTGTTCCCCGTCTTGCCGCGTCAACACCTGCCCATCGGCATCAGCTTCTACAGCTTCCAGGCCCTGGCCTACGTGCTCGACGTGCGTCGCGGCGAGAAGCCCGAGCCCAGCCCCGTCAAGTTCGCCACCTTCCTGTGCTTCTTCCCGCACCTGGTGGCCGGTCCCATCCTGCGGGCGTCGAACCTGCTCGGCCAACTCGCCGCCGAGCGCAACATCACCCGCGACGACGTGGGACAGGGCCTGTGCCGCATCGGCGTGGGCCTCGGCAAGAAGTTGCTCATCGCCGACGTGCTGCGGGTCGGCATGATCGACTCGGTGTTCACCGACCCGGCACAGTTCACCGGGCTCGAAGTGCTCGTGGCTCTGTACGCCTACACCCTGCAGATCTACGCCGACTTCAGCGGCTACACCGACTTCGCGATCGGCAGCTCTCGCCTGCTCGGCTTCCGCATCCCCGAGAACTTCAATCGTCCCTACCAGGCGCTCTCGGTGGCGAACTACTGGCGTAGATGGCACATCACCCTGAGTGACTGGGTGCGCGACTACGTGTACTACCCCATGGGCGGTAGCCGGGGCGGGGGCTGGATTCCCTACCGCAACACGATGGCGACCTTGCTCATCCTCGGCGCCTGGCACGGGGCGAACTGGACCTTCATCGTGTACGGCGTGCTGCATGGCGTCGCCGTGGGCCTCAACCGGTGGTGGAAGAAGCGCCCGGGATGGACGGAGCCCGCGGGGCTGGGGGTCGCGTGGCGGTGGCTCCTCACGTTCCAATTCATCGTGCTCGCGCGCATCCTCTTCCGGGCCGACGACCTCGCCCACGCCGGCACCGTCACCGGGGCGCTGTTGAGCCGCTGGTCGCTCGACTTGCCCCGCTTCTCGCCCCACGCCTGGGCGGTGCTGGCCCTGGGCTACGCGGCCCACTTCACGCCGGTGAGCTGGGCCGCGGCGCTACGCGACCAGTTCCTCAAGCTCCCCGCCGTGGCCTGGGGCCTCGCGCTGGCCGGCCTCGGCTGGCTCTGCACGCGGCTCGGCGTGGGCGATAGCCTGGCCTTCATCTACTATGCCTTCTGACACTCGTGGACTACGCAGCCTGGTCGCGGCCTTCGGGGCGGCCGGGGTTGCCGTGTCACTCGCCTACGTCGTCCCCGGCTGGGAAACAAGCCGCCCGTGGAACCCCGGCGAACCCCTTCCATTGGCCCGGAGCCTCCTCCCCCAGGCCGAGGCCCGCGGGGTGGAGGACGACAAGGGCGAGCTGGTGGCCGCGCCGGTGGCGGTGGATCCGGGGCGGCCACCGGTCGACGATCTCGGCACTGGCGGCGCCGTCGCCAGCAGCGACCGCGTCGAGAAGCCGGTGCTTCCCGGCGCCGCCCAGGGCCCTCCCACGGGCAACGATCCCGGCGTCGCGGCCCCAATCGAGGTGTCCATCGCGGCCGACCCCAGCCTCCCGCCTCGTCCCCCCGGAGTGCCCCAGGCGCTGGTCGACCCCGGCCACCGGGGCATGGCCCCGTTCTACCGGGCGCTCAGCCGCGGCGAGGGCCTCGCGCGCGCCGCCCACTACGGCGACAGCACCATCGCCGCCGACGGCATCTCGGGCACCGTCCGGTCTCGCCTGCAGGCTCGTTTCGGCAACGGCGGCCCCGGCTTCATCTCCGCCGGGAACGATCCCCGCTGGAGCGTGCGTCCCGACGTGAAGTCGAGCAAAAGTGGTGACTGGGAAACCGTCACCATCCTGCTCGGCGGCGGCAAGGGACGCTACGGCTACGGCGGCACCGCGAGCAACGCGGCCGACGGCGCCTACGTGGTGGTCCACGCGCCGAAGGGGGCCGACGGCGCGCCCGTGCCGATGTCGCGACTCGACCTTTACATGCAAACAAGGCCCGGGGCAGGCCAGTGGTGGGCCAGCGTCGACGACCACGGCGTGGGGGGCGGCACGGCGGCCAGCGAGGCGCGAGCCGACGCGGTGCAGCGGCTCTCGACCGCGTCGACCTTCACCAAGCTGGCCTTCGGCGCCTCCGGCGGGCCTGTCACTTTCTATGGCGCGGTGATGGAAACCAGCGGCCCCGGCGTCGTGTGGGACGCACTCGGTGTCGTCGGCGTGGGCAGCAAGTCCTTCAAGTACCACGACAAGACGGCGCTCGCGGCGCAAGTGGCGGAGCGTTCGCCCGACCTCGTGGTGGTGATGATCGGCGGCAACGAGACAGGATTCCCCGCGGTGATGGCGGGTAAAGGCGAGGGCTACCAGGCGATCTACCGGGAGGCGGTGCAGATCCTGCGGGGCGGCGCGCCTGCGGCCGGATGTCTCCTCGTCACCCCGCTCGACCAGGGCACCCGCGAGGGCGGCACGCCGCGGAGCAAGCCGGCCATGGCGAAGATGGTGGCCGCGCAACGGGCGGTCGCCGAGGCCGAGGGCTGCGCCTTCTGGGACGCGCGGGCGGCGATGGGCGGCGATGGGGCGATCGTCCGCTGGAGCACGCGGAAACCGACACTCGCATGGGCCGACCTGCTCCACCTCTCGGCGGCGGGCCAGGACCTCGTCGGAAACATGCTTGCCGACGCGATCGAGGCCGGCCACGCGGGCTGGCTGGCGGAGGGTTCACCATGAGTTTCCTGTTCTTGACACTCGCGCTCGCCGCCGAGCCCGCCTGGGTACAAGTGGTGTCGCTCTCGCCCACGACGCTCCCCACCGACGAGTGCACCACCAAGGCGAGCATCAAGCCTCCCGGTAGCGAAGTCGCCGACACGGAGGCGCCCACCACGGCCAGCAATCCGGCAGTGGAGCAACCGAAGATGGAGCCCGTGGCCAGCGCCGAGCTGAGCGCGCCCTACGACGTGAGCACCCTGCCGCTCGAGCCCCTCCGCGGTCGCGACGCCGACATCGCCGCCGTGCGCGAGGTCTTCATGCGCGCGGCCGCCAAAAAACGCACCACACGGGTGGCCTTCTACGGCGCCTCGCACGTGGCGGGCGAGTTCTTCACCGGGCAGGTTCGGCGTCTCTTGCAAGAACGATTCGGCGACGCGGGCCATGGCCTGGTGATGCCCGGCCCCCCATGGAAGGGCTACCGGGCGAGTGACATCAACCTGTGCGCGGGCGGCACCTGGTACTCCGACCACGTGGATCGTCGCGACGGCCGAGAGGACGGCCGCTACGGTCCCGCCGGCATCGACGTGAGCCCCGCCGACCTCGCCAGCTTCGGCTGGGTACAAACCACGAAGTCCAACCCGCAGGGCCAGCGTGTCAGTCGTTTCGAGGTGGCCTATCTGCGGGAGCCGGGGGCGGGAAAACTCCGCCTGATCGTGGATGGCGCCCCGCCGATCGAGGTGAACGCCGCGGGTGACACCGGCCCGGCGATGATCGTGCTGCGCGTGCCCGACGGACCGCATCGTTTGCAGGTGATGGCCGACGGGCAGGTGCGCATCTACGGCACCTACTTGGAGCGCGACGAGCCCGGCGTCATCGTCGATGCCGCCGGCGTGTCCGGGCGGACCGCATCGTCGTGGCTACGCTGGGACATGTCACTGGTGACACCCTTCATCACGCGGCGAACGCCTGATCTGATGGTGCTGGCCTATGGCACCAACGAGGCCAACGACCGCTCGCTCACGCCGGAGCGCTACGCCACCGACCTGCGCGCCGTGCTCACCCGCATGCGTACGGCCACGCCGGGCGCGGCGTGCGTGCTCGTGGGCCCCTCCGACCGCGGCAAGCTCCTCAAGAAGGGTGTCTACGGCACCTGGCCCGCCACGGAGTGGGTGGCGCGCGTGCAGCGCGAGGTGGGGCCGGAGTTCGGCTGTGCCACGTGGGACCTGCAGGCGTCGATGGGCGGGCCCGGCTCGATGCTCCGCTGGCACTTCGGCGCCAGCCCCAAGCTCGCGGCCGGCGACCTCATCCACCTGAGCGCCGAGGGCTACAAGGAAGTGGGGACGCGCTTCGTCGAGGCGATCACTGGCGAGGCTGTAGACTCCAGGCCTTAGGACGTAGGGGTTCAGCGCCCGCGGCACTGCCGACACCCCACAGCCTACAGCCCGCAGCCTCGCTCCTGGCCCTAAGGGGCCGTAGGCGTCGGGGCCGCCAGCACGCGATCGAGCAGCGTGTCGTCGAGCCTCGCCGGGTGTCCACGCCAGATGATCACGCCGTCGCGCACGAGCGCCGCGGCGGGGATGCCACTCACGGCGGCGCCGTCGGACATCGTGGAATGGTCGTCGACCAGGGTGGCGAAGGCCACCCGGTTCTCGGCGAGGAAGGCGAGCGTGCTGTCCTCCGTCGATGACTTGGTGAGCCGCGTGACGAGGAGCACTTGCACGCCCTTGGCCCGGAGCGCCTCGGCGCGCTCCGCCATCTGCGGCACCTCCCGCTTGCAGTGCGGGCACCACACCTCGAAGTACACCACCAGCGTGGCGGGCGCGTCGGCGTAGGCGAGCGAGCCCTGGAGCCACTTGGTGGGCGACACCGGCGGCGCCGACTTGCCGACGACGTTGAGCTCCTTGAGCACACGCTCCGCGGCCTTGGCCTGTCGCGACCCGGGGAACTGGGCCACCACCCGGCCGAGCGCGTCACGCGCGGTGGCCACGTCGCCGGCGGAGGCCGCGGTCGTGCCCACCTCCATGAGCTTCATGGCCTCCGGTCCCCCGTCGTCCGTCGCGACGGCGCCGACAATCTTCGCCTCCACCACCCAGGCGGGGCCCACCGGCGCCGCGAGGGGGCTCGGCAGAGTGGCCTGGGGGTCGATGGGAAGGCGCGTCGAGGCCTTGATGCTGGAGAGCTCGATGCGCCCGCCGAGCTGCCGGTGCACCGAGCCCGGGAAGGGACCGAGCATCGTCTGCTCCACCATGCGCAGCTTGAGCGCGGCGGGGCCGTTCTGGCCGTCGTAGGCCAGCTCGGCCGTCCACCGGCGGCCGTTCGCCACGGGCAAGCGCACAGCAGGCAACTGCCCGCTTTCGACATCGTGAAAGGTCACGGCGGTGCGCCCGCCGCTGGGCGAGGTCATCGCCACGTACAGGTCGACCGCCCACGCCGACGAGACAAGGGCGGAGGTCGCGGCGAGCAGGAAGCTCAACGGCTAGGCGCCGACGAGCTTCGCGAGCGTCGCGTCGTCGAGGCGGCCGGGGTGGCCACGCCAGATCACCTTGCCGTCCTTCACGAGGGCCGCGGCCGGGATGCCCGACACGTTGTACGCCTCGGACATCGAGCCTTCCTTCTCCTTGGCCATGGGGAAGTTGATCTCGCTTTCCTTCATGAACTCGAGCGCCTTCTCCTCGGTCGCCGACTTCGTGATCTTGGTGAGGCCCACGATCTGGATGCCCATCTTCTCCAGGTCTTTCTCGCGCTTGGCGAGCTCAGGCATCTCGCGCTTGCAGTGCGGGCACCAGACTTCCCAGAAAACCAGCAGGGTGACGGGCTTGTCGCCCAGCGCCACCTTGCCCTGGTACCACTTCTCCACCTCGATGGGCTTCGCATCCGCACCAATGAGGCCGACCTCGCGGTACATCTTCTCGGCCGCCTTGCCGGCCTTGGTGTTGCTGTGCTTCGACATCAGCTCCTGGAGCTTGGCCTTCGCGGTGGCGTAGTCGCTGTTCTTGGTGGCCTCGGTGACGTCCTTCATCACCGCGTTGGCCGCGTCTTCCTCGGCGGAAGAAGCCGGGCCGGCGGGGGCACGCTTCTCGAGCGTGGACACCTTCTCCTCGAGGGCGGCGAGGCGGGCTTCCATCGCGTCGACGTCCTTCTTCTGGGCGCAACCGGCGAGGAGAGCGAGGGCGATCATGAGCATCGGGCAGACTCCGAGTGGGGAAACGGGCACGGCGGCTAACCAACCGCCGGCGAAGTGGCGAGGCGGCGCTGGGTAGCCGTGCTCGCCGCCCATCGGCACGTCCTCTTCTGTCATTCAGCGGGCGGGGTGCGATCGCGGCTATGAGGCGCCGCGATGCTCCTTGCCCTGCTGCTCGCCACCCTCGCCAGCGCCCGCGAGGGCTGCCTCACCCACGCCGTTCGCCTTGCCGGTCCTCCGGTGGCCCGTGCCGGTGGGGAGGACGATCGCCCAACCTCCGTCGATAGCGTCGACTCCACGCTCTACCCGATCCGCGTTCACTGGTCGGAAGAGGCCGACGAGACCGTCGCCATCGAGCAGGTCCTCCCGGCCGCGGAGCTGGCCTGGCAGGTCCAGGTGGAGCAGATGGGCTGGCCACCCGCGGCGCCCGACGGTGAGCTGGGCGGCGGCGTCGACCTCCTCGACTACTACGTCACCAACGAGGGCACGGCCGGCGGCGCCTACACCTGGGGACCGATGAGCGACGTGGTGGAGGGCGACGACTGGTTCAGCGTGGCCGCCTTCATGGCGGTCGACCCCGACATCGGCGCCGACGACATGCCCACCTTCGTGGCCCACGAGTTCAATCACGTGCTGCAATACACCATCGACGGGTGGGAGAGCACCTTCTTCGTGTGGGAGTCGACGGCCGAGGCGATGGAGGAGTTCACCGTTCCCGAGAGCGACCTCTACTTCATCGACATCCGCGACTTCAACATCCTGCCTTTCGCCTCGATCCTCTTCGACGGCTACAGCGACGAGATCGAGGAGTACGAGCCCTACTCCTACTACGAGTACGGGGGCTCGATCGTCGGCATGTACATCGAGCACGCGCACGGGGAGTGGGACGGCACCACCCTTCGCGACCTCTGGCTGGCCATGGCCCAGGGCGACCGCCTCGACGAGCCCGACTACCTCGACGCGCTCACCGAGATCGGTGGCGGTTCCCTTCAAGACACCTACCTCGGCCTCGCCGAGTACCGGATGTTCGTCTACGACGACGACGACGGCGCCCACTACCCCGAGGGCGGCGAGTGGTCGGCGTTCTCGCGGCTCGCCACCGAGGGCGAGCTCGCGCTCTCCACCGTCGATGGCACGAGTGTCACCCCCGTCGACGAGCCCTACGACCTCGGTAGCTCCTACTGGAAGATCGCCGTCGACGACCAGGACAGGGGCGAGCTGTCGTTCACCCTCGATGGCGACGACGCGGTGCAATGGGGCCTCGTGGTGTCGGCCTGGCCCGCGAGTGGCGCCGCGAGTGTCACGCGGAGCTGGGCGGCGGAGGGCGAGCCGGTGGCGGTCACCGTCGGCCTCGACGGCGCGACGAAGCTGATGGTGGGCGTGGCCAACCTGGGTGCTACCGACCTCGACGCCCAGGGCCGACACGAGCGGCGCAGCTTCTCGCTGGCGTTGTCGCGCACGGTGCCCGAAGTGAGCACGGGCGACAGCGGCGAGCCCTCGGAGAAACCCGAGCCCGAGGAAGACGCCGGGGGTTGCGGCTGTAGCGCACCGGTGACACCTGGGGCCCTCGGCCTGCTTGTCGCCGTCGCGGCGCTGGCGCGTCGTCGGAGTTAGCCGCGCGGGCATGGCCCACCAGTACATCTACGTGATGAAGAACCTCCGCAAGGCCTGGCCGGGCGGGAAGGAAGTCCTCAAGGGGATCTGGCTCAGCTTCTACCCGGGCGCCAAGCTCGGCGTGCTCGGCGGCAACGGCGCCGGGAAGTCCACGCTCTTGAAGGTGATGGCCGGGGTCGACACCGACTTCACCGGTGAAGCCTGGCCGGCCGCAGGCACCCGCATCGGGTACCTGCCCCAGGAGCCGAAGCTCGACCTCAAGAAGACCGTCCGCGAGGAGATCGAGGAGGCGGTCAAAGGCACGCGCGCGCTCTTGGTTCGCTACGAGGAAGTGTCCAACGCGATGGGCGACGAAGACGCCGACTTCGACGCGCTCATGGCCGAGCAGTCAGAGTTGCAGGACAAGATCGACGCCGAGAACGCCTGGGAGCTCGACCGCAAGCTCGAGATCGCCATGGACGCCCTCCGCGTTCCCCCCGAGAACCAACTGATCGAGACCCTGTCGGGCGGCGAGCGCCGGCGCGTGGCCTTGTGCAAACTCCTCTTGCAGCCCACCGACATGCTGCTCCTCGACGAGCCCACCACCCACCTCGACGCCGAGAGCGTGGGCTGGTTGGAGCGCACCTTGCACGAGTACAAAGGCACCGTCGTGGCCATCACCC
>SXON01000029.1 GCA_005778355.1 Pseudomonadota bacterium | reverse complement strand
GGACTTCCGCGGCCGCGTGTCCCGTGCCATCGACCCCGAGGGCAACGAGCGCCAGTACACCTACGCCGGCTCGCAGCTCCGCCAGGTCGACCACGTGGAGGGCGCCACCGGCACCACGGTCGCGACCGAGGCCTACGCCTATGGTCGCCCGCAGGGCGACGCGGAGTGGGCGGCGCGAGCGCTGCGAGCGCACCGGGCGACGAGCCCGGTAGCCCACGGAGCCCGGGCCCGGAGCCGAGCGCGAAGCGAGGCGCGAGGGCCTGCCCTCGGCCGCGTGTCCGCCCGCTGCGGCCCGAGCCTCGACCCGGCCTGCGAGGACGGCGGCACCTTCGACCCCTGGACGGTGCACGGCTACGCGTTCAGCTACACGGCGGAGGGTCGTCCCGCGTCGCGACAGGGCTACACCGACACCACGACCTGGGCCTACAACCTCGACGGCACGCTCGACACCGAGACGATCGCCGGGGTGACGACCTGGGAGCACGGCTACGCGGCGGACTACCCGCGCCTGGAGTATTTGCGCTCCGGCGACGCGGCGAGCGGGCGCGAGTACACGCGGAGCTACGACCGGGGCCTGTGGCTGTGGCAGGAGGAGGTGGACGAGACGGGCAACCCCGACACCGCCTACCGGGCGTTCGGCAACTGGGACGCCTACGGCACGCCGCGGTCGGCGGAGCGCTGGGTGGGGGGCACCCTGCAGGGGCGCCACGCCCGCGCGACGGACGCGATGGGCCGCGTGTCGTCGGTGGCGGTGGAGAGCGGTCTCGGCCTGCTGGGCAGCGTTTACTGGACGTACAGCGACAACGGCGCCATCGAGGGGGTCACCGCGTCGTGGGCGGGTTCGGTGGGCTACGCGCGCGACCCGTCGACCGGCCTCGTCAACTCGGTGACGACCTCGGCCGGCACCGCGGCGACGGTCACCTCGCGGGATGTCATGGGGTCGCCCGGCAGGGCGACGCGGAGCGCGCCGGTCGCGAGACTCGCAGCGAGCCGGCCGACGAGGCCGGCAGGCGCGCGTAGCCCGGGCCCGGAGCAGCGCGGCAGAGCGCGGCGCGAGGGCCGGCCGGAGGCGATCCTCCTCGCGGGCGGGGCGAGCATCGACACCGCGTGGGACACGCTCGGCCGCGTGACGGGTCGCGAGGTCGGCAACGGCCTCGGCGACACGCAGTCGCGACAGTACTATTACGACCACCGGGGGCGCGCCGACTACCAGGAGGTCTACTCGGGCGGCACGCTCTCGGAGACCATCGAGTTCGCCTACGACGAGCCCGGCTGGCTGGTCGAGGAGGCGCGCGCCTCGGCCTCGGGCACCACGACGACCAGCTACGGCTACGACCTCGGCGGCAACCGCACCGGCCGCGTGGTGGTGCAGGACGACGGCACGGTGAGCCCGGTCGTCACCAGCACCAGCTACACCATCGCCACCGGCAACCTCGTGACCGCGGTGGACGGCGCACCGACCAGCCGGTGCGCGATGTTGCAGGGACTCGCGTGCGTGCGGCCCAAAGTGCCGATCCTCCGGCGAGGTTTGCCACTTCGGGCCGCCGCGACCGGCGAAAAGTGACGCTTTTGAGGCCCGGAGTGACGATCCTGTGCCCGGGGGGGCTTCCCGCGTCGCCCAGGAGGCACGAGATCGTCGCGAGTGAGGCCCGAAGTGCCGATCCTCCGACGAGGTTTGGCACTTCGGGCCGCGGGGCTGCCGAGCCGACTCCGGTCCGGTTGCCGGTGGTCCCCAGTCCCTCGCCCGCGCCTTGCCCGTTGCGACGGCGGCACTCGGCGTCGACATCCGCAGCCGCGTCACCCGGGTCGTAGGGCCGGAGGGCAACGAGCGGAATGACCGCGCCAGCGCAGCCAGCTGCCCCACGCGGCCCCGAGTCGTCCCGAGTCGCGACAGGGGTATATCGACACGCTGACCTGGGCCGACAACCTCGATGGCACGGTCGACGCCGCGACGATCACCGGGGTGATCATCTGGGCGCCAGGGCACGTGCCGAACTACCTTCGACTTCCGACGTGCCGGGTGCCGCAGCCCTCCGCGAATGCGCCCCCGCACGCGATCCCCCACCCCCCGGGCTGGGCTTCCCCGGTGTTGCTCACGACGCTCCTCGCCTGCGCCCCCACGTGAGCGGCCTGGTGGTGGAGACCAGCGCCCGCGAGCGAGTGGAATCCGAGGTGGGCGAGGTTGACATCGCCTGCGCACCGCCGGAGCTCCCGACGTTCACCGTGGAAAACGCGCTGCTCGACGCCACCCAACCCGGCGGCCTGGTGCTCACGAGCCTCATCCAGGAGGAGGCCTCGTGGATCGTGGTGGTCGATCACGACGGCGACTAGGTGTGGTACGTCGCCTCCGACGCCGGAATCTCGGTGCCCGGCGTGCGACTCGACCGCGACGGCAAGGGGGTGATCTACACGCAGAACGCCCACGTGGACGGTCGCGAGTACAGCGGCATCGTGCACCAGCCCTTTGACGGTGGCCAGCGGTCGCTCACGGCCACCGAGGATGCCCATCACGACGCCCTCCAACTCCCCGACGGGCGCATCGCCTTCCTGCGCGAGTGCGCCCTATATGTCGACAACCGCACGATCGAGAAGGTCTGGGAGTTCGCCTCGGAGACCGACCAGTTCCTCCCGCTGCTCGGCGACGCGCGCCGCCTTCCCGGCGGCAACGCGCTCGTGTCGTGGACCCTCCAGGGCATGCTCACCGAGCTGACGCCGGAGGGCGAGGTGGCGTGGCGGGCCTCGGTGGATCTCGGCGCGGGGACGACCCGCGTGCGCTGGATCCCCGACCTCTACGACCCACTCTGAGGCTACCCGCGGAAGCGGCCCGGATCGATGCCGTGTTTCCGCAAGAGCCGGTGCATCGTCTCGCGCTCCATCCCGGCCTCGATCGCCGCCCGCGTGACATTGCCGCCGAGGCGTCGCAAGAGGCCACTGAAGTAGTCCCGCGCCGCCGCGTCGATCGCGCGCTCCTGGGCGGCGCGCCAGGTGCCGGCGGGCGCGGCCGGCGCCTGTCCCCCGTGCTCGGCCAGCTGCGCGGGGACGATGGTGTCGTCGTCGCAGAGCACGGCGGCGGCCTCCACCGCGTGGCGCAGTTCGCGCACGGTGCCGGGCCACTCGCCCCCCTCGAGCGCGGCCAGGGCCTCGGGTGAAAAACGACGGGCTGCCGTGCCGTAGCGGGCGCTGGCGAGATGCAGGAATCGGGCGGCGAGGAGTGCGATATCGTCACGACGATCCCGCAGGGGCGGGAGGTGGAGGTGCGCCACCTTGAGCCGGAAGTAGAGGTCCTGTCGAAAGCCACCCTCGCGGGTCATTTTTTCGAGGTCGCGGTGGGTTGCTGCGACAACGCGCACGTCGAGTCGCCGGGTCTCGGTCGCGCCCACGCGGCGGATCTCGCCTTCTTCCAGGGCGCGGTTGAGCTTCACCTGGAGCGCGAGCGGCAGGTCGCCGATCTCGTCGAGGACCAAGATCCCGCCTTGCGCGGCCTCGAACAGTCCCGCGCGGTCCTGCGTGGCCCCGGTGTAGGCCCCCTTCGCGGCGCCGAAGAGCTCGGCCTCGAGCAGCGGCTCCGGAATCGCCCCGCAGTTCACCGCCACGAAGGGGCCCCGTCCGAAGACGCGGTGTAGCTCGCGCGCCACCACTTCCTTCCCCGTCCCCGACTCGCCGGTCAGCAAGACCGGCACGGGCAAGCGCCCGATGCGTTCGGTCCACCGGCGCACCTCGCTGGCCGCCTTCGACTGCCCGAGGAAGGCGGAGTCGCCCGAGGTGAGCGCGGCCTCCAGCTCCCGTGTGCGCGCCACGAGGCGGTGTCGCTCGGCTGCGCGACGCACCACGCGGACCAGATCCTCGGCCTCCACCGGCTTGGCCACGTAGTCGTAGGCGCCTGCCCGCAAGGCGGCCACGGCGGCGGACACTTCGGCGTACGCGGTGACGAGCACCACCTCGGGTGGCCGATCGAGCGCCCTCGCCGCGGCCAGCACCTCGGTGCCGCTCGCGCCGGGCATCTTCACGTCGCTCACCACCACGTCGAAACGATCTTCGTTGAGCCTCCCGATCGCCGCAGCCCCATCGGGTACGGCCTCCACCTCGAAGCCAGCGCCGCGCAGCGCACGGGCGAGCAGGTCGCGAACGTTGGGGCGGTCTTCCGCGAGGAGCACGTGCTCAGCCATGGCCAAACTCCCACCGGGCCACGGTGCCGCCGCCCGGACGATCTTCGTGTGTCAGTTTCCCACCCTGCGCCTCGACGATGCGCCTGCAGATCGCGAGGCCTAGCCCAGTGCCCTCGTGTCGACCGGTGACAAAAGGCTGGTAGAGCCTCGCCTTCACTTCGGCGGGGATGCCTGCGCCGCGGTCGGCGATCACCACCGAGTCGAGGCCGAGTGACACCTCCACGCTCGCCCCCGCAGGCGAGGCCTGCACCGCGTTGAGCAGGAGGTTGTCGAGCACCTGGCGCACCGCCGTGGGCGCGGCCTCGATCGTCGAAGGTGTACTCGCCACGAGCGACACGGTGATGTCGCGGCCGTCGGCCACCATCGTCACCCGGTCGACGGCTGCGGACACCGCCTCTCCGAGCGCGACGTTCACCGGGAGCTCGCGCGCCGGTCGCGCGAAGCCGAGGAGGCCTTGCACCACGTTGCGCGCATGCTCCGCCTCCACGCGGATCGCGCTCCCGGGCTCAGCGTTGCCGAGGATGACCGCGAGCGGGTTCATCAGCTCGTGCGCCACCGCCGAGGCCATCTCGCCGAGCGCGGCGAGACGCTCGGTTTCCACGCGACGCCGCTCCAGGGTTCGGACGATTTGCGTGGCGACGACCGCCGCGAGGACCGCGCCGCCAAGGGCCACCACCGTGGCGCCGATCCACGCTCGCGCCGACTCCCGCGTGGCGCGCGCCAGCGCTTCTTCCTGCCGGTGACTGAGCGCGTGCAGCACCGTGCCGATGGCCTCGCTCGTGGCCTTGGCCTGCGCCTCGGCCTCGGCATGGAGCGCCATCGCGCTGTCCCGGCTCATCGTGCCATCTCGGGCCACGGGTACCACCGCGTCGGCAAACCACCAGTTGCCGGCGGCAATCGTGCGCCGGATGGGCTCGATGTCGACATTCGCGCCGCGAGCGGCGACGAGGGCCGCGTCGACCGAGGCCACCACCTCCACGTAGTGGTCGAGGTGACCGGGCCCGCCCTCGATGAACGTGTGCGCCTGGTGCACGTAGGCCTCCTGCGCGGCGGCGGCGAGCGACAAGAGCGCCTCGCGCTGCAAGGCGATGCGCTGGTGCTCGCGGTTGGCCTCGGCCACGCGGCTCCAACTCAAGAAGCCGAGCCCGGTTCCCGTGGCCTGGAGTGCCACGAGCCCCGCCACGGCGAGCACGACGCGTCGGTTCACTCCTCGACCGTCATCAGTCCCGCCATGCCATCCTCAGCGTGCTCGAGGATGTGACAGTGGTACATCCACTCGCCGGGATTGTCCAGGGGGCTGGCGAAGGAGAGGGTGCTCATCGGCGGCGCGTCCCAGGTATCCTTCCAGGCCGGCGGCCCTTCCACGGGCACGCCATCGACGGCGAGCAGCTGGAAGCGGTTGCCGTGGATGTGGAAGGGGTGGTGCATCTCGGAGTCGTTCTTCACCTCGAAGAGGGTGTCGAGGTTGCCCTCCACCGTGACCATGGGCACGTCGGGCCAGGCCGCGCCGTCGATGGTGACCGTCCCGCCCATCATGTCCTCGTCGAGCACCCACTGGTGTCCGAAGGTGGCGGGGATGTTGTCCTCGAAGGCAGGGATGTCGGGGGTGGGTTGCACCCAGGGCGTGCCCTCCACGGCCTCGGCGCCGTACTGCAGGTAGAACACGGGGTTCTCCTGGTCGCCCATCGGGTCGGACTCCATCATGTCGCTGTGCTCGTCGTCGTGGAGCTGGAACCGATTGTTCAGTAAGGCGTAGGATTGGCCCGGCTCACCGGTGGCCTCCACGAGGACGAGGTAGCGCTCGCCGGGCACCACGAGCAGGTGGTCGGCCACGTAGGGCTCGGCGATGAAACCGCCGTCGGTGCCGACCACGGTCATCGTGTGACCCTCGAGGCGCACGTCCCAGAAGCGAGCGTTTGAGCTATTCACCAGCCGCAATAGGATCGTCTGTCCCTGGCTCACCTCGTAGCTCCGCAGCGCCCGGCCGTTGGCCATGAGCACGTTGCCGAGTCGCCCCATGAGTTGCATCATGTCGGTGTCGGGCGGGGCGATCTGGCGGGTGTCCTCGTCGAGCAGCACGTCGTCGAGCACGATGGGCAGGTCGCAGTCGGCGCGGCCCTCGCTCGGGTCGTGGATGATCATCGTGCCGTAGAGTCCGCGCTCGAGGAGGGTGTCGCCCGACATGTGCGGGTGGTACCAGTAGAAACCAGCGTCGGGTGGGACGAACTCGTAGGTGAAGGACTCGCCGGGCATCACCGGGTCCATCATCTGCATCACGCCGTCCATCTCCGGGGTGATGCGCAGCCCGTGCCAGTGGATGGTCATCTCGGTGTCGGTGTCGTTGGTGAAGGTCACCGTCACGATGTCTCCCTTGTTGGCCTCGATGAGCGGCCCAGGGACGCTGCCGTTGAAGGCGAGGCCGGTTTCGAGCATGGTGCCGGTGCCGGGGTCCCACCCGAAGTCGCTGGCAACGAGGTCGAGGGTGGCGGTGCCGTCGCCGGCGGTGCTGCCCGCCGTGTAGCCGCAGGCCTCGGGTTCCGCCGGGGTGACCCAGTCGGCAAGGCCGGTGTCGACTGCGGTGTCGGCGCTGTCGTTCCCTCCGGGGACGGTGCCGCTGTCCTTGCTTTCTTCGGTACACGCGAGGAGGAGAATCAGCATGGTGCGACCCTAGCCGACTGGCGCCAACGCCGCGCGGGCGGGTGCCTGTGACATCCGGCGTCACGCCGTGGCCCGTCAGGTCACCGATGCGGCAGGGCTCCGTGCCGGTGTAATGAGGGCCACTCCCGGATCCGCCATGCGCCTCTTCTTCGTGCTCTTCGCCGCCGCCCTCCTCGCCTGCGCGACCGGCGACACGAAAGACTCCGGCGACACCGCCGGTGGATCCGATAGTGGCGACACGAGCGACTCCGCCGACACCAACGACTCCGAGCCTACCTGCGACACAGTGGAATCGGGGGACAACTGGGCGTGGAACGGCGAGTGCCCGCAGATGAAGACCCCGTGTGACATCGTCGTCACCGGGTGTTCGCTCGCCATCGACTACGAGGCAGATGGCGGCATGACGATGGGCATGCCCTTCTCGGGCACCGTCGAGGGCGACACGGTCACCTTCGCCAACGACAACGGGGTGGACGACTGCGTGGGCACGGTGATGGAGGCCGACAAGATCGAGGGCAGCTGCAAGGGCGGTTGTACCTTCACGCTCACACGCGGTCGCTAGGGGCGGCGTTAGGCTCCGGGGCAGGAGCCCCCGATGCCCAAGCGCGTTCTTGTCGTCCTGGCCGGCTGTGGTCACCAGGACGGCAGCGAGATCCACGAGGCGGTGATCACCCTGTTGGCGCTGTGCCGCAACGGTTGCTCCGTGCAGTGCGCCGCCCCCGACAAGCCGCAGCACCACGTGATCGACCACCTCCGCCGGGAGCCCACCGGCGAGACGCGCAACGTGCTGGTCGAGGCGGCCCGCATCGCCCGGGGCGACATCGTGGCCCTCGGCTCGGTGGACGCGGCGGACTACGACGGGATCTTCCTGCCGGGCGGCTACGGCGCGGCGAAAAACCTGTCCGACGTGGCCTTTTCGGGCGCGGCCGCTCACGCCGACCCGGAGCTGGAGCGTGTCTTGCGGGCTTTCCGGGTGGCAAACAAGCCCATCGGCGGCGTGTGCATCGCCCCGGCGATCCTCGTGGCGGCCCTGCGCGAGGGCGAGGTGACCCTCGGGGCGGAGGCTGGCCCCATCGAGGGGCTCGGCGGCGTGCACGTGGCCTGCACGGTCACCGAGATGCACGTGGATCGAGCGCGGAAGATCGTCACCGCGCCGGCCTACATGTACGACGCCACCATCGCCGATGTCGCGACCGGCATTGAACGGGCGGTCGCCGCCTTCGCGGAGCTCCTGTGAAAAAGCACCTTTTGGGCAAGATCGTCGTCATCACTGGGGCCGGCCGAGGGCTTGGCCGGGCCATCGCCGAGGCCTTTGCCGCCGAGGGCGCCTCGCTGGTGCTCGGGGCGCGCACCAGCATCGAGATCGACGAGCTGGCGGCGCGTCTGCCGAACACCATCGCGGTGCAAACCGACGTGCGCCTGCCACGCGACGTGGAGCGGCTGGTGGAGGCCGCCATCGCCGAGTTCGGCCGCATCGACGTGATGGTCAACAACGCCGGCCTCGCCATCTACGGGCCGGTGGAAGAAACCTCGCCCGACGCGGTCGACGCGATGATCGACACCAATGTCAAAGGTGTCATTTATGGTTCTCAGGCGGCGTTCCGCTCGATGAAGGCGCAACGTTCGGGGCTCATCATCAACATAAGCTCGATCGCTGGGAAGCTCCACTTGCCCAACGAGGCGGTCTACAACGCCTCGAAGTGGGCGGTCAACGGGTTCACCGGCACCTTGCGCCTCGAGGCCGCGAAGTTCAACGTCAAGGTGAGCTGCGTGTGCCCCGGTGGCATCGACACCCCGTTCTGGAAGGCGATGGACTTCTACCCCTTCCCCGAGGGCATCGATCCAGGTCGCGACTTCATGTCACCAGGGGAGGTGGCGCAGACGGTGCTGGAGATAGCGTTCAAGTCGGATCGTTACGTGGTGCCCGAGGTCGTGATGGTGCCGCTCATCTAGCGGGGTCGCCGAAATGGCTGGCCCCCGCGGACGCGGTGCATAGGCTGGCCCGGCCATGAATCGTCCCCGTCGCCTCCCCTGGACCGCCGTGCTCGGCGTGGCCGCGCTCGCCCTGCTCACGGGCTCGAGCTCCGAGGCGGTGTCACACGTGCTCCTGGCGCTCTTGCTGGTGCTCCTGTCGGCCAAGCTCGGGGGCGACCTCGCCATGCGCTTGCGCCAGCCGCCGGTGCTCGGCGAGCTGCTTGCGGGCGTGCTCGTGGGCAACCTCGGGCTCGTCGGCGTGGACGCCTTCGAGTGGATCGCGCACGACGAGATGGTCACCGTCCTGGCCGAGGTGGGCGTCGTGCTCCTCCTCTTCGAGGTGGGCCTCGAGAGCACCCTCGGCCAGATGGCGCGAGTGGGGAAAAGTGCATTTCTTGTCGCGACATTAGGAGTCGCCGCGCCGATGGTGCTCGGCATGGGCGTGGGTGCGTGGCTCCTGCCCGGCGAATCAATCTACGTGCACCTTTTCCTGGGTGCCATCCTCTGCGCCACGAGCGTGGGCATCACGGCCCGGGTGCTCCAGGACCTCGGCGCTTCCCAGACGCCCGAGGCCCGGGTGATCCTCGGCGCGGCGGTGATCGACGACGTGATGGGCCTGGTGGTGCTCGCGGCGGTGGCCGGCGTGATCGAGGCGGCAGACGCCGGACAGTCAGCCGGGCTCGGTCCGATCGTCCTCATCGTCGCCAAGACGCTCGGCTTCCTCGTGGCGGCGGGTCTGCTCGGGGTCTTCGTCGTCCCGCGCGTGTTGCGACGTGCCGCGCGCCTTCGTGGGACCGGTGTCATGCTCGGTCTCACGCTCTCCTTCTGCTTCGCGATGGCCTTTGCCGCGCTGCAAGTCGGACTCGCCCCTATCGTCGGCGCCTTCGCTGCGGGCCTGGTCCTGGAAGACGCGCACTACCGCCCCTTCCACGAGAAGGGGGAACGCCAGGTCGAGCAGCTCATTCACCCCATCGTCCAGTTTCTGGCTCCCGTGTTCTTCGTCCTCATGGGCTTCAAGGTGGATCTCCGGGCCTTCGCGCAGACCGACGTGCTGTTTCTCGCGGCGGCCCTGAGCGTGGCCGGAATCGTCGGTAAGCAAGTGTGCGCGCTAGGCGTGCTCGACAAGACTATTCGGCGTTTGCCGGTGGGTGTGGGCATGATCCCGCGCGGCGAGGTGGGGCTCATCTTCGCCGACGTGGGGGCAAAGCTCGTTTTCCAGGGTCACCCCGTGGTGAGCAGTGGCACCTTCTCAGCGGTGGTCATCGTGGTGATCGTCACCACCCTCGTCACGCCGCCGCTCCTGAGCGTGGTGATGCGCCCGGCTCGTGCTTAGAATGGCCCCATGGAAGACACCACGATTACCGTCCGCGGCATGTCCTGCAACCACTGCGTGATGAGCGTCGAGCGCGGCCTCGGCCAGCTCCCCGGCGTCAAGCGCGTGGCCGTCGATCTCAAGGCCCAGAAGGTCACGATTTCCCACGAGGGCGCGTCGCCGAGCGACGACAAACTGCGCGCGGCCATCGACGACCTCGGCTACGAGTTCGGCGGGCGCGCCTAGCGAAAGTTCCTAGAACACCGTCGCGCTCAGTCCGAGGCCGCCGGCCACGTTCTCGATGTACATCGGGTCGCCGACCACCTGCCAGAGCGGGGCCTGCACGCGCGCCATGAGGGCCGCGCTCCGCATCTCCTTCTCCCAGAAGGTGTAGCTTCCCGACACGGCGAGATCGATCGCCTGCGAACCCGTGTTCTTGTAGACGAGGGCATCTTGCTGGTCTTTGCCCGTCCACCGGTAGATGCCGTAGCCAGCCATCGAGAAACGACCGTTCTCCCGGGGCGACCAGCGAGCGCCCGCCAGCAGGTTCCAGCTCGGTCCGAGCGTGTAGCCCGTGTCGTCGGGCCCGAGGCCTGCGCTCCCGGCGAGTTGCACCACGGAGGCCAGCTTCGGGTTGATCTTCATCCCGCCGGAGACGGTGCCGGTGATGCCAAACGTCCCGCGTCCCGAGCGCACCGGGCTGTCGGCGATGACCGTGCCCGTGGGGAGGGTGGGACCGACGGAGCCGCCGAGGAAGAACCTCTTGTCCTTGTTCGACCACCCGTATTTCACGGTAACGTCGACGTCGCCGGGGTCGGCGCTGTCGACGTCGCCGGGCATCTCCGACGGCTCCACGTGGTGCACAATCACGTAGGGCAGGTTGGCGCCGAGAGAGAGGCCGGCCGGCAGGCCCACGCTTCCGCCGAGGGTGATCGTTTGCACGAAGTGGGGCGGCATGTACATGCCGGCCATGCTGTCACCGTATAGGTCGGTGACGGAAAATCCTTGCCACCCCTCGATATCGCCGCTCAGAGCGGCGCCGTAGTCGAGCGAGAGGAGCACGGCGCCCGGTCGCGACACGGCCCCGGAGGGCATTGCGATGTTGCGGGAGCACACGCAGGCTTGCGCATGGGCCTGCTGCGCAGCCAGGAACAGGGCGATCACGGTGCCGCCGCCTTCGCCGCCTTCTTGAGCGACACCTCGCTGCCACACGCCGGCATCGATTGACCCATGTAGGGGTTGCTGATGCCCATCGACGCCTGCACCCAGTACTGGAATCCCGTGGCCATCGGGCAGTGGTAGGCGAAGGACTTCGGCGGGCTTGACTGCGTGGAGAGCTGGACGATCACCACCTTGGACAGCTCGCCGAAAGCGAGGCGCCGCGCGGAGATCCCCTGCGCGGCAGCGACGGCTGCCCCGGCGTCGGCGATCGCCTTGTCAACGCCCGCTGTGCCGGCCAGCGCTGTGGCGGCGGCGGCAGAGCCGGCGTCGTCGTCGGCAACCAAGGCAGCACGAAGCTGATCGTAGCCGGTGAGCGCCTCGGGGCTCACGTCGGCGAGGGCGAAAGGAACGAGGAGAAGCATCCAACCTCCGCTGGTACCCTAGCCCTGGTCTGGCTAGGTTTGTGTCGTCGGAGAGTCAACGCACCATGCGATCGTTCACGTCACACTGTGGTTGGGGATGGGGTGTCGTCCTTCTGGGCCTTACTGGCTGCATGTCCGGAATGGGGGGCACCACCGATAGTGGCATTACGCTCGGTGGGGATTCTTGCACAGTGCTGCAGTCCGGGACGTGGACTGTCACGGGCGAGGCCTGGGGCATGGGCGACAACCCGATGGACGGCGACGTGACGATGAACGAGGACGACTGCAACTTCACCTTCTCCAACTGGGACATGGTGATGGACGACCTCCCGAGCGGCGGCGCGCTCGACGGCGCCGACGTCGTGCTCGATGGGCTCAACAGCTACTGGGCGTCGTGCACCGGCGAGGCAAACGACGAGCACAACGTGGCCGGCACCTGCGCCGACGATGGCGCCGAGTTCGTGATGACCTTCAAGGAGTAGCGGAGCGGCGCTCCGGCCCCGCGAAGAGCCAGAGGTACATCGCCCCGCCGCCGAGGAGCGCGGCGAGCACGACCAGAGAGGCGAGGTCGTGGGCATGAGGCACGGTCGCGGTGTGGGCGAGGGCAGGGGAGACGAAGAGCAGCATGGGACGGGGCTAACGCCCTGGTGTGCCGCTCGCGCCGCGGCTCAGTCCACGCCCCGGCGGCGCCCGCCGATCACGATGCCGAGGCCGACCTGCAACAGCGCCCCGTCGACGAGCCCCACGACCGACTCAGCTCCCTCCTCGCCCGTGGTCAGCGTCGGCACGGCGAAGGCGAACTCAGGGATGAGGCGAACGGTCGGGCCGACCCGCAGCGAGTACCCGACGGAGCCGCCGAGGCTCCACAGGGCGCCACCTTCCGCATCGCCGCCGGTGCTGACGCCGAAGCTGTACACGTGCAGCTTGGGACCGAGCACCAGCTCGTTCTCTCCCGTCTTGATGCCGATGAGCAAGGGCACGTGGAGCGCCAGGACCGAGGCCGAGGTACCGCCAGCGCCGATCGCCATGCCGCCGAACGAGGGGGCCAGGGAGACGGGCATCGAGGCGCCCGGCTTTGAGAGTGCGAACTTGGTGGTGAATTCCACGCCCGACGAGCCAACGCGGCCACCGAGGTCGACGGCGTCACTCACGCCCACCCGCGCCGACACGCCCGCGTGCGGGTAGAGCGCGCTGCCCTCCCCGGAGATCCCGCCCCACATCGAGGGTTCGATGCCCAGCTCCCAGGCGCCCTGGCCCAGGGTCTCGGCGTTCTGGAACGTCCCCAGGGTGGCACAGCCGGCGAGCAAGGGGAACAGGGTGACAAGAGTGCGCATTCGGGCTCCAGCGTCGCGAAAGGCTACCACAGCCGCGCGCCGGGGCCCGGGGAGCGAATTCGGGTTGAGGCACATCGCGGGAAGGCCCTAGGCCGCCGAGTTGGGGAGCTGGCGCAGTTCCAACGCCCCGAGCCCAGTCACGGGAGCAGGTCGAGCGAAAAGATAACCCTGCATACGGCGAATCCCGCGTCCGAGGAGCGCATCGCGTTGCGCCGGTGTCTCGATGCCCTCGGCGAGGATCGCCAAGTTGAGCCGCGCGCAGATCGCCTGCACGGCCCGGACCACCGCGTCGGCGCCCGGGTCGTCGTGCAGGCGGGCCACGAAGCTGCGGTCGATCTTGATGCCGTCGACCGGGAGGTCATGCAGGTACGAAAGTGACGAGTAGCCCACGCCGAAGTCGTCGATCGTCACCTTCGCCCCGGCGGTGCGCAGGGCGTCGAGGTTGGCGCGCGCGGCGGTCTCGTGTCGCACCGTCATCGCCTCGGTGATCTCGAACTCGAGGTTCCACACCGGGACCTCGGCCTTGGCGATGATCGCCAGCATCCGGGCGGCGAAGGCTGGATCGCGCAGTTGCCTCGGACTCACGTTCACCGCGATGCTGAGTCCGGGCCACTGTCGCAACCAGGGCTTCGCCTGCTGGCAGGCGGTGAGCACCACCCACTCGCCGATCTCGATGATCGTGCCGTTCTGCTCGGCCAGGGGAATGAAGTCGGCCGGCGACACAGTGCCCCGCTCCGGGTGGTTCCAGCGCAGGAGGGCCTCGACCCCGACCGGCACGCCAGCGACAGCGTCGAACTGAGGCTGGAACGCCAGGGACAACTCGCGGCGACCGAGGGCCAGACGAAGGTCGTTCTCGAGTCGGAGCGACCAGGCCACGTCGCGACGCATCGAGCTGTCGAAGAGCTGGACGCCCGCGTCGGCCCGGGACTTGCTCGCTTGGAGCGCCACTTCGGCGTCCTGGAGGATCTCCCCGGCGGTCGTCGCACCGCCGTCGTGAATGGCCGCGCCCACGCGGCAGGAGAGCGACACCTCGCCGGCGCTGGTCGCCAGCGGCACGTCGAGCGCGGTGCGCACGCGACCCGCGAGGTAGCCCACGTCGATCGCGTCGGCCGCGCCGGGGCACAAGAGCGCGAACCGGTCGGCACCGAGGCGCCCGACGGCGTCGCCGGCGCGAGCCCCACTGGCCAGGGAGCGAGCCACGAAGCGCAGCACCTCGTCGCCCACGGCGGGGCCGAGGGCGGTGTTCACCCGGGCGAATCCGGCCAGATCGACGGCAAGCACGGCGAAGCCCCGCTGGCTCGCCTGGGCGAGCGCCACGCGGTCGGCCACCACGTCGAGCAGTGCTTGCCGGGTGGCAACTCCCGTGAGCGGGTCGGTGTTGTAGAGGGTCGAGGCGCGTTTTTCCATCTCGCGACGTAGGGTCACTTCGGCTTCGAAGGCGCGCCCGAGATCCCGGAGGCGACCGGCCACGCCCGCGACGGCGACGTTGGCGAGGCCACCCACGAGAGACTCGGCGATCATCGGCAAGCCGGGTGCGGTGCCCGAGGCGTGGAAGATCAGCGTGAGGACGTGGTTCTCGACGGTGGCGAGGAGGGCGACGGTGATGCCGGCGCGCTGCCCGCTGAGCCACGCCGCGAGGATGGGCGGGACGAACGAGGCCACGTAGGTGACCGGGCCCAGGGCGCGCGCGAGGGTGCCAAAGGCCAGCGCGTAGACCACGAGTAGGGCGAGGGCCGGCCACGGGGCCAGGCGCCCGAGCCCGAGGGTGTCGGCGGCGTAGGAGACAGGCGCGGGCCGTGGTTTCTCGTTGACGGTCGGCATGGATACTCGGGAAGACGGCGTCTCATGACGAGCGCCGGTCCTCTCCGCTATCGGCGTGCGGTCACGACGTCTTGAGGATCGACGTTTATGACACGGGGCAGATTGTCACGGCAACATCCCTGCCCAGAACGGTGCGGGACGAGGCGACGGACTTGCGCGCGATATCGATAATGAATATCATTATCATCTAACCCCGAGGCCTCTTGTCCTTCTTCCTCTCGCTGTCCCTCGCCCTCGCCAACGAGCGGCATTTTACCTACACCTACGACGCCGAGGTGCTCCCTGCGGGTGCGCGAGAGGTGGAGTCGTGGACCACCTTCTTGCCGATGGAGGACGGCATGCTGGACGTGGCCCAGCGCGTGGAGGTCGAGTTCCCGGTGACACCCCGCCTGATGAGCGCGCTCTACCTCAACGGCTCGGCGGGCATGCACGACACGAGCTTCGACGGCATCTCTTCGGAGTGGAAGTGGAATCTCGTGTCGCGACACGTGGCGCCGGTGGGCGTGGCGCTCTACGGCGAGGTGGGGCTGGGCCCGGTGGAGACCGAGCTCGAGGCGAAGTTGATCCTCGACAAAGAAGCCGGACCGGTCCTGCTCGCCTACAACCTCGTGGGCGAAGTGGAGATCGAGCGAGCCATGAGCGGCGCCGAGGTTGAGACTGAGCTCGAGTACGTGATCGAGAACGATCTCGGCGTGGCCGTGCGGCTCGGCAAGTCCTGGTCGGTGGGCGCGGAGATCCGCAATCACACCGAGATCCCGGCCAGCGAGGGCTTCGAACACTCGGCGTTCTTCGCCGGGCCGACGGTGGCGTATGCGAGCGCCGACTGGTGGGGGGCACTCACGGCGCTCCCCCAGGTGTACGCGATTCACGACGAGCCTGGGCTGGTGATGGACGAGCACACCATGGTGGAGGCGCGACTATTGATGGGCTTTCACTTCTGAGCGGCACCAAGCCCTGCTAGATGCGACATTCCCGGTACCATGCCCCCCTGGATGCGAATCCTGGGAGCGATTCCGCTGCCGGGTCTGCGGCTGCGCACGGTGAAACGCCGAGAATTCACCAATCCACCGGTGTCGCCGCGCGGCGGGTGCGCTCCACGAGCGCCCGTCTGTCGCATTTCGGGGGGCATGGTGAGATCGGTGTCGCGTCCAGGGGGGCTTGGTGTCGCGCCGGCCGTGGTGTCGACTTGGCAGCCATCGATAATCAAGTAATCTATTGAATACTGGAGTTGGAGTCGACGTGTCCCTTCCCCCCCAGACCATCCTCGTGCTTGGCGGCGGTGTGGGCGGTGTGTCCACGGCGGTGCTCCTCCGCGAACGCCTCGGCGCCAAGCATCGCGTGATCCTCGTGGAGCGCGAGGCGGCGCATGTGTTCGCCCCGTCGTTGCTCTGGATGCTGGTAGGCGAGCGCGCCCCCGAGACCATCGCCAGGCCGATGACTGGTGTCGCGACACGCGGCGTGGAGTTGATCCGGGGAGAGGTGGAGGCGGTCGACGCCGAGGCCCGGGTGGTGACCGTGGACGGCCAGCGAATCGCGGCCGACTGGCTCGTGGTCGCGCTCGGCGCCGAGCTCGCCCCGGAGCTAGTGCCCGGGCTCGCCTTGTCGGGACACAACATCTACACGGTGGAGGGCGCGATCGAGTTCGCGTCGGCCCTCCAGGCGGTCCCCGCGGCGCGGGTGGCGCTCCTCACCGCCGCCCCCGGCTACAAGTGCCCGGCGGCGCCCTACGAGGCGGCGATGCTGGTCCAGTCCGAGCTGCGCAAGCGCACGGTGGAGCCGAGGGTCGATTTGTACACCGCCGAGCCCGGGCCGATGGGCGTGGCGGGACCGGAAGTGTCGGCGGCGGTGCGGCAGATGGTGGAGGAGAAGGGCATCGGCTACCACCCGGAGCACGTCGTCACCGGGGTTTCCGCAGGGCGGCTCGAGTTCGCCAACGGCGCCAGCGCGAGCTTCGATCTGCTCGGCTTCGTGCCGCCTCACCGGCCGCCGAGCGTGGTCCGCGAGTCCTCCCTCGCCGGGCCGGGAGGCTGGATCGAGGTCGACCGCGGCTCGCTCGCGACGCGTTTTCCCGGGGTGTACGCCATCGGCGACAACACCCAGATTCCGCTGACGATGGGCCGCCCGCTCCCGAGGGCGGGCGTGTTCGCGCACGGGCAGGCGGAGGCGGTGGCGAAGACGATTGCTCGCTCGATCACCGGGCGAGGCAAGGCGGGGGTTTTCGAGGGCCACGGCGAGTGTTTCATCGAGACCGGAGAGGGCAAGGCAGGCTTCGGTCGCGGCAATTTCTACGCGGAGCCTCGACCGCAGGTGGCGATGCACGCGCCGGCCTGGCACTGGCACGCCGCCAAGGTGGCGTTCGAGAAGTACTGGCTGCGGCGGTGGTTCTGATGAACCCCGCGCGGCGCTACAAGGACGATGTTTTCGAGCAGTTCGCCCGGGTGGGCAAGGCCCTGGCGAGCGGGCGCAGGATCGAGCTGCTCGATATTCTGGCACAGGGACCGCGCACGGTGGAGTTGCTGGCCCAGCGGGCGAGCTTGTCGGTGGCCAACACATCGCAGCACCTCCAGGTGCTCCGGTCGGCACGACTGGTTGAAGCCGAACGTGCCGGCTTGCACGTCCGCTATCGGCTCGCCGAGGGGGTGGAGACGCTCTACGTGTCGCTGCGGGCGCTGGCCGAGCTGCGCCTCGCCGAGGTGGAGGCCACGACGAGGGCGTTCCTGGTTGAACGCGAGGTGCTCGAGCCGGTCAGTCGCGAGGCGCTGCTCCGGCGCGCCCTGGCGGGCGAGGCCACGGTGCTCGACGTGCGACCTGTCGAGGAGTTCGAGGCGGCGCACCTGCCCTCGGCGCGCTCGATTCCGCTCGGTGAGTTGCGCGCGCGACTCGGTGAGCTGCCCCGCGACCGGCCGATCGTGGCCTACTGCCGCGGCCCCTACTGCGTGATGGCGGTGGAGGCGGTGCGCGAGCTGCGGGCGGCGGGCTTCGACGCTCACCGGCTCGATCAAGGCCCGCCGGACTGGCGACGGGCTGGCGTTTCACTGGTGGTGAAACATGGCTAGGAACCTGTTCATTCTCAACGACCCTCCCTACGGCACCGAGCGCAGTTACAACGCGCTTCGACTAGCGGGTGCTTTGTCGCGACGCGAGGGCGAGGTCGTCAGGGTCTTCCTGATGGGCGACGCCGCCGCCTGCGCCCGCCGCGGCCAGAAGGTGCCGCAGGGCTACTACAACGTGGAGATCATGCTGGGGGCCGTGGCTCGGCACGGGGGCGAGATCGGCGTCTGTGGCACCTGCATGGACGCGCGGGGGTTCGAGACCGAGCAGCTCGCCGAGGGCGCGCACCGGGGCACCCTCGAGGAGCTGACCGGGTGGACGCAGTGGGCGGAGAAGGTGCTCGTTTTCTAGGGACCCGTGGCGGGTCGTGACCATCCACTCCTTGTGTGCTGCGCCCCGGATGGGGTATTCATCCCACATGCGGCGCCGCCTCCTCGCCCTGGTCGCCCTCCTCGCGGTGTTCGCGGGGGCGGGGCGCTCGCTGGCCAGCACGGTGCTCTACCGCTGCGCGATGAGCGGCGAGGTGCGGGCCGCCTGCTGTTGCGAGGAGGCCGGCATCGCCGACCCCGGCTGCTGCGAGCTCATCAGCGCCGACGACGACGCCACCGAGGCGAGCGTGGTGCCCGTGCCGCCCTCGCCGGAGGCGACGCTGCTCGCCGAGTTGTCCAAGGTGTTGGCGATGCCCGCACCTCCGCGTGTCACCGCGATCCTCGACCGTCCCGGGGCGCCCCGTGGCCCACCTCGCGCGCCCGGTCCACCTATCTACGATCGTGTCTGTTCCTGGCTGATCTGAGCTGAGCTCCCCTGCGCTCGACGAACGAGCGCGGGTGGTGTGCCCATTCCGTCCCGCCCCGGCGGTGACTTTCCCTGGCACCCGGAGTTCCATTGTTCATGTTTTACGTGGCGGCCTCGCTGGCCGCCGAGCCCCCGTTCGACCGGGAAGGCCTCGTCCGCGCTGTGCTCGAGCAGAACCCGTCCCTCGCGGCCGCGCAGGCGGAATCGGAGGCGGCCGATGTGCGGCCCGTCCAGGCCCGGGCCTGGGACGACCCGATGCTCAGCTACATGGCCGCGCCGGCCAGCCTCGGTGGCGACTTCGGCAACACGGTGCGGCTCTCCCAGCGCCTGCCCTTCCCGGGCACCCGGGCGCTCGCCGCCGAGGCCCTCGACGGCGAGGCCGACGCCACCCGCGGCGACGCCACCGCGCTGCGCCTACGGCTCGCCGCGGAGGCCTCCCAGTTGTTCGACGCGCACGTGCTCGCCGTCGAGGCGATCACCCTGAGCCACGCTCACCGCGCGCTGCTCGAGGAGCTCCGGGTCGCGACCGAGACACGGTTCCGGGCTGGCCAGGGGAGTCTCGCCGACAGCATCCAGGCCGAGCAGGCGCTGGCGATGCTCGAGCGCGACCGGATCGGCCTCGAGGCCGAGCGCGCGAGCGTGGTGGCGCGGCTCAACGGGCTCCTTCACCGGCCAACGGGCGCGTTGCTCGCTTCCCCGGCCCTGCCCGTGGCGCCCGTGGTCCTCCCGCAGTCGGCCGTCGCGCCCCCCGAGCTGGCCGCCGCCGCCGCGCGCACGCAGGCGGCCGAGGCGATGCGGGACGCCGACGCGCGGGAGCGCTTCCCCGGCCTCGAAGTCATGGGCGAGTACAGCTCGATGTGGGACGAGCCCATGCACCAGTGGACGCTCGGCGTCGCGATCGAGGTGCCGCTCCACGGGCGACGCCGGACCGCCGCCGTGGACGAGGCCGCCGCGATGCTGCGGGCCGCGGAGGCCGAGCTTGCCGCCGTGGGCGACGAGGTGGCGGTGGCGGCGGTTGAAGCCCGGCTCGCCTACGACGCCGCCCGCGCGGGACTCGCCCTCACCGAGGCGCGACTCGTCCCGCTCGCGCGCGCACGGCTGGCCGCCGCCACCGACGCGTGGAGAACCGGTGGGGGCACCTTCGTCGATGTCATCGACGCCGCCCGGATGCTCCGAGACGCCGAGCTCGAACTCGCGCTGGCCCGGGCGACCACCCAGCAAACCGCCGCAGAACTCGCCCGCGCGTCGGGCTTCTTGCCCATCGGAGGGACTCCATGAATCGCACTCTCCTCGCCTTGTTCCTCCTCCTGTCCGCATGTACCGGTACCGACGCGCCGCTGCCCGCCGCGATCGAAGCCGGCGAGCGTCCCCTCGACACGCCGGTGCTCGAGGCCTCGGTCGTGGCCCTCTCGGCCTACGAGACAGTCCGCGCCATGCTCGCCGCCGACCGCATCGACGGCATCGCCGCGCCGGCGCTTGCGGCTGCCTCGGCCCTTGGCGGGGCGCGTGCCGCGCTGGGCCACACCGACTCGGCGCTCGCCACGATCCTCGACTCGGGTGTGACCGCCGCCGGCTCGCTGGCCGCCGCCCCCGACCTCGCTACGGCCCGTCTCGCCTTCGGTGAGCTGTCCCGAGCGCTTCTGCCGCTCTCCGCGCGCGACGCTCGGCTCCGCGATGGGCGCCACGTCTTCTCCTGCCCGATGGCGGCTGGTTTCCAGCAGTGGGTGCAGTCGAGCCCGCAACTGGAAAACCCCTACATGGGGCAGGCGATGCTCAAGTGTGGCACGGCCGCCGAGTGGCCCAGCGCCGACGTCCCCGCCCCCACCGACGTCGCCTACTACACCTGCTCGATGCACCCCTCGGTGAAGAGCAGCACCCCGGGCACCTGCCCCATCTGCTCGATGGATCTCACGCCGGTGACGCACGGCTCGCTCGCGACGGGTGAGGTGGTCCTCGACCCGGTGCGGCGCCAAGCCATCGGCGTGACCACCACCAAAGTGGAGCGTCGCGCGATGTCGGTCCCCATCCGGGCCGTCGGCACCGTCACCTACGACCAGTCCGCGCTCTCCGACGTGACGGTCCGTATCGAGGGCTGGGTGGAGGCGGTGTACGTCGACGAGCCGGGCCAGCGCGTGCTCACTGGGCAGCCCCTCTTCTCGATCTACAGCCCGGAACTATACGCGGCACAGGCGGAACTTTTGCAGTCACAGCGCGGCGGCTGGGCCAGCGAGGGGCTCGGCCTTGCGGCCCGAGAGCGGCTCCGACTCTGGGGCCTCTCGGAGAGCCAGGTGCAGGCCATCGCCGAGAGGGGGGCCACTCGGACCGTCGACATCCCCGCGCCGGCGAGTGGTTTCGTGATCGAGAAGGACGTGGTGGCGGGCGCCAGGGTGGAGCCGGGCGACCGGCTCTTTCGCCTCGCGGGGCTCGGGAAGGTGTGGGTGGAGGCGGAGGTCTACGAGGCCGACCTGCCCCGGGTGAAGGCCGGTCAGCGCGCGACGGTGAAACTGTCACACGGCGAGCTGGAGATGGAGGGCAAGGTGTCGCGGGTGCTCCCCTACCTCGCCGGTGCCACGCGCACGGGGCGCGTCCGGGTGGAGCTGCAGAACGAGAAGCTCGACCTGTTGCCGGAGATGTTCGCGGAGGTGGAACTGCACGAGGACACTGGCACCCGGCTCGTCGTTCCTCGGGACGCCGTCATCTACACCGGGCCGCGGCGGCTGGTCTTCGTCGATCTCGGCGAGGGACGGCTGGTGCCCCGCGAGGTGCGCCTCGGCCTTCGCGGTCGCGAGGAGGTGGAGGTGCTGGAAGGCCTCGCGGAGGGCGACACGGTGGTGGCCTCGGGCAACTTCCTCGTGGCGGCCGAGAGCCGCATGCGCTCGGCCACCGGCTACTGGGGAGGCACTGATGCGGTCGAGTGACAATCCAGGCCTCGTCGGCCGCTGCATCGCCGCATGTGCCCACAACCCCTTCCTGACAATGCTCGCCGTCGCGGCGCTCGCGTTCTGGGGCTACTCGTCCCTCCGCAAGGCGCCCCTCGACGCCATCCCCGACCTGTCCGACGCGCAGGTCATCGTGTTTACCGAGTGGATGGGACAGAGCCCTGATCTCGTGGAAGACCAGGTGACCTACCCGATCAGCAGCGCGCTCCTCGCCGCGCCCAAGGTAGAGTTTGTCCGCGGGCAGTCGATGTTCGGCATGTCGTTTGTGTATGTCATCGTCGAGGATGGCACCGAGATCTACTGGGCCCGCAGCCGCGTGCTCGAGTACCTCAACGAGGTGGCGCCAAAGTTGCCCGACGGCGTGAACCCCACGCTTGGGCCCGACGCCACCGGCATTGGGTGGGTGTTTCAGTACGCGCTGGTGGATCGCTCGGGCCAGAACGATCTCCAAGAGTTGCGTGGCCTCCAGGACTGGAACCTCCGCTACGCGCTGGAGAGCGTGCCCGGTGTGGCGGAAGTGGCCTCCGTCGGTGGTTTCGAGAAGGAGTACCAGGTGCAGGTCGACCCCGCGCGGCTCTACGCGCGCGGGCTCACCCTCGCCGACGTGATGCACGCGGTGCGGGCGTCGAACGCCGACGCGGGCGGCCAGTCCATCGAGATCGCCGGCCACGAGCAGGTGATTCGCGGGCGCGGCTATCTCCGGGGCGTCGAGGACATCGAGCTCATCCCACTGTCACTCGGTGACGGCGGCGTGCCGGTGCGCGTGGTCGACGTGGCCGAGGTGAGCATCGGCCCGGCGGCGCGGCGTGGTTTCGCCGACCTCGACGGCGAGGGCGAGACCGTCGGCGGCATCGTGGTGATGCGCTACGGCGAGAACGCGCTCGAGGTCATCGATCGGGTGAAGGCGCGGCTCGCAGAAGTGACACTCCCGCCCGGCGTGGAGGTGGTCGTCACCTACGACCGCTCCGACCTCATCGAGCGCGCCATCGACACCCTGCGTCACACGCTGGTGGAGGAGATGGTCGTCGTGAGCGTTGTCATCTTCCTGTTCCTGTTGCACGTGCGCAGCGCGCTGGTCCCCATCCTCACCATCCCCATCGCGGTGCTCCTGGCCTTCATCCCCATGCTCGGCCAGGGCCTCACCGCGAACATCATGTCACTCGGCGGCATCGCGGTGGCGATCGGCGCGATGGTCGACGCGTCGATCATCCTCGTGGAGAACATCCACAAGAAGCTGGAAGACTGGGAAGACGAGGGGCGCCCGGGCGAGCGCATCGACGTGGTGATCAAGGCGATGCAGGAGGTGGGCCCGTCGATCTTCTTCTCGCTCCTGGTCATCACCGTGTCGTTCATGCCGGTGTTCACGCTGGAGGCCACCGAGGGACGATTGTTCCGGCCGCTGGCCTTCACCAAGACCTACAGCATGGGCTTCGCGGCCTTGCTCGCGGTGACCCTCACCCCGGCGCTGGCGGTGCTCCTGGTGCGCGGCCGGATTCGCCGGGAAGGAGACAACCCGCTCAACCGCTGGCTCGTGCGCGCCTACGCGCCGGTGGTGCGGCTCGTGTTGCGCCACCGATTCGTCGTGATCGGCCTCGCCGTCCTGGCCACGGTCACGACGGTGCCGGTTTTCTTCCGCCTCGGCAACGAGTTCATGCCCCCACTCAACGAGGGCGCCCTGCTCTACATGCCCACGGCGCCGCCGGGCATGGGCGCCACCGAGGCAGGGAACGTGCTCCAGGTGATGGACCGGGAGCTGCGCAAGTTCCCGGAAGTGGAGCGTGTTTTCGGCAAGATGGGTCGCGCCGAGACGGCGACCGACCCCGCGCCCATCGGCATGGTGGAGACGGTGGTGGTGCTCAAGCCCCGCGAGTCCTGGCGCCCGGGCTTGAGTTGGGACGACCTCGTGGCCGAGATGGACGCGGCCCTACAGTTCCCGGGCATGCCCAACATATGGTGGATGCCGATCCAGACACGCACCGAGATGTTGTCGACCGGCGTGCGCAGCCCCCTCGGCGTGCAGGTCTTCGGCGATGACCTCGACGCCATCGAGACCGCCGCCATCGCCGTGGAGCGCGCCCTCGCGAAGATCCCGGGCACGCGCAGCGCCTTCGCCGAGCGGTCCATCGGTGGTTTCTACCTCGACTACGAGATCGACCGACACGCCGCGTCGCGACACGGGGTGATGGTTGAAGACCTGCACGACGTGGTGCGGACCGCGGTGGGCGGCATGCCCATCACCGAGGCCGTCGAGGGACGGGAACGCTACCCCGTGAGTGTCCGCTACCCGCGGGAATTGCGCGACGATCCCGACGCGTTGGAGCGTGTGCTCGTGTCGACGATGTCCGGGGCGCAGGTGCCGGTGTCACAGGTTGCCGACCTGCGCTTCACGCATGGCCCGCCGATGATCCGCAGCGAAGACGGCAAGCTCGTGGGCTTCGTTTTCGTCGACCCCGGAAACGTGCCGGTGGCGGACTACGTCGAGGTAGCGAAGCGCGTGGTGGAAGCGGAGGTGGATCTGCCCGCGGGGACGCGACTCGCCTGGGTGGGCCAGTACCGCTACTTCGAGCGGGCGAAGGCAAAGCTCGTCGTGGTCGTGCCACTCACGCTGGCGCTGGTGGCGCTCTTGTTGTGGCTCAACACCCGGTCGCTGGTGGAGACGGGGATCGTGCTCCTCGCTGTGCCCTTCTCACTGGTCGGGGCGATCTGGCTGCTCTACGCGCTCGACTACAACATGAGCGTGGCGGTGTGGGTGGGCCTCATCGCGCTGGCCGGCCTCGACGCCGAGACGGGGGTGGTGATGCTCTTGTACCTGACGCTGTCCCACGCGCGCCGACGCGAGCAGGGGCGTCTCTCCACGCCAGACGACCTGCGCGAGGCAATCGTGGAGGGCGCGGCGCAGCGTATTCGTCCCAAGCTGATGACCGTGCTCACGACGATGATTGGCCTCGTCCCCATCCTCTGGAGCGATGGCACCGGCGCCGACGTGATGAAGCGCATCGCGGCGCCGATGGTGGGGGGGCTGGTCACCTCGTTCTTGCTGGAGCTCACCGTGTACCCGGCGATCTTTGCGGTCTGGAAGGGGATGGATCGCGAACCCTGAGCGACCCCGCTGCGGGCGAGGGCATGGTGAGCGGTGGCCCGTGATAGGAACGGAGTCGTGCCCCGCCTCCGGCGACTCCTCGTGCTGTTCTTCACCTGCCTCGGGCTGGTGGCGCTGCCGATGCGCGGGCGTGAACCTTGCTGCAACGACGACGGCGCCAGCGAGGTCGAGCACGGGGAGCAAGGCAGCGCCGAGCAGGCCTGCCTCTCGGGCGTAGACGAGGGCGACGAGTGCGAGGATGCCTGTCTCGCCTGTTGTCCGCAGCCGCTCTTGGCCACGGCCGCCCCCGTGCCCGTCCTCGTCCTGCGGGTCGTGACCGACGCGCGCGGCGACGCCCCCGCGCGTGGCCCCCCACACCGCGATCCCGACGAACAACTCCAGGTCCCGAGAGCGGCGTAGCGACACGATCCGCTGCCCGTCTGCAATCATTCCTGGAGTGATCCCATGCTCATTTTCCTCTTGATCTTCGGCTGTTCCACGTCTGAGACCGTCGCCTCGCCCGCCCCGGCGACGGAAGCCAGCCCGCACGCCGCCTCGACCGTCACCCCCGGCTCCCACGAGGACTGGTGCGCCGAGCACGCGGTCCCCGAGTCGCAGTGCACGCAGTGCAACCCCTCGCTCGCCGCCGCCTTCAAGGCCACGGGCGACTGGTGCGAGGAGCACGCGCTCCCCGAGTCGCACTGCAAGAAGTGCAACCCCGACCTGAAGATCGAGCGGCCCCCGAAGCAGGGGGGCTAGCCGATGCACCCCATCTTCCTGGCCAGCATGCTGCTGGCGGGCTCGGGGTGCGCCCGGCTCCCGGGCAACGACGGCAAGGCTGCGCCTCCGCTGGCGGCGGCGGTCGGCGAGGGCCTGTGTGCCGAGCACGGCGTGCTCGAGGCGGTGTGCCCCAAGTGCAACCCCGCGCTCGCAGCGGTGTTCAAGGCGAAGGGCGACTGGTGCGCGGAGCATGGTTTCCCGGAGTCTTTCTGCCCGATCTGTCACCCAGAGATGGGTGGTCGCCCGGCGGCAATGCTGTCCGAGGCACCGGCAGATGGCGCGCCGGCCGACGGGACGAAGGTGCGCTTCAAGACCCGGGAGGCGGCCCGTCTCGCCGGCATCCAGACGGTGCTTGCCGTCGAGGCCGAGCGGGAGGAGACGATCACCACCGTGGCGCGAGTGGTGTTTGACGCCGCAAAGGTGGCGCTCGTCAGCGCGCCGGCCGAGGGGTTGGTCGCCGAGATCCGAGCAGACGTCGGTACGCGCGTTCGCAAGGGGACGCCGCTCGCCGTGATCCAGAGCCCGCTGATCGGCGCCAGTCGATCGCAGCTGGAAGCCACGCGCGCCCGGTTGGCCCTTGCCGAGGATCGGCTCGGGCGGCAGCGTGAGCTGCTCGGCGGGGGCGCCACCTCCACGCGCGAGGTGCAGGAGGCCGAGCTGGAGCTTGCCAGCGCGAAGGCGGAGCTCTCCGCCTTGGAGGCGCAGCTGGGCCTGGTGGGCGGCGGGAACGCAGGCGCCTACACGCTCGTGGCGCCCTTGGCCGGCGAGGTGACGCGCCGCGAGGTGACGGTCGGGATGGGCGTGGACGGGGGGGCGCCCCTGTTCGAGATCGCCGACGCCTCGCGCATGTGGATCGAGCTCGATGTGCCCGAGGTCGACCTGGTTCACGTGGCGGTGGGCAACCCAGCCACAACCGTGCTCGATACCCTCCCTGATCGCCGTTTCACGGGAGAAATCGCCTACATCGCGCCCTCGGTTTCGGTCGCGACGCGCACGACGCTGGCAAGGGTGGCGATCGCGAATCTGGACGGGGCGCTACGCGCAAACATGTACGGCACGGCGCGCATCGCGGTGAGCGACGCCCGCCCCACGGTGACGGTGCCGACCGCCGCCGTACAGCGAGCGAAGGGCGTCGACCTGGTTTTCGTCCGCTTGGCGGACGATGAGTACGTTGCCCGGCGCGTGAAGGTGCGCTCCCGGCAAGGGAACGAGGTGCGTGTGGCCGAGGGCGTCCTGCCGGGCGAACCCGTCGTCACCGCCGGGAGCTTCCTGCTCAAGACCGAGACCCTCAAAGACAGCATCGGCGCCGGCTGCTGCGACGTGGAGTAGCCCATGATGTCGTTCTTGAACGCCGTCATCGGATGGTCGCTGGGGCATCGCCTCGCGGTTCTGGCGCTCTGGGCGGGCATCGCCGTCGTGGGCGCTGTTTCCTTCCTCCGCCTGCCGATGGACGCCTTCCCCGACACCACCCCCGTCCAGGTGCAGGTGAACGCCACCGCGCCGGCCCTCGCGCCCGTGGAGATCGAGCGACAGGTCACCTTCCCCATCGAGCAGGCGCTCTCGGGCCTCCCTGGCCTCGAGGAGGTCCGCTCCGTCTCGAAGTTCGGCTTCTCGCAGGTGACGCTGGTGTTCCAGGACGGGTCCGACCTCTGGCGGGCGCGCCAGGTGGTGGCGGAGCGCCTGGCCGGCGTGTCCCTGCCCACGGGCATCGGCCCGCCCCAGCTGGGGCCTGTCGCGACGGGTCTCGGGGAGGTGTTCCACTACGTCGTCGAGGGCGAGGGCAAGACACTCGCCGAGCTGCGCACCGTGCAGGACTGGATCGTCAAGCCGCAACTACGCTCGGTCCCCGGCCTGGCCGAGGTGAACACCTGGGGCGGCGACGTGCGCCGGGTGGAGGTGGTCGTCGACCCGCAGGACCTCCAGAAGTTTGGGCTGTCACTCGACGACCTCGTGGGCGCCCTGCAGGCCAACAACGCCAACGTGGGCGGGGGGACGATCGACACCTCCGGTGAGGCGACGCTGATCCAGGGCGTGGGCGTGCTGGCATCTCTGGCCGACGTCGAGCGCGTGGTGATCATGGCCCATGACGGCGTGCCGGTGCGCGTGGGCGACGTGGCAACGGTGCAGGATGGACGGGAGATCCGGCGCGGCGCGGTGACGGCGGACGGCAAGGGGGAGGCGGTGCTCGGCCTCGGCTTCATGCTCATCGGGGAAAACAGCCACGACGTGACGACCCGCCTCGCGTTGCGGCTCGACGAGGTGCGCAAGACCCTCCCCGACGGCGTGCGCATCGACACCATGTACGCGCGCACGACACTGGTCGACCAGGTGCTCCACACCGTGGAGAAGAACCTCTTCGAGGGCGCTTTGCTCGTGGCGGCGGTGATCTTCGCCTTCCTCGGCAACTGGCGCGCGGGGCTCATCGTCGCCGCCGCGATTCCGCTCTCGATGCTGTTTGCCACCACGCTGATGCTCCGGGTGGGCATCGCCGGGAGCCTGATGAGCCTCGGCGCCATCGACTTCGGACTCTTGGTGGATAGCTCGATCATCCAGGTGGAGAACGCGGTCCGGCGCCTGGGCGAGGTCAGCGGAAAAGGCAGGCTAGAGGTGGTTCGAGAGGCCACGATCGAGGTGCTCGCGCCGACGATGTTCGGCCAGTTCGTCATCATCGTGGTGTACCTGCCGATCATGGCGCTGGAGGGCATCGAGGGCCGGATGTTCCGGCCGATGGCGCTGACGGTGGTGTTCGCCCTCCTTGGCGCCACGTTGGCCTCGATCACCCTTGTCCCCGTCTTATCCAGCTTGTTCCTACGCGAAGGCGAGCACCGCGAGAATCGGCTGGTGCGAGGGCTCAAGCAGCTGTACCGGCCGCTGGTCCACCGGGCGCTGCGCGCGCCTGGAATCGTGCTCGCGCTGGCGCTGCTCGCGCTCGCAAACGCGGCCTTCCTCGCCACGCAGCTCGGCGCCGAGTTCGTCCCCCGTCTGGGCGAGGGCACGATTGTCATCAACACCATCCGCGCCGCGAGCGTGTCACTCGATGAGTCCGTTCGTTACGGCACGCAGATCGAGCGGGCCCTCCAGGAGAAGTTCCCGGACGAGGTGGCGCGGGTGTGGACGCGGACGGGGACCGCCGAGGTGGCGACGGATCCCATGGGCACGGAGCTGTCCGACGTGTTCGTGACCCTGAAAACCCGGGACGCGTGGACGCGAGCGGACACGCAGGCTGAGCTCGTGGAGGCGATGCAGGCGGAGCTGTCGGTCTTCCCGGGCATGCGGATGGTGTTCACCCAGCCGATCGAGATGCGGGTGAACGAGATGGTCGCGGGCATCCGGGCGGACGTGGGCATCAAGCTCTTTGGCGACGACCTCGAGATCCTCCGCCAGAAGGCGCGCGAGATCGAGACGCTGATGAAGGCGACGCCCGGCTCGGCCGACGTGCTTACCGAGCAGGTGACGGGCTTCCCCACGCTCCGCGTGGAGGTCAACCCGGATGCCACCGCGCGCTACGGCATTGCCAGTCACGAGGTGCTCGACGTGGTGGAGGCACTCGGTGGGACGGCGGTGGGCGAGATGCAGGACGGGGAGCGCCGCTTCCCCATCGCGGTGCGCATCGACCCGCGGTACCACGAGCCCGGCCAGCTCGAACGGCTCCTGGTGAACACCGCGAACGGTGAACGACTGCCGCTCGCGAGCCTCGCACGCTTCGTCTCCACGGAGGGGCCTTCGACCATCCAGCGCGAGTGGGCCCGGCGGCGGGTCGTCGTCCAGGCCAACGTGCGCGGGCGCGACGTGGGCAGCTTCGTCCGCTCGGTGAGCGAGGCCATCGACGAGCAGGTCGACCTCCCGCCCGGCTACTTCGTGCGCTTCGGCGGCCAGTTCGAGAACCTCGAGCGCGCGCAAGCGCGGCTCTTGATCGTGGTTCCGCTCGCGCTCGCGCTCATCTTCGCGCTGCTCTACGCCACCTATGGGCGGTTGCTCGACGCCGCGCGCGTGTTCACCGGCGTGCCCTTCGCCGCGGTGGGTGGCATCGCGGCGCTGTGGCTCCGCGACATGCCCTTCAGCGTGTCGGCGGCGGTCGGCTTCGTGGCGCTCTCGGGCGTGTCGGTGCTGGGGGACATGGTGCTCGTGTCGACGATCCGGCGGTACCTGGACGCGGGGATGGCGCTGCGCACGGCCGTCGAGGCCGCAGCCGAGGAGCGGTTGCGGCCCGTGCTCATGACGGCGTACAACGGGACGGCTTTTGGGGACATCTGGCCGACGTTCTGGGAGTGGCAAACCTCCGCTTGCAAGAGAGACGCCGCCTTTTCTCTCGTCCACATGAACAACAGTCAAATCGTTTCGATCGCCAAGATGTACGGACAACAAGTCCCATCTCTCTAAACACTCTTTGCGTCTTCGGATCGACGCATCTCCTCACATCCTCTCTTTTCCTCTTTCCCCTTCGTATCTTCTTTGTGTTTCTCTCCTCCCACTTCACTTTTCTCTCTTTTTCCCTTTTTTCTTCTTGGTTCACAACAACAGCAATAAACTCCATGCTTCGATCCCAAATCTCAGGCCGTCCGTTTATTGTTTTGGCCAATGCAACACAACAAGAACGCGTTGTGTGGAACGACAGCAAACAAGAGAAAGAGAAAGAGAGAAGGAAGAGAGAAGGAAGAGAAAAGCCTTTCAGATGCTGACCTCAGAGGCGGATTTGGCGTCGAGGGCGGCGAGGGTCGAGGCGTGACGCGTGAGAATGGGGTCGACGTGGTCCGTGATGTACTCGACGACTTGTTGAGGACTGCGGCCGACATAGTTGATGGGATCGACCATACTATCGATCCTGTCGTGGATCAAGGCGAAGGCTTCGTCCTTTCTGATCCTCTCAAGGAGGTCGTTTTCTTTACCCTCTGACTTGATTTGTCTCGCTGCTTCCATCGAATGTGTTCTGATCACCTCGTGCAGATGTTGTCTGTCTCCTCCTGCCTTTACCGCTTCCATCAAGATGTTTTCTGTCGCCATGAACGGCAGCTCGGCGTTCACATTCTTTCATCCCTTCTTCTCAGTCTTTGTTCTTGACATATGATGAAAGATGAAGAGATGAAGAGATGAAGAGATGAAGAGATGAAGAGATGAAGAGATGAAGAG
>SXON01000252.1 GCA_005778355.1 Pseudomonadota bacterium | reverse complement strand
TCGACGAGGCCGGGGGCGGCGACGACTGCGACGACAACAACGCTGGGGTCTACCCCGGCGCCCCCGAGATGTGCGACGACGCCGACCAGGACTGCGACGGCGACGGCTGGCTGGGGGCGGACTGCGGCGCGACGCAGGCGATCGCCGGAATGGGTGTGCTGCTCGCCGGCTCGCCTCTCGGCGGTGCGAGCATCGTGCGCGACGTGACCGGCGACGGCGTGGACGATGTGGTGGATGGCTCCTACTGGGAGCGCGAGCCCTTCGGGCTGATGTACTGGACCGCCACCGAGATCCCCGACGATCCCGGCTATTTTCCCGACGACAACAACGTGGCCGCGTTCTACGAGTACAGCGACCTCATCGACCACCGCCTCGACTTCGGCGACGTGGACGGCGACGGCTACAACGACGTGGGCCACGTGCCCGGCGGAGTGTACGGCTACAGCACGCTGCTCTTCCGCGGCCCCATTCCCACTGGCGGCACCTGGGTGTCGTCAGGCGACTCGGACTACTCCTGGGACGCCTCGCCGAGCATCGAGTGGTCGGACTGCTGGGGCTGCGAGGCCATCACCGGCGACTGGAACGGCGACGGCCTCGGCGACCTGGCGCTGTCGGCGTGGGATGAGACCGAGCCCGAGGAGGACGGCGGTCTGGTCGTCTACTGGGGCGGCAACTTCGGCGACGAGCGACTCACCCTCGCCGGCAACCACCTGGATGGACTCGATGCTCTCGGCGACGTCACCGGAGACGGGACGGACGACATGGCCGTTCAAGACCCGAGCCAGGGCAGTCGACAGTCGGTGGTCGCCTGGATCGACGGCGCCGACCTGTCACTGGGCATGGACCTGTTGGCGCCCATCGACGTCGCGTTTGCGACAGTTATCGACGATGATTATGAGAACGGCGCGTGGTCCGGCGTTCGAGACTGGGATGGCGACGGGCTCGTCGATCCCGAGTCAACGATATACCCCGGAGGCGAGGACACGGAGAGCGACGGAGAGCGATTATTCTTCAGTGCTGCCGGGCCAGCAAACATGTCCATGAGCGATGCCATGGGCGGCTACGCACTGCCCGGAACCGTCCTCGATCGCGGAGTTCGTGGCCAGCTCTGCATCTTCGGCGGCGGCGAACAAGTCCTGTACCAGAGCGGCAAGACCTGGGCCCTCTTCGAGGCCCCGGCCTCTCTCCCGCCGCGCCACTCCCCATTCCCCGACCGGATGCTCGTCTTCGAGCGCGCCTACGGCGTCTACGGCTCCAACTGCGGCGACGTCACCGGCGACGGCGCGGAGGACCTCGTGTTCGGCGCCCGCGAGGACTGGATGGACGACCGCGCCCACATCCGCGTGATCCCCGGCTGGGAAATCCCCTGGGACGACGACACCTACTGGCCCTGACGCACCCCTTTCCCGGAGTCCCCCATGCTCGCCCTCCTCCTCGCCTTGTTCGCCTGTCCCGCCGCTGTCCCCGGCGACACCGCCACCGCACTCCCCCAGTCCACCCTCACCGACACCGCCTCCGCGACCCCCGGCTGAGTTCACGGGCGCCCTCCCGCGGTCGGCCCCCGACCCGGCCCTCACGGGCACCGATGGCAAGACCTACGCCGAGCTCGAGTCGGCGCTCGAAGGCGACTTCTAGAGCGAGCGGTACAGCTCGGCGAACGCCCCGGTGAGCGCGGCGTTGGTGCAGCGAGGCGCGCGCACCGACGCCGACCACTCGCCCACCTCGAAGTCGATGTCGACCTCGTCGCCCGCGAGGGCGATGGTGGCCTCGCCGCTGCCCCTGGGGTCGGCATCGTAGTCGTAGAGCACGCGCTCGCCGTCTTCCCAGCCCGACTCGTTCACCCGGTAGGCCAGCCAGAATCCACTACCGAGCGGCGTTTCCCCCTCCACGGGAAAGCCCTCGAGAGCGAACATGACCACGACGGCGCCCTCCCGGAAGGCGGCCGCCTCGATGCCGTCGGCCCACCAGGCCAGCGCCTCGGCCTCCTCGTCGCGCACGGTGGCCGGGTCGTCCTCGCCCGTGGCCTCGCAGGGGACGGGGCTGTTGGCGACGACGGCCAGCGCGGCGTTGCCGAGGGCATCCGGATCCTCGAGCACGAGCGCCCCGCGGATCCGCTCGGGACCATCGGGCGTCTGCAAGGTGCCCATGCAACCGAGCAGGACGATCAGAATGCGCCCTCCGGTCGCGACACGGGGGCGAGCCCCACGGCGACGCAGGCCTCGGCGTGCAAGGCGTCGGCGCGGTCCTGGTCGCCGGTGTTCCAGCGCCGGAGGTACACGGCGTCGCGATCCATCGGCGGCCAGTCGCCAGTGAGCACGGGGCGACGCAAGCGCGGGTGCCAGTGCTCGACAAAGGATCGCACCTCCTCCGTGTTTCCGTCCTGCACGACAAAAGCGAGGTGGACCACGGGACGGCCGAGGCCCAGGTCCGCACGTCGCGACAGGAAACGCTCCACGTTGCGATAGACGACGTCGCGGCGATCCGCGCCCTTCACGTGCGCGTAGGTGTCGCGACTGAACGCGTCGATGGAGAAGTGCACGGCGAGGAAGGTATCGGGAAACAGTCCACTGGCCGACGCCACGCCCAGCAGCGTCTCCACGCGCTCCGGCGGCAAGAGCACGGCGTTGGTGTGCACCTTGAAATGGCGAAAGAGCACGTTTCTAGGGTTTTGTTCGAAGGCATGGCGCACGAACCGGTCGAACTCCGGGTGGAGCGTGGGCTCGCCGAGCCAGTGGGGGCAGAGCGTCACGTCGCGCAAGCCACGTAGGCCCTCCAGCGCCCGCGCCCAGGTGTCGAAGTCCATGAAACGATGCGGCGCGCCGTGGGCCTCGTCACGGAGGGACTGGCTGCACATCCGACAGGCGATGTTGCAGTGGTCGGTGAGCTCGAGGTTCACGTTCACGCCGAGATCCTCGCCCGGATGGCCCGCTCGTGCACCAGGATGTTCTCGCTGCACTCCGCGCATCGCCCGGTCGCGACACCGCACAACATGCCCTCGCGCAGTCGCGACAGGTAGGGGCTGGAAGCCCAGGCCTCGGCCAGCGGCTTGTCGCGAATCGACTCGCCCTCGCCGGCGAGCACGCAGCAGGGCGACAGGTGCCCGTCGGCCGTAATCGCGAGATGGTGGAAGGGCTTGAGACAAGGCGCGGCGCGAAAGCCCTCGCCGGGCCCACCCCGGGGGGCGTGCTGCCCTCGCTCGGTGACATGCCCATCGACAAAGCGCGCGTAGTTGGTCGCGACGCCCACCTCCCGCGACGCCGCGACGCCCTCCGCCACGCGCTCGGGCAGCCGCGCGCGCTCCGCCGGGCCGAGCTGCAAGGCGACTTGCTCAGGACGGTAGGCCACCAGCGCGTCGAGCTCCACCCGCTCGGCGCCCACCGCCGCCGCGAGCCGCGCCAGCTCGGCAAGCTCGTCGACGTTGCAGCGTGTCAGCACCGAGTGAATCACGATGCGCGGCGCCGAGAGCCCACGATGGTCGCGCTCCGCTCGCAGCCGACAGGCGTGGCTCACCGTCCGCCGAAAAGCGCCCGGCCGTCCCCGGAGGCCGTCGTGGGTGCGCGCGCGGGCACCGTCGACCGAGAGGTGCACCTCGTCCCACCCGATCTCGAGGAGCAAGGCGCGAAGCGGCGCGGTCAAGAGCGTGCCGTTCGTGGTCAACATGCCCGACAGGCCCCGCGCCTTGATGCGTCGCAAGAGGGCAGGCGCGTGGGGCGACAACAGCGGCTCGCCCCCGCCGAGCACCATCGCGCGGCGGGCCCCGAGGTCGGCCGCCTCGTCGACGATGCGGAGCCACTGCGCCTCGTCGAGCTCGTTGACCGGCTTCACGTGCCTCGGCGCCGTGTCGCAGAAGCGGCAATCGAGGTTGCAAGCGAGGGTGGGGTAGAGCTCGATCGTCCACGGCCCGCCGCGCTCAACGACACGCGCGGCGATGTGGTCGAGCTCGTCCACGGGGGCAGGGTAGCACCGGCACCCCCCCGAACGCGGTAAGGTTGGCCCATGCGCGCGCTCGTTCTCGTCTCGCTCGTGGCCTGTACCCCCGTCGAGGTCGATTCCAATGTGGATCTCGCGTCGGCTTTCTGCTCGGAGGTCGAGGAGGGCGGCACCTGGGAACAAGAAGCGGCGAGCGACGTGGCCGAGTCGAGCGGGCTGCTCTTCGCGCGGGTGATCACCGACGAGTCCGACGACCCGCGCGACCCGGTTTTCGTCGCCTACCGCGACTACACGCTCGAGCCTGCCGAGACAGGCGGCGTGCAGACCGTGGGCAAGACCAGCGGCGACGGCATCGTGGAGAAGACGCTCGGCGTGGGCACCTGGCTCTTCCAGGCCACGTGGACGCGCGGCAGCACCACCTGCAAGGCCGAGATGGAGATCCCCATCGCCGGGGCCACCACCACCTACGCCTGCGCGCTGCTCACTTGTCCTTGATCCGGTAGAGCAAGACCCGTTCGCCGCCGTCGATCGACTCGACCGGGCTCGGGTCGAGTCGCGACAGGGAGGCCTCCACGCCGGTTCGGTCGGCGGGGTGAAAGAGATCGGCGTGCAAGGCCACGGCGGCGAAACCCTCCGGCGCGTTTCCCCCGGCGAGCACGCTGCGGGCGAGCTCGGGACGGGGATTGAGCGCGGGGTCGGTCGCGACACAGTCATCGGCGATGGGCCAGCCGTGGCCCGACTGGTAGAAGCAGGCGATGGCTCGGAAACGGTGGTCGGTGCCGGTGCGGTCGAGGGGCTCGGGGAAGAGGTCGAGGACCGGGCCCTCGGCGTCGCCGTAGGCGCTGGGCACGTCGGCCAGGCGCGTGCCCCCGCGCCACGGGAGGCCGGTTCCAACGAGCGTGTCGACCAGCGCGGCGACGAGGAGCAGGCCGGTGGCCCGGGGACGAGCTTCCGCGAGCCGACTGGCCACGAGCGCCGCCACCACGCCGAGGCCAAGACCGAAGCACCAGAGGAAACGCGCCGGGAAGCGGATCGCGCCTGCGCCCAGCAAGTCGAGAAGGGCGAAGGGCAAGGGGACAACGCCGCCGTCGGGACCGAGCGCCAGCCGGGGACCGAGGGCGAGCACGAAGGCGACCACCGCGAGCGCGGCAAAGGGCCGCCAGGAGACGCCGCGTCGCAAGACCACCGGGGCGGCCACCGAGAGGGCGAGGGCGGTGGCGGGGAGCGACACCGTGAAGCTGTTGCGGTCGACATCGACCATGGGGCTCGGCCACCCCCAGCTCAGCACGTTGGCCGAGGCCTGCGCCAAGGCACCGGCGGCGTCTTGTCCCCGGGCGCCCAGCGCGTAGGCTAGCGCCCAGGGCAAGGACGTGATCACCGCGCCGAGCCACGCCTGGGGACGCCGAGCCAGCACGAGGAACACGAGCCCCGCGCACAGGCCGGTGTAGGCCGACGTGTAGAGCGCCCCCGCGAAGCCGATCACTGCGAGTGTGTCGCGACGAGAAATACAGCCGAGCGCGCAGAGCGGGAGCCAGGGGTCGAGCAAGAAGTAGGCGGTGCCGCCGAGGTAGGCCGTGGCCGCGATGCCCGAGAAGGCGTAGGCGAGGCCGGCGAGCATCGACCAGGGGGCGCGGGCCCCGGCGGCACGGGCGAGGGCCTCGGCCGCCGTTGCCGAGCTTGCCAGACCGAGGACGACGAGGGCGGCGTGCAGCCGGGCGACCGGCAGCGACTGGAACGCGGTCGCGACCCCCGCCAGGACCCAGGTATCGAAGCGAAGGTAGTCGGCGCCGGCAGGGTAGGCGGTCAGCGCGTCGTGACCGAAGCCAGCAAGTACGCGCGGCGCGGCCGACAGCGCCCAGGCGCCCACGTAGGCGTCGCCATGGAGGCCGGGCAGGTTGCTGCTCACGGCGGCCGGCCATGTCCAGAGCACGGCGAGGGCGAGGTAGGCGAAAAAGGCCCGGGTCAACGGAGGCGCTCGCGCACCAACCAGGCCACGTAGACGAACACCACGAGCGCCCACCCCGCCGCGGCCAGGGCGCTCGCCGCCTCGTAGTGCACCGGGTCGCGGGCGTAGGCCACGCCGGCCACCCGCTGGAAACGCTCGCCCGGCGCCTCGCGGAAGGAGAGCCGGTCGCCCTCGGCGCGGATGTCTTCCACGCCCTCCCAGGCCACGTGCTCGGGCTCTCCCGGGGGCGCCACGACGAGGCGCACGGCGAGCAAGCGCACCGCCTCGCCCTCGAGCCGAGCCACGTAGAGCGCGTCGGCCGGCGCGTCGCCGGGCACGCTACCGTCGTCGACCAGCGGGACCCGGCGGTCCTCGCCGAGCCAGGTGGTCTCTACGAACACTCGCGTGTCGCGGGGGAGGCCGGGGGCGCTGAGCAGCACTTCAACGGCGGTCATGGAGCGCCCCAGGGGCGCGCCACGACTCTCGCGACGAGGATGGACCAGCTCACTCCGCACGAGAATAGCGCCCTGCGGCGTGTCCGGGTGAGACCGGTCGCGACACCGGGTGGAATCGGTCACGGGACCGAGGACATGGCGCTCGCGACCTGTGCTACACTTCGACCGAGTCCACCGGAGCTGAAGATGCGCACCCCCCCCCACTGGGTAATTGCATTTTCTAGCGGTATTATTCTGCTGTCAACGCCTGCGCGCGCCGCATGTCCGTGGGATATCGGCTGGAACATCGACGGCGACGACTACGCTCGGATCAGCGTGCCGGGTTGCCCGCCGGTGCTCGACTGCGACGACACCACGGCGTTCGTGAACCCCTCGGAGTTCGAGGTGGTGGGCGACGGCATCGACGCCGACTGTGACGGTCGCGACACGCTGAGGCGCTACCTGAGCGTCAGCACCTTCGGCTCTGGCCTGTGGACCACCTGGGGAACCGTCACCTTCCCTAGCGGCAACCTGAAGGTGGGCGACCTGATGTCGGGGCCGAGCAAGGCAAAGCGGACCTTCAACACGCCCCGGCAGAGCGGCGGCACCGGGATCATGATCGACATCGAGGACGCCGACGGCGCCGCCTGCACCGTCACCATCGGCACCGGCGTGGGTGGCGGGGCCACGACTCCCCACCCGGCCACGCTCCCCACGCTCATCGATACCCACTGGGTAGAGGTCGCGGAGGTGATCGTCCCGCACGCGCTGCGCGACATCGAGGTGTCCTGCCCCGGCAACAGCTTCGTCGAGATCGACTGGTTCGTGGTGCAGAACGCCGACCTGATGATGCCGCCAGCCGCCGATATCAGCATCGACTGGCACGACACGCGAACCCCCGGTGGGGGCTGGAGCACGGGATTCGTCACCGACAACGCGAACGACACGGTCTACATGGCCACCGACATGGCGGGCGTGGCCCGGTACGACAGTTTCACCGGGGGCTGGAAGAACGCCTTTGGTGCCGGGCCCGACACGCTCGCCGCGGGTGGCCTGCTCACCGTCTCCGACATCGTCCCGGAGCCCTTCGGCCCGGGGCTCTATGTGCTCATGGGCGATGGCGAGCGCGGCGAAGCCCAGGTGGATGGGGGGCTGTGGTACTCCCCCAACAGCGGGGCAACCTGGACGATGCTCGGCGACTCGTTCTCGCAGGACTGGGACGACGACGGCGACTTCCTCCCCGACTACCCGCCCGAGAACGACGTGGCCGGCCTCGCGTTCCCCTCGCAGTGCCCCGTCGTGGCCAACGGAGTTGGTAACGACGATCTCAACTGGACGCCGCACGCGGGTCGCGAGTTGCAGGCCGACTGGTTCACCACCGGCGAGGTGCTCTACATCGCGAACGGCGCTCCCGACGCGCTGGGGGTCAGCATCTACGACGCCGCCACTGGCGACATCTGCGCCCTCGACAACACAGGGGTAGCGTTGCCGGCTGAGCCGATCAACGCGGTGCTCCGGGTGGACGTGGAGCCGCTCGGCAGCCCCGTGTTGCTGGTGGGCTACGACGCCCGCCTCGACAACGAGCCCGCGCTCTACGTGTGCGAGTTGCCCGTCGCGCCCAGCGACTGCGACCCCGCGACCATCTGGGCCGCTGACCGCTGGACCGTACCCGGCTCCGCGGGCATCGACATCCGCGATCTCGAGCTCGACGACAGCACCGACGAGACCGTCGTCTACATCTCCGACGCCGGCTTCCGGCTCACCGACGCCGACAACAACGGCTTCGCCGACGACACCTGCTCGATCACCGACCCCGGCATCGACGCGCTGTACCTCGACGACGCGCTGGGGGTCGACGTGATCGACTACGAGCGGGTGGCCGGGCCGACCGAGATCCCGAGCATCGCCAACTTCCAACTGGTGGGGATCAGCATCGACCCCACGAGCAGCTACATCTTCGCCAACGTGCCCATTCACCCCGGGGCACCGTATGAGAACGACCGGATGTGGCGGGTGGAACTCGCGAGCCTGGGGCTGGGCACGCCCTGGGTGTCGGTCAACGACGGCGACGGCACCACTTACACCTGGGAAGAAGACGCTCGCGAGCCCGTTCGCGTGGCCAACATGGACTACGCCGCGTCCTGGCTCGGCCAGCAAACCGTCGGCGTGCCGGCCGTGTTCCCCGCCCGTGCTGCCCCAGGTACAGGCTTCGACACGGACTGGTTGAGCACGCCGGCCCTCGCCGCCCTCGGGGGACTCGCGGTGGTGACCGGCAAGACCAACGCCTGGCTCGTGGCGGGGCTCAACGCCCCCTGGGCAGACGACGACAACAGTGGCGTCGGCGACGGCGCCGTGGATGGCGAGGAAGAAACCGCGTGGTTGTTCTGGCCCGACGTCGACACCGACGAGCACGCCTCCTACCAGACCATGGGCGTGCTCGACGTGGCCGTGACCCCCGAGGGCGAGATCTTCCAGGCGGTGGGCGACCACGGCCTCGTGTACCTCGACCCGGTGAACTACCCGCAGTCGAGCGCCTCGCCCAGCGCCGGCGAGGTGGATTGCCTGTGGCACGACGCCTTCCTGGCGGGGGGGCAGGGCGTGGACGTGGGGCTCGACGGCTCGGTGTGGGTGGCGCTCTTTGACGAGTCCGTGTCGGAGGACGATCCGTACCCACATGCGGGCGGCATCGTCCGCGGGATCGACGTGGCCGGAGTGCTGACGTGGACGTACGCGGCGGCGGGGTACTTGGATGCGGGCGGCGACTACGCGTTTGACATGGACGACCCGACCGGGGCCGCGCGCCTCTGTCATGACCGGCTGACGGCGACGAGGTCCATCGACGCGATGGACCCCGTCTTCCCGAGCCCCTTCTCCTCGGGTGATCCGAGCACGCTGAGCGCGTCCTTTGGCAACCCCCGGGAAGTGCGCCCCATCGACGCCACCACCGCCGTCGCGCTCTTCCGTCCGACGGCGGCCACGACCACCGAGACCACCGCAGGCGGCATCTACGTGACCCTGTCCGGCGGCGAGGACTACGACGCCACCGGCAACTCCGCCTGGGTCCCCGTCCCCTTCGACGGCGACTACACCATCGGCAGCACCAGCGGCACGTGCAGCGAGTCCGCCACCTGGGAGTCCGCCCACGTTCAACTCATCCACCCCGGCACCGACACCTACGCCAACGACTTCGACCTCGACGGCGTCGTGGATGACCTCGACCTCGACGGCTACCCCGACGATTTCCTCCTCGACCTGCTGGTGACGGTTGCCGCGAACGACAGCACCAAGATCAACAACGGCGGCCGCTACTACTCCCCCTGCGCGATGGCCCGCGTCCAGATCGGTCCCGACGGCACCGGCGGCCTCGACGCCATCTGGGAGTGGATCCCGCTGGAGTGGCATTACGAGCCGTTCACCAGCACCGAGTGCGGCGTGTGGGGGCGGAACATCGGGGGAGCCACGGTGTCGCCCTGGTCGAACGAGGCCTACATCTATGGCTCATACTACCGCGACCCGCCGGTGGGCAGCTCGGGGCGCCGCGGAGGCGGCGCCTGTGTCTTGAACCTCGACACCTACGCGACCACCATGCTGGTGAGCCCCGACACGCGCGAGTACAGCATCGCGGAGGTGGTGCCCCACCCCCAGGTGAGCGACTTCGTGGCCATCCTCCCCACGCTCAACCGGGGCACCTGGCAACAGTGCAGCCACACGCGCCTGGCCTGGGCGGCCAACTACCCCGGCACCTGCGACTACCCCTGGCCGATGCTCGCGGAGCGGGTGGGGAGCGCGTGGACGATCACCGAACTGGCCACCCAGCCCCCCACCGGACTGCTCGATAACGGCGCGTGGAGCGACATTGGGTTGAACATCGGCGAAGAGGAGGAGTCCTGGTTGGTCGTCGGCACGAACGGCTCCGGCGCCTGGCGCGGGGTACTCGAATGGTGACATGGGCGCTGCTCGCCGCCCTCGGTTGCCACGGGTGCGGCGACGGCGCCATCGAGATTGACGGGGACCCAGACAGCGCCATCGACGACACCGTACCGGACACTGGCGGTGACGCGGCAGACACCGGCGACTCGGCGAGCGATACTGACACCTCGCTGGAACTGGATAGCTGCGACCAGAACGGGAACCTGGGCGAGGCACCCGACGCCGACGGTGACGGATTCGTTGGCACCGACGACGGCGGCGACGACTGCGACGATACCCGCGACAACGTGTACCCCGGTGCTCCCGACCCCTGCGATGACATCGACCAGGACTGCGATGGCGAGCCGGTGCCGCCGGGATCGTGCGGGGAGGCAGGGGACATCGCCGCCGCTGCGTGGGTGGTGATCGAGGGAAACGCTGACGTCCACTACGTCCAGTTCGCGAGCGCGTCTCTGCACGGCGACGAGCGTGCGTGGCTGGCCATCGACGGCGCCGACGTCGAGCAGGACGCGTCATCCCGCCTCGGCTTTTTCGATGGGTCCACGCTGGGCGCGCAGCCACGTCCCGCCGTTGAGAGCTGGAGCGGGACGTGGGGTGACGCGCTGGGCACGGTGACCCCGGCCGGCGACGTCGATGGCGACGGCCTGGGCGACGCGTGGGCCCTGTGGCAGTCAGCCGGCGGCGTATACGCTACGTTCGCGCTGTTGCCAGGGCCAATCTCTGGCCCGCCCTGTACCCTCGACGAGGTGCACGACCGCGCAGCGACGGCCGTTTCCAACTCCACGGTCGGGGGCTCGTCCATCTCCATGTGGGACGCCGGTTTCGATGTTGATGGCGACGGTCTCGGCGACGCGCGTGTGAGCCTCAACCCGGCCTCGGGGGAAATTCGCGAGTACCTCCTCGACGGTAGGACCATGGCCACCCTGGCCGGCGAGGTGGAACTCGATCGCACGTTCCGGTACGCCACTCGTGACGAGGACGCCGGCCTCGGGCTCACGCCGGTCGCCGTGCCCGACCTCGACGGGGATGGGGCGGACGACATGGTGCTGGGGCACGACTGCGGTCGAGCCACCTATGACGGCGGCCTAGCGGTCATCTCCGGGGCAGACTTTCTCGCCGCCGTGGCGGCTGGCGGCTCGCTGAGCGACGGGGCAACGTTGGTGTGTTCGCGGGGCGAGGACCACACCTGGAGTCTGCCGGTCAACCTCCGAACCCCGCCGGATCGAGCCGCGGACGTGGATGGCGATGGACACCCCGAGTTGCTGCTCGGGGGCCAGGCGGCGCCCGAGGAGGACGGCTTCCTTGCCTTCATCGACGTGCACGACGCCGATGACACGCCGATGGAGGACCGGTTGCTCGTGCAGATTGCAGGGGTCGCATCTAACTCGGCGTACGCCGCCAGCATCGTCCGCAGCACGCATTTCGGTCCCTCACCTTCCCAGCAGTGGCTCGGGCTCTTCGGCGCGAAAGGGAGCTGCGTCTTCCGTGTCAGTGACCTCGTGCTCGGCGGAGTCACCAACCAAGATGCCCTTCGCGGCACCTGTCTCGACGACGCGGACGACATCTACACCGTGATGGAGGATCTGGTGGACCTGGACGGCGACGGAATTCCAGAATGGGTCTTTTCGAATGACAACACTCTGTTAGGGGACGTCCCTGCCGGCCGCGTCACCATCATCCACGGCTTCGAACCTCCCTACGACGACGCGACCCGCTGGTAGCTAGGTCGTCGCGCTCAGGAGAGCCTCAACGGTGGTCATGCAGCGCCCACCGAGCCGCCAGCTCGTCCATCGGGGTGGGGCCCCGCTCGGCGAGGGCGGCGATCTCCGCGTCGAGGTCGTCCCGACCGGCGCGCCGGGCCTCGAGCGCGGCGAGGCCGGCGAGGCCGGGGCGCGTCCACAGCTCGGCGGGGGGCACCTGGCCATGCCGGATCGCCACCATCACGCCGTCGACCGAGTCCCAGCCGGGCGGCGCGGCGAGCGGCAACACCGTCGCTTGCAGCGCTTCCCGGGTGGTGGTCGTCGCCACACCCGCAGGCACGGGGCGGGCGCGCGCCAGCCCCCACCCGAGGGTCAATAGGCTCGCGACGACGATCGACCAGCGCACGCCGTGCGAGAATACCGCCCCGTGAAGCTCCCGGGCGAGATCGTTCGCGACGGCGCGGTGGCCGGCCTCGTCGGCATGGCCGCCTTCGCGTGCCTGTCGGGACCGCCGGGCACCAGCCCGGACGGCCTCTTTGCGGTGGCCGCGGCGCGCGCCTGGGCGCTCGGTGAGTCGGCACCGCCGGGATGGGACACGTGGCCGCCGCTCTTCGCGCTGGCCGCCGTGGTGGCGCCCCCCCTCTGGGTGAACCTGCTCGCCGCCGGCTCGGTCACCGGTGCGGCCTTCGTGACGGGGGCCTCGCTGGTTGAGCCCCGCGGGGCTCGCGCCGCCGGCCTCTTAGCGGCGGCGCTGTGGCTCTCCAACATCGCGGCCATCGAGCACGCCGCCATCCTCGACGCGCGCCCGCTCTTCTGGGCCCTCTGCGCATGGAGCCTCGCGTCGCTTGCTCGCGGGCAGCACGCCCTCGCCCTCGGCTTGGCCGCCCTCGCCCCGCTCGCCCGTCCCGAGGGTCTCGCGCTGCCGGTCCTGATGGGCATCGTGAGTTGGGTATCGCTCGGATGGCGTGGTGGCCTCGGCGGCGCCTGCGCCCTCGTCCCCGCGGTCCTGTGGCGCGTCACGCATCCCGGCACCGGCTGGGAGGCGCTGATGGCGCCGTGGTGGGGCACCTGGCACCCCGACATGCAGCTCGCGCTCCTCGGGCGCGCGCCGTCCCCGACTGCCTTTCGAGAGTTCGCCCTCGCCGAGCTGGTTGCCGGACGTGTCGCGATGCCATCCTTGCTCACCTTCCTCGATGGTCCCCAGTTCGGCTTCAACCTCCTCGGCCTTGCCGCTGCCGCGCTCGTCCCCGGCTCGCTCGCACTTCTCTGGCTCGCCCGGCGCGGCGTGGCCGACCTGTCCCTCGGACTCGCGCCGGTGGTGGCGATGCTCGCTCTGCCCATGACCATCGGGCAGGCAACCGGGGCTGCCAACTTCCTCGTCTTCGCCGCCGTCGCGGCCGGGCCCGCCGGGGCGGCGCTCGTCGCGTGGGTGCTGTCGCGACATCGTTATCCGTCGATGGTTCAGCTCGCGACACCTGCCGCGCTCGCCGTCGCGCTCACGCTCCTCACCCGGCTCTTCCCCGGGGCGGAGCGTCCCGCCTTCATCGAGGATGGTCCCGCCTACCAGGGCGCCGCCGCGGCCCTGCGCGCCGCCCCTCCCCGCTGCGTGCAGGCCGGCTGGGGCGGGAGCGCCGTGGCGCGAATGGCCGGCCTCGTCCCACGTCGATTGCCCGGCCGGTGGGACCCCCCCGAGCTGCTCGACTGCGCCTTGCTCCTCGCGAGCGACGACGTGCTCGACCCGGGCGGGAGCGTGGGCGACCAGGTGTTCGACCAGGCCTTGCAGGTGGTCTGGGTGGTCACCGATAACGGAGAGCCCCCCGCACCGGGCGTCCGGTGGGTGGCCCTCTTGCACCCGACCGGCGTACCATAGCGCCGTGGCACGGGTTCTCCTCCTCCAGGACAGCGGCATCAACGAGAGCCTCGCCCTGGCCGAGTGTGCCGGCGAGCTGGCGCGTCATGGTCACCACGTGCACCTCTTGCTCGGCGACGAGGAGCCGAACCTCGACGCCCAGATCCGGGCCTACGACCCCCACATGGTGGTGCTGCCGTGCAGCGTGGCCGGCGAAGCCTGGCCGATGCAGGCGGCGGCCCGGGCAAAGCGAGTGGCGCCCCGCGCGCTGGTGGCGATGGGCGGCACCCACGTGACCTTCTCGCCGGAAGTGGCCCTCGATCCCTCGGTCGACGCGGCGATCGTGGGCGAGGCCGAGGGGGCGCTGGTCGACCTCGCCAACGCCATGTCGACCGGTCGCGACTGGAGGGGCACCGCCAACGTGGCCTACAAGGACGGCGACCGGCTGGTGAAGAACCCGCTTCGCCCCCTCATCGCCGACCTCGACAGCTTGCCGATGCCCGACCGGGATCTCTACTTCCGCTACCCCTTCATGGGGAAATTCCCGTGGAAGAAGTTCGCGAGTGGGCGTGGCTGCATGCACGCCTGCAGCTTCTGCTGGAACAACAGCGTGAAGCAGATGTACGGCGCAGGCGGCGAGTTCGTTCGTCGTAAGTCACCGGAGCGGGTGGTCGCGGAGATCGAGGTCGTGCGTCGCAAGTACCCGCTGCGTCACATCCACTTCTCCGACGATATCTTCACGGTGTACCCCTCGTGGATCGAGAAGTTCGCGCCGCTCTACCGGGCAAAGGTGGGGCTGCCCTTCACCTGCTCCTCGACGGTGGAACTGTTGAGCGAGCGCACCGTCAACGCCTTGCGCGAGGCCAACTGCTACGGCATCGCGATGGGGCTGGAAACGGGGAACGAGGATCTACGGGAGAAGATCCTGAAGAAACGGGTGACGAACGACGACGTGCGCACCGCCGCCGCGCGGGTGAAGGCCGCGGGCATCAAGCTCACCACCTTCAACATGATCGCGTCGCCGGGGGAAACGCTGGAAGACGCGATGCAGACGATGCGTCTCAACCGCGAGATCGGCGCCGACGCGGTGCGGCTGCAGATCGCGGTGCCCATCCCCCACACCGAGTTCGCCGAGCAGGCCCTGTCGGCGGGGCTCCTGGAGGGGGGCTCGAAGGTGCGCGACCTGTCGCGACCCGACGTGAGCTTCACGACACCGGAAGCCAGGGAACTACGCAACTTGTACTACCTCTTCCGCATCGGCGTGCACCTGCCTCGCAGCGAGTCCCTCGTCCGGGCGCTGGTGAAGCTGCCCTTCGCCCTCGACCCCTTGCGCCTCTGGGTGCCCTTCGAGGAAAAGCGCATCTACAACCTGCGCTGGCGCGACGGCATCCCCTTCTTCTGGCACATCGGCGACCCCCATCGGCGCACCACCAACTACGTGACGCTGGTGTGAGCCCGACGGGGCGGGCGGCACTCCGGCTGGGCGTGCTCGGCGCGGGCATCGTGATGCTCGCCTTCGCGGTGATCGCGGCGTGGCGCGGGATCGACGAGGCGCTGGCCCACGTGTCGCGACTCGATCCACTCTGGTTCGCAGCGGCGGTGCTGGCGTGGACCTTGTCCCTGTGGCCGCAAGGTGAGCGGTGGCGCTGCTTCTTGCCGGGGGCCACCCGACCCAGCGGGCCGGTCATGGCCGGCATCCTGTGGGGGACGAACGTGCTGCACCTCTTGTTTCCCGGCCCGGTCTCGGAGGCCACCGCCGCGTGGATCGTCGACCGGCGCTGGCGCTCCGGTTTGGTTGAAGCCCTCGGTGCCGCTGTCCTGGCGCGGCTGTGGGCGCTGGTGCTGCTCGGGGCCCTCGGCGTCCTCGGGCTCCTCGTGGGCGCCCCCGCTGGCGGCACGTCCACGCGCGCGCTCGCTGTCACGCTCGCCGTTGGGGGCGTGCTCGCCGGTCTAGTTGGCCTCGTCCCCGGGCGGCTGGTGGGGCCGCTGTCCCAGTTGCACGGCGGCCTCGGCCAGCGCGTGTCGACCTGGGCGCGTTCCCTCGCCGCGGTCGGTGCCGTGCCCCGACGGCGCTGGGTCGAGGCGGCGGCCTGGTCGCTGGTCAACGTGGCCTGCCTCTCTGTGGCCACCTGGTGCGGCCTGCGAGCGGCGGGTATGCCGGTCGCCATCTGGCCCTCGGCCTGGGCCTACGTGCTGGTTGCGCTCGCGACCATCGCGATGATCGTGTCGCCCGGTGGCCTCGGTCCCCTCGATGTCTTCTGCGTGCTCGCCTACCCGCTGGTGCTCGGGGTTACCCCGGCGGAGGCGCTGGTCGGGAACGTGGTGCTGCGGCTGGTGCAGGTGGTGCACATGGGGCTCGGCGTGCCGGTGCTCGGCTGGTGGATCGCGCGAGAAGGGAGCCCGGAGGCGGCTCGGGCGGCGGTCGAGGCGGCGCTCCGCCCGATGACGGGTACGCCCGGCAACCGCCAGGAAGCGGGGGGCGACCCGGCGACGGGTGCGTAGCCGCGGTCAGACCAGGAAGACGCGCTCCACGAGCATCGTGCAGCCGAGGCCGGCGCTGTTGAGCGTGTCGTACTCGTCCCAGCAGGTGACGAGGAACATCGCGCCCCGCGAACTGGTGTAGAGCGCCGTGTGTGGGCGATTGGCGGCGCGGGTGTCGGAGTACTTGATGAGCGCGTCGCGACTCTGGAGCGCGCCCGTGTCGTCGTACACGTCCCGTACGATGTCGCCGTAATCCGGGCCGCCCCGGGTGCTGACGAGGCCGGGCTCGAGGCGCCGGTAAGTCACGGCGGTGTAGCCGTTGGGGAAGCGCACCATCGTGGCCATCGCGAGGTGGTCGTCGCTCGTAAACTCGATCTCCCGCGTCGTCTCCTCGGCCCAGACCGCGAGGGAGAGATTGGCCTCCACGTAGCGCATCACGCTGCCGCCGCTGTACGGGCTCATGTTCGACGGGCAGAGGAAGGCGAGCGCGGCGCTGCCGGAGCCGGCCATGCGGGTAACGGAGGAGCCATTGGCGAGCACCAGCGCGGAATCGCCGACCTCGGCCGTGCTGTAGAGGGTCAGGTCGCTCTCGACGAAGCCCACGACCAGGCAGGGGGTGCTCGACTTCCACACGCCGATCGCCACGCCGGTGCGGGTGGGGTACATGAAGTGGTCGTTGGTGGCGTAGTCGGCGTCGGTGCTGGAGCCACTGGATGTCGAGAAGATGGGCGTGCTTCCTGAAGTTGGCGGGCTCCCGGCGTCGGACAGGTCGGGCTCGAAGGCGCAGGCGTACAGGTTCGCCGTGGCGCGGTCGGAGGTGGACACGTAGTGTTTGCCACCGGACACGACGTGCCAATGGTCGCTCACGTCGCCCGAGTTCTCCGTGCCCAGAAGTGTCCACGACAACGCGCCGGTCGCGAAAATACCAGTGTCAAGGGGATCCGCACGGGCGACGTAGACGTCTCTGTTGTACTCGGCGCTCAACATCACGGGCAGGCCGGTCCCCGAGGGATCGCCGTCGGGCACGCAGTGTAGCCAAGTACCCGCCTCGGCGGGATCGAATGTGCCCTCGTTCACCGTCACGAATCGCATGATTCACTCTCGACTGCCGAGGATCAGGTAGTAGGGAGCGGGGTATGGGTCCGGGACGTCTCCCTCGCCGGAGCCCAGCAGGATATCGCCGACGGTGTCCCCGTTGACGTCGCCAGCCGCGGCGCACCCGCGGCCGGTTGCGCGGGAAGCTGTCGCGTCGTTCGGCCCCACCAGGGTGGCTGACCAGTCGGCAGGCGCCAGCGTGCCGGAGAACGGTGCGTACACGACGGCGACGGCACCCCGCTGGCGGTTGGCGTCTCCCTCCGTTCCCCTGAGGGAGCCCGAGATCAAGTCCGCACGCCCGTCCCCGTCCATGTCACCCGGCGCGGCCACGCAGTAGCCAAAGGACCACCCCGTGTCGCCGACGAGCAGCGCCATCGTGTCGTCATGACCGGCGGAGGCGTCCGGCGGGCCCCGCCACACCCGGACGGTCCCGGCGTACTCTCCGTCCATGTCACCCTCGTCGCCCGGGTCGTCGCCCTGCGCGCCCGCAGCCAGGTCGGCGAGGCCGTCGCCGTCCACGTCGCCGAGCACCGCCACCCCGCTCCCGAGGTACTCCCGCTCGACCTCGCCGACGACGCTCCACGTGGCCTCGGCGAGGAGCACGGTGCCCGCGAGGGGGCCCGAGTACACCCGCACGCTGCCACCGGAATCGGCGTCCGCCGTGGCGCCGCGCATGCCGACCACCAGGTCGTCGATGCCGTCGCCATCGAGATCGCCGCTCGCGTCGACGACACCGTACTGAGGGCCCCCCTCGATCTCCACCGTCGCGAGCTGGGCGCCGGCATCGACGATCCCGGCGGAGGGCACCGCGAAGACGCCGGCCGCGTAGCCTGTGCCCACCGAGGGCTCGACCAGGCTGAGTACCGCGTCGACGGTGCCATCGCCGCTGAGGTCGCCGGGGGCGCCGGCGCGGTGGAAGGCGTACGCCTGCCAGAAACACGCGGTAGCCAGGCCGTCGAGATCGTAGGTGCCGCCCACGGCCACGTCGATCACCGCGGTGGAGCAGGTGTCGGAACTGGACACCTGGAGGGCGACTGCCGAGCGCCCGTCGCCGTCCGGGTCGCCGAGTGGGGCCACGTAGGCGCCCATGCGCTGGTGATCCTCGCTCGAGCCCACGATCACCCAGGCGTCGGCGGTGTCCTCGGGGAAGCTCGACCCGCCGCGGATCAAGTACAACGCGCCATAGTACGCACTGTCGCCGACGTAGGCGTTGGCGGAGCCGATGGCGATGTCATCGATGCCGTCGCCGTCGAGGTCGCCGACGCCGGCCACCGCCTCGCCGATCCCTTCCCAGGCGAGCGTGTCGTAGATAGTCACGTCGGCCGACACCGAGAGGTCGATTTCCCCGGACAGGCGGCAACTGCCCGGGTCGCAG
>SXON01000251.1 GCA_005778355.1 Pseudomonadota bacterium | reverse complement strand
GGTCTCCCGCTGGCCGGCGTAGCTCGCGTCGGGCAGGTCCGCGGCGGTGGCGGAGGACCGGACGGGCACGTCGATGCCGCCCGGGTGGTTGGCACCGCGCTCGCGGTAGGCGTCGATCACCGACCGCGCGAGGTCGGCGGGGAGGGCGGTGGCGAGGATGGCGTCGCGGACGGCGTGGCCCACGCGGGCGAGCGCCTCCGCGTCGCGCGTGTCGAGGCCCACCAGCAGGCCCGCGATCCGGTCGCGGAGGCCGCCCTGGGCGAGAAACGCGCGGAAGGCGTCGGCGGTCGTCGCGAAGCCGTCGGGCACGCTCACGCCGCGCGAAGCGAGCGAGCGCACCATCTCGCCGAGGGAGGCGTTCTTGCCGCCCACGCGCGGCACGTCGGCGAGCGTCAAGGAGGCGAAGGGCAAGACGAGGGGGGTGGGCATGATTGTGTCCCGGGAGGCTCGCCTCGGGACTGAGCACGACCCGTGCCAGCCCCGGGAGATGATCCCGGCGGGCGAGACGTCCGGTGTGTGTGCGAAAGCACCCAGTCCGGGTGTTGGCTAACAACCCCCGCCGTGGCTCACGAGGAAGCCGCGTTCGGCGGTGCTGACGTGCAGGTAGGCGCCACAGCCCTCCGACCAGTCCCAGCCCCAGGTGCCGCCGTCGGCGATCGTCGTGGCCTTGCCGCCTTCGGCGCCGTCGTACTTCGCCGTGCCGTTCGACCGAGGAAGTCCCAGTCGCGACAGTTCGCCTTTGCTACCGAGGCAACTCCGGGCCGCCGCCCAGAAGGCGTCCCGCGCGACGTCGGGGAGGTAGAGCGCCTCGCTTCCCCACTCGTAGCCCTCGTTCACCTCGTAGTAGCCGCCGCCGTGGAGCGGCGTGCGCCGGGTGAGGTCGCAAGCACCGTCCGTTCCCTCGTCGCCGATCCCCATGGCCGCGCAGCTCACGCGCGACACCTCCACCTCGGGGCCCGCGTGGCCGATGGCCAGGGCCCAGTCGGCGAGCGAGCTGCACGTGGTGGGCGGCGCCGCGTGAGGGAGCAGGAAGCCGTCGAAGGCGTAGCCCGTGGTGCCGTCAACCCAGACGGGAACCCAGCCACCCTCGATGCCGGAGACGGTCTCGCGCTCGCCCGCCCCGCCGGTGACCACGAACGCGGTCCCGCGCGCGTACTCGCCGAGCTCGGTGGAACCGGAGGACGGCTCCGCTCGGACTTTGAGCGCGGTCGCGGCGACCACGTACATCGTCAGGCCGGGCGGGGCGCTGAGCGCGTCGGGCATGCTCGGGAGCTCATCGGGGAGGCCACCACAGCAGCAGGCCGAGGCGAAGATGACACCCAGCGGTAGGACGAACTTCATGGACCGAGTGTATCAGGGCGGGGATCTACCCCAGCTTCTCCAAGCGCAACCGCGTGATCTTCGCCTGCTCGCCCGCCGCGATGCGGAGCTCCTCGTCGGGACGGTTGTCCATCCGCTCCTGGAGGCGCGCGAGCATCTCGTCGGCGCCGAGGCCGCTGGCGCAGACGATGAAGATGTGGCCGAACTTGGCCTCGTAGGCCTGATTGCCGTGAGCCAACGACTGCAGCGTGGCCTCGCCGGCCCTCGCCACGCCGGCCTGCTCGTTGGCCGACCAGGTGGCGGTGCTGGCGAACTTCTCGCGGAGCTGCTTGATGTCCGCCCCGATCTTGGGATGGTGGGTGAAGGCCTCGAGCCAGTCGGCGCGATCGAGGCGCCACCAGCGTCGCTCCGCCTCGCCGAAGAGCTGGGCACGGCTCTGGTAGGGGCGGCCGGCGGCGAAGGCGGCCACCCAGCGCGACGACCCGCAGGCGCGCGCGAGTTCCTCGCTGGTGGCGTGGTTCAGGCGCTCGACGAGCGGATCGTTCGCGACCTCATGCGAGGGGTGTCCCCAGGCGCGCAGGCGAGAGATGCCGCCGTCCGGGTAGATGCGGAGGCGGAGGTGGGTCCACGGGCCGTGACGGGCCACGGCAAAGTCACGGCTGTCGTGCGCGTGGAGCTTGTGGGGCGCGAGAATCTCCTGCCAATCGTGGGAGGACACCAGCATCGACGGCGGGGCCCCGGGCCAGTAGAGCGCGTCGATGGCCGCCCGGTCGGGGTAGTTCCCCTTGAAATGGTGGGTCTGCACCGTGAGCGAATCGAGGCGCCCCGGCTGACCCAGCCGGAGGATGATCCAGTCCATGCCCGGGGGACGACTCCGTCGCGTTTCCCAGCCGTTGGACATGATCGGCGACTCGCCGGGCAGAACGAGATTGCCCATCGGCGAGAAGAAGCTGTCACTCGCCACCAGCGGGCAGCCCCCGTGGGCGAGCGCGGCGAGGTCGATGCGACCGCTCGTCGCCTCGGGCACGGGCACGCCGTACACCCGGAGCCGGGCGATACCGCCGTCGGGCACCATGTTGAGGCGGACATGGGTGTAGCTGTGGGTGGAAACGCTGGCGCAGACGTTGGACGAGCCGCGCTTCATGGGCGTTTCCGGCACGATCACCGACCAGTTGGCGTGATCGCGCAGCCACTCTCCGGTGGCATTGTCGGCGGCGTTGGTGCCCTCGACGGATGCGAAGGGACCGTGATTGCCGAGAAAATGGCTGGTGTCGACGTCGACGGCGCGCACGAGGCCGGGCACACCGAGCTTGACGATGCACCAGTCGTGCCCGGGGACGCGCTTGCGTCGCGACTCCCAGCCGTCCATCTCCTTGCCACGGTCGGTGTAGGTGGACGGGTCGAAGCGGGCTGGCTCGGGGTTGAGCAGGTGTTCCATGCCGGCGAAGTAGTCGTCGGAACAGAGGAGGGCCCGGCCCCCGACGGTGCGCGAGGCGAGGTCGACCAGACCGGTGAAGAGAGCAGGAACGCCGACGATCTCGGCCATCTAGGACTCCGTTAGCAGGGGACGACCGCGCAGTGGCCCGACGATGTCGCGACCATCGTAGATCAGCTCGCCGCCGAGCCAGGTGGAGGCCACGCGGCCCCGGAGGCGGCGGTCGCGGTAGGGGGTGAGGGGATGGCGGTGGAAGAGGCGAGCCACGTCGACCACATCCGCGTCGTCGGGGTGCCAGGCCACGAGGTCGGCCCGGTTCCCAGCGGCGATGCGCGTCCGGTCGTGCAAACCGGCGAGCGTGGCCGGCCCGGCCGTCATCCACCGCGAGATTGTGGCCACGTCGTGACCGCGGGCGGCGGCCTCGGTCCACACCGCCCGCAGCCCGAGTTGCAGCGAGGCGATACCGCCCCAGGCCTCGAGAAAGTTGCCGGTGTCGAAGCGCTTGAGCGCCGGCACGCAGGGGCTGTGGTCGCTCACCACGAAGTCGATGACGCCCTCGGCGAGGGCCGCCCACAGCGCGGCGCGATTGTCGTCTTCCCGGATCGGGGGCGCGCACTTGTAGGTGGTGTCGCCCTCGGGCACGTCCTCGGCGCGCAGGCACAGGTAATGCGGGCAGGTTTCCGCCGTGATCGGTAGACCTTCCGCCTTGGCCGCGCGGAGGATGGGCAGGGCGGTCGCCGAGCTCAGGTGCACGATGTGCGCGCGGCAACCGGTTTGTCGCACGAGGTTGACGATCATCGCCACGGCGCGGTCTTCCCACTCCTTGGGCCGGCTGTGCAGGTAGGTGGCGTAGGCGCGCGGGTCGGCGTCGGGCTGGCGCAGCTCACTCTCGAGCTCCGCGTGCACCAGGAGCGGGCGCCCGGACTCCCGGAGGATGGCCATCGCCGGGCGGAGGTCGGCCTCGGTCGACCGGGGGAAATCGTCGATCCCCGAGTGACAGAGGAAACACTTGAAGCCCCGCGCGCCCGCACGCGCCATGGCTGCGAGCTCGCCCGCGTTGCCGGGCACCACGCCACCCCAGAAGGCCACGTCGACCGCCAGCTGACCCCGGGCCGCCTCGACCTTGGCCCAGAGCGCGGCGAGCGTGGTGGTGACGGGGATGCTGTTGAGCGGCATGTCGACCAGCGTGGCGACGCCACCTGCTGCGGCTGCGCGGGTTGCCGTCGCGAAGCCCTCCCACTCGGTGCGGCCGGGTTCGTTGATGTGCACGTGGGCGTCGACCAGGGCGGGCATCAGCACCTGCGGCGACAGGTCGAGTCCGTCGAGCCGCCCGCAGACCACGCGCTGGATGCGCTCGCCTTCGACGACGACGGTGGCAGGGACGAGCTGCCCGTCGACGAGCACGCGCGAGCTGGAGAAGCTGGGCATCGGGCGGGCGATGTATCGCGGCGGGATAAGCCGGGGCGGCCCGGAGAGCCGCTTGCCCGACCCCCATCTCGTCGACTGGACCGCGATGATCCTGCGCTGGTTCCACCTCGTCACCGGGGCGGCGTGGATCGGGGCCTCCTTCTACTTCGTGTGGCTCAACAACCACGTTCGCCCGGTCGATTCGGGCGACCCCACGCGCGGCCTCGCGGGCGAGGTCTTCGCCATCCACGGCGGCGCCTTCTATCGCGTGTCGAAGTTCGGCGGTGCACCTGAGCAGTTACCAAATGTGCTTCACTGGTTCAAGTGGGAGGCCTACCTCACCTGGGTGACGGGCATGCTTTTGCTCGGCGTCACCTACTGGATGGACGCGCGCTCGATGATGGTCGATCCGGCGGTGCGAGACTTGTCGCCCTCGACGGCGGTGGGGGTGGGCGCCGGTTCGCTGGTGCTTGGCTACGTCGTCTACGATGTGCTCTGCCGCGCGATGTCGCGACAGCCACTTGCTCTCGCGGCGCTCGGCGCCGCGCTCTTCACTGGGGCCTCCTACGCGCTCTTCGCGCTCCTCGGTGCGCGCGCGGCGACGATGCACCTCGGGGCCATGATCGGCACCATCATGGCCGCCAACGTGCTCTTCGTGATCATCCCCGGCCAGCGCGCGATGGTCGACGCGATGGTGGCCGGCCGAGAGCCGCCGCTCGAACGCGGCAAGGCGGGCGCCTTGCGCAGCTTCCACAACAACTATTTCACGTTGCCCGCTCTCTTCGTGATGGTCAGCAACCACTACCCCGTGATCTGGAGCCATCGCTACGCGTGGTTGCTTGTCGTGGGTATTTGCGTGCTCGGCGGGCTCATCCGGCATGGATTCAACCTCGCCGGCGTGGGACGCCCACGTCCCTTCGTCCCGAGTATCGCCGGGGCCGCGGGCCTGGTCGTGCTCGCTGTGGTCACTCGCGCGCCCACGCCCGAGGCCGCGACCGCCACCGTCAACGTCACCGCCGTCCAGCAGGTGATCGCGGCGCGTTGTCTCTCCTGCCACAGCCAGACGCCCACGCAGGCGGGCTTCGTGGCGCCGCCGAAGGGGCTGGCCCTTGACGACCGCGCCACCATCGAGGCTAATCGCGCCAAGATCGGCGCCCAGGTGAGCAACGGCGCGATGCCGCTGGGCAACCTCACCGCGATGACCGACGATGAACGCCAGCTCGTGGTGAACTGGGCCGCCGGCGGTTGATTTTGCCTTGCTGTCGCGACGTGACTGTGGTAGCAATCAGCAAAGATGCCGCTGTCGTTCCACATCACCGGTCGCGATGTTGCCGCAGATCTGCTCGCGTCTCCGAGGGTCACGGGGATCGGCTGGGTGGTCTCGATTGGGGGAACCACGGATGACATGCCCGCCTCGCTCGCCGCCTTCGAGGGGCCGAGCCTCCGCCTGAACTTCGACGACATCGAGCGGGAACGACACCAGCTCGGCTACTTCGGTCCCAGTGCCGACGACGTGGAGGCCCTCGTGGCCTTCTCCCGCAACTTGGCGAGCGACCGGCAACTCTGGCGCGCCAAGGGCCTCGTGCACTGCGGGGCGGGCATCTCGCGCTCGGCGGCGGCGGTGCTCACGATGGCGGCCACCTTGCTGGGCCCGGGCGCGGAGTCCAACGCGGTGTCGACCCTCCACGCGGCGCGCTTCCGCTCCCTGGCCGAGGGCTGGCGCGACCCTGGGGTGGGCTTCCGACCGAACCGTCGCCTCGTTTGGCTGGCCGATGAGGCGCTCGGTCGCAGCGGGCGACTATTGCGGGCCGTGGAAGACGGTTTCGCCTACGCCTACGGCACCGAAGCCTACGTCCGCGGTCGCTAGCCGCGGGACATCAGCGCGACGGCCGCGCGGAGCACCTCGCGCGTGAGGCTGTCGACCCAGGCGGCGCCTCGCTCGGCGAGGGTGTTGTCGTCGGCTGTCTCGAGGCGCTCGGAGATCTCCATCACGCGGAGCGCGCCCACCGCCTTCGCCGCGTCGCCCGCCTTGCGCGCGGCGAGCCGCAGCTCCGGGTACACGGCGGCCGGTTGTTGCTTGCGGCAGGCCTCGGCTGCCTTGTCACACGCCTCGCGGAAGTCGCCGACGACCTCGGAAAGAAAGCTCGAGTCCCCGGGATCGCACAGTTCCAGGAGCCCGTTCACGGTGGCCTCGTCGAGCGGCACGTCGTCGACCACGGCGCTCGTGCCTTCTTTCCAGCCGGTGAAGCGCGACACGGCGAGCACCAGATCCTCCACGACGATGGGCTTGGGCAACCAGAGGTCCATCCCGGCGGACAGGCACTTGAGTCGGTCCGCCGGCGTGGCGTGCGCGGTGAGCGCGACGATCGGGGTTTGCGCGGCGCTTCCGTCGAGGCGACGAATCGCCTCGCTCGCGGCGAAGCCGTCCATGCGCGGCATCGAGATGTCCATGAAGATCATCGCGTAGCCACGCGTCGCAAACTGCACGCCTTCAACACCGTCGTTGGCCAAGTCTACGTCGCAACCCATGCGCTCGAGCATGCGCCGGATCACCTTCTGGTTCACCTCGTTGTCCTCCACCACGAGGACGCGAATCCGCTGGTTTGAAGAGCTCACGGTGGCTCCTGAAGGGTGCGTCATGAGGTCACACATCGGGCGGAAGGGCACATATCTTGATGCGCCTGCGAGATTTTCACCAGTCCTCAAGGCGCGCTTGCTGGGACCGAATGACGCACCACCCTTCGAGGCCGCCGTGGAGACTTCCCAGATCTTGTCGTCAATCACCGCCATCCACGAGGACGCGCGTCGCCGCGGTCTCTTCTTCCAGGGCGTCACCGACGCCGAGCTGCATGGTCGCGTGGTGACCCTGCATGGCAAGGAGGTGGTGTCGTTCTCCTCTTGTTCCTACCTCGGCCTCGAACTGCACCCGGCCGTGAAGGCCGGCGCGCACGAGGCGACGGACCGCTACGGCACGCAGTTTTCCTGCTCTCGCGGCTATCTCTCGGCGCCCATCTACGCCGAGCTCGAGGACGCGCTCGAGCAGATCTTCGGCGGGCACGTGCTGGTGACACCCTCCACGACGATGGCCCACCTCGCGGCGCTCCCGGTGCTGGCCACCGAGAAAGACGCCGTGGTGCTCGACCACCAGGCCCACCACAGCATCCACATGGGGGCCAACCAGGCCCGCGCCGGCGGGGCGACGGTTGAGATGGTGCGCCACGATCGCCTGGGCGAGGCCTGCGAGGTGGTGCGGCGCCTTGCCGCGCGGAGCCGCACCGTATGGTTCTGCTCCGACGGCGTCTTCTCGATGTACGGCGACCTCGCCCCCATCCAGACGCTCCAGGCCATCCTCGACGTGGCCCCGAACGTGCGCCTCTACATCGACGACGCGCACGGGATGAGCTGGGCCGGCGACCATGGCCGCGGCAGCTTCATGGCCCGCTTCCCCTTCTCCGAGCGGGTGGTGGTGGCCACGAGCTTCGCCAAGGGCTTCGGGGCGGGCGGCGGTTGCCTCGTGTTTGCCGACCCGAGGGAGCGCGACATGGTGCGACTCTCGGGCGGGCCCCTGGTTTTCTCTGGTCCGATGCAGCCACCGATGATGGGCGCGGCGCTGGCCTCGGCGACGATCCACCTCTCGCCGGAGATCACTGGGCTACAGCAAGCCCTGCGCACGCGAGTGCTGCGCGCGAACGACCGGCTCTCCGCGCGCGGCATTCCCCCCATCGCGGTGAACGAGTCGCCGATCATCTTCTTGCTCTGCGGCTTGCCGCGGGTGGCGTTCCGGGTGGCGGAGAAACTCTCGGCCGACAACATATACGTCAACTGCTCGGTTTTCCCCACGGTCCCGATGAAGCGCGCGGGCATCCGCTTCACGTTGACGGCGGCACACGAGATCGCCGACATCGACCACGCCGTCGATCGGCTCGCCGCGCACATCCCGGCCGCGCTCGAGGAGGAGGGCGTGTCGCAGGCCGAGTTGTCGCTGATGTTCGCCAACGCCCTGCCCGAGGAGTCCAGGCGGAGCGAGGGGGCGTGCGAGCGAAGGGTGCACCGCCAACACAAGGGCACGCGCCTCTTGTTGCAGAGCTTCGAGAGCATCCAGGAGGTGCCTCGCGAGGAGTGGAACGCCGCCGTGGCCGCCTCGGCACATTGTTCCTGGGACGCCCTGGCCACGCAGGAGCGGATCTTCGCGGCCGACGCCGAGAAACCTGAGCACCGGTGGGGCTTCCGTTACCTGATGGTGCGTGACCTGTCCGGCAAGCTGGTGGCCGCCACCTTCATGACCACCCTCCTGCAGAAGGACGACATGCTCTCCCGCGAGGAAGTGTCGCGGGAGGTGGAAGCACGGCGCGTGGGCGACCCCTACTTCCTCACTTCGAAGGTGGTCATGGTGGGCTCTTGCCTGTCGGAGGGCAACCACCTGTGGGTGGACCGGCAGGGACCATGGCGCGACGCCGTGCGCCTCGTGGTAAGCGCCGCGGATCGCCTCGTGGAGGAGTGCGGTGCCGGCGCGCTGATCGTCCGTGATCTTCCGGGCGAAGACCCCGAGATGGACCAGCTGATGCTCGAGGAGGGCCTCGCGCGCGTGCCGATGTTCGACACGCACCTGCTCGAGCTCGGCGGCCTGTCAGAGCCGCGGTGGTTCGACGGTCTCGACCGCCGCAAGCGCAAGGCATTGCGTCCAGTGCTGGAGTCGGCCGACGACTTCACGGTGAGCTTCCACGGGCACGGGCTCTTGCCGCTCGGCGCCGACGAAGCGGAGCAGGCCTTCGAGCTCTACCGCCAGCTGGCCCGCCGCAAGCTGCGCCTCAACGTCTTCCCGTTCCCAGCTACGCTCATGCAGGGGCTGCTCGACTGTCCCTCGTGGGAAGTGGGCCTCGTACGCATCAAGCCGGAGGCTGGCGGCCCTGAGGTCCCCGTGGCCTTCTGGGCGGCACACAAGCATGGCCGCGACTACGCGCCGTTGTTCTGTGGTCTGGATGACGAGTGGCTCCTCAAGCGGGAGACCTACCGGGCGATGTTCTTGCAGATGACCCGCCGCGCGCGCCAACTCGGCATGGACCACCTGCACCTCGGCATGGACGCCGAGACGGAGAAGCGTCGCTTCGGCGGCGTGCCCCACACCACCTGCGTGTACATGCAGGTGAAGGACAGCCACCAGGGCGCTGTGCTGCGGGAGATCGCGACCGAGGTGGCCTTTGCCGAGGGGCAGGCCGCCAAATGAGGGACGTGACGCATCATGCCTTCGCCGTCTTGCGCACCATCGCGGAGCGCAAGGGGCTCGGGGCCGACGCGCTCTGCGATGGCCTCGTCGACCCGGCTGACGCGGCGAAGAACGGCCTCGGGTGGGACGACTTCTGCGCGCTCACCGAGCGGGCCGAGGCGCTCTGCGGGGGACCGGAGCCCTTCCAGGCGGAGGGCGCCTGCACCATGCAGATGCCGGAACTTGGCCCTGCCCTGTCGATCATGCGGACCGTGGCCGGCACGCGCGGCCTCTTCTGGGCGAACTTTCGCTGGGGCGGTCCGAACCTCTTCCGCATCGTCAAGACCGAGTTCCTGGTGCGACCGGACGGTCGTTACCAGGGCATCATTCGCATCCCGGGGAGCCACCGCCCCTGTGATGCCTTCCACCACCTGTGCGCGGGGGTGTTCCAGGCGCTCCCGCGTGGTCTCGGCCTGCCGGACGCCCTGGTGCGGGTGCGCATTGACGGCCACGTGGGCACCTACGTGATCACGCCGCCGCCCTCGATGACCATCTGGTCGCGCATCGCGTGGACTTGGCGGCGGATCTTCGACAGCAAGGCGCTGATCGAGGAGCTGGCGGCGCGAAACGAGGAGCTCACGCGCGAGTCGCAGGCAGCGATGCGAGCTCGCGACGAAGCCGACGCGGCGCGGCACCAGGCCGAGGAAGCGCTACGACTGAAGAGCGAGTTCATCAACACCATGAGCCACGAGCTGCGCACGCCGCTCAACGGCATCCTCGGGATGTCACGGCTCTTGTGCGACACTCGCCTCGACGCCGAGCAACGCGAGTACAACACGACGATCAACAACTCGGGCGAGGTGCTTTTGCGCCTCATCAACGACATCCTCGATTTCGCGAAAATCGACGCCGGCCAGCTCGACCTCGACCCGGTGCGCACCTCGGTCCGGGAGCTCTTGGAGGAGGTGGTGGCCGTGGTGTCGGGGCGGGTGGGGAACAAGCCGCTCGACCTCGTGGTGCATTTCGACGCGGACGTGCCGGACAGCGTGGTGGTGGACGGCCTGCGCTTGCGGCAGGTGGTGACCAACCTTGTGGACAACGCGGTGAAGTTCACCGAGGCCGGGGAAGTCGTGGTCCGAGTTGGCGTCGCGAGCCAACAGCCGCTGCGATTGCGAGTATCGGTGTCCGACACCGGCATCGGCATCGGCGAGGCCCAACGCACGAGGATCTTCCAGCCCTTCGTCCAGGCCGACGGTTCGACGACGCGAATCTACGGCGGCACCGGGCTGGGGTTGAGCATCAGCACGCGGCTGGTGAGCATGCTCGGCGGCGAGCTCACCGTCGAGAGCGAGGTCGGGAGGGGGAGCGCCTTCAGCTTCGAGCTCGACGCGTCGGGCGCGATCGAACGTCCGGTCGTCGCCTCGCCGGGGAGAGTGGCCGCATGGGGGAGCGATAGTTTCCGGGCGGCCACGGAGGCGATGCTGGCGGGCGAGGGCTGGACGGTGGTGCCGTGGGAGGCCGATCCGGAGGTTATTGTCGTCGACCTCGACGCGAGTCCTCCCGCCGATCTGCTCGGCGATCTGCGAGTGGTCGGCGTGTCTCGGGCCGGGCAGCGAGCCTTGCGCAAGCCGGTGCGACGCTCCGAGCTCCGCGCCGCATTGGAACGAGCGCTCGCCGCCGCCAGCGGGCCGCCACCGCCTCGGGTGGCGCTCGATGAGCCGGACGCGCTGCACCGCCGCATCCTGTCGCGCACGCTCGACAAGCTCGGCTGCCGCGTGGTGCACGAGGGGCCAGTGGACATCGTGCTGCTCGCGATCGCTCCAGGGCAGGGGAGCGCCCGGGTAGACGAGGCCCGTGCGCGCTGGCCTGGGGCCCGGGTGCTGGTGGTGGCGGCGCCGGACGGCTCCGGCGCGGGGCTCGGCGACGCGGTGCTCGCGAGGCCGGTGGCGGTGGAGTCGTTGCGGCGGGTGGTGGGGGTGGGGTGAAACCCTACCCCTTCCGCGCCAAAAACGAGCAAGATCCACCAATCCCCAGCGCCACGCCCAACTGGTCCGGCGTCGACAACACCCGCGCGAGCGGCACCACGGTGGCCGCGTAGAACTTCTGGAAGCGCGAGGCTTCCTGGCGCGGCAAACCGCCCGCCGTGCCGCTGGGCGTATCCCCACGGTGTCGAAGCTTCCCGAGCGCCGGCAACAGCCGATGGTCGTGAATCGGCTGCACCCACACGTTGAACGAGACCATGTCCACCACGTGCAACCCCGCCTGCTCCAGGCGAGTGCGCATCTGCTGGCGGGTAGGCATGCGCTCGTGAAAGTGACCCACCGTGGCTTGCCGCGCGGCGAAGTCGGCGGGATCGCGACGTCGCGACAGGCCGTCGAGGCTGCCCGCGATGTCGCGGACGGGCATGTGACAGGCGAGCATCCCCCCGGGTGCCAGGACGCGCGCCACCGCGCGTAGGGCCACGTCGAGCCGTGACAGGTGTTCAAAGACGTCGAAGGCCACCACCGCCGCGAAGCTCTGGTCGGCGAAAGGTAGGCTCTCGGCGTCGCCCAGCACCCAGCGGGTGACGCTTTTCCGCTCCTCGGCCAGCGCGTTGTGGGCCTGGACCCAGACCGGGGAAATGTCGAGCCCGTGGCCCACGATCCCGTGGTGCCGCTCCAGGTAGGGGAGCGTGCCCGAGCGGTGCCCGCCGATCTCGAGCACGTGGTCGCCGTGCCGCAGGGCGAGGCGGTCGAGTAGCGCCTTCTGGTGGACGAGTGTCAGGTTGTGCGGGTGGTCGAAGTCGGTGAGCTCGCCGAGCATCTGGTCGTAGATGTCCGCTTGCAACTTCTTGTTGTCGTCACCCGCCCCCGGGCGCAGGTCGAAGCCGCCGCCGAAGGCGGGGTAGCGCCGTCCCGAGGTGGACAGGAGCTGGTCGGCTTCTGGGCGGAGGGGGGACTGGTCGACGGGGTCGACGTAGGCGAAGCTCATTGGAGGTAACCAAGCCCCCGGAGGCGTTCCTCGATCTGCCGGTCGGTCTCCGCGTCGTTCTCGCGCACGTGTGACACGTAGGCCTGGGCCTCCGTCCACCGGGGGCGCAGCGCGCGTCCGGGTCGCACGATGTCGCGCAGCACCTCGCCGTCGATGTCGTCGGGGAGGGGAAGATCCAGGAGCGCCAGGATCGTGGGCGTCACGTCGTTGATGGAGGTGCCCTCGCGGTGTTCGCCCTGGCGGATGTCCGGTCCCCACGCGCAGAATAGCCCGTCTGGCTTGTGATTGCCACTGGCCCAGCCGCTCGGCTCGAAGACGGCGGTCGGCACCTCGCCCTCCGAGTAGTAGAACCACACGCTGTCGTCGTGCTCGGCGATGAGCAAGTCGGCAGCGAGGTCGACGTGGGGGCCCTTGTAGAGCTCGTCGCGCCGTCGCACGCGGCTGATCACCCGGTTGCCCTCCGGGTCGGTGAGCGCCTCGAGTCTGCGCTTGAGCCGGTCGACCACCTCGTCGTACTCGGCGGGATCGACGCTGCCGTGTTTCTCCCGGCCCCGCAGGTTGATCCGGATCGCGTTGGTGCCGTGACAGAAGGCCTGGGTGTGCTCCCAGTCGATCTCCGCCGCGAAGCGCGACAGGTTGTCGCCTGCGCCCCGGAGCAGCGCGTCGCCGCCGAGGCGTCGCGCGGTGTCGAGGATCTTGCGCGTGCTGATGCCCGCCCGGTCGAGCACGCCACGCACCTTGCGCAGTCGGTCGCGTTGTTCGCGGCCGCCTTCCTTGAAGGTGAGGAAGCCCTCCTGGTGGAGCCAGGTGTTGAGGAAGACCTTGTAGCGACAGTGCCCGAAGCCGTGGTCGGAGATGAAGAAGACGTTGCTTCCCTCGGGCCGCCGATCCACCATCTCGCCGATGCGCACGTCGAGCATACGGTAGATGTCGAGGATTTTCTCGCGGTACTTCGCGGCGAGCGCCCTGTCGTGACCCGGGTGCAAGGGATCGAAGATGTGCCACAGGCAATGCTGCATGCGGTCCATCTCCACCCAGACGCACACGAAGAGGTCCCACGGCTCGGACTCCATCATGTTGCGCACGAGCTTGCCGCGCTCCTCAATGAGCACACGCAGGCGCTCGAGGAAGGGGAGTAGGTCGGCCTCGCTGTCGCAGAGGTGAGTGTCGATCTGGTAGTTCGGTGCCACCTGGTCGAGGGTGGCGCGGAAGCTCGGGGGCGACAGGAATCCCGGGGTGTCCTTGGCGGGGGTGAGCATGTCGCCCACGGCCACGCCGTTTATCGGGCGGGCCGGGAAGGTGAGGGGGAGGTTCACCGTGCTGGCGCGTTTGCCCGCCTCGGAGAGCAGCTCGAAAAGCGTCTTCGACTGCACCCGCGTGCTGTCGATGGGGCGGTAGAGATAGGTGCCGGCCACGGGCTCCGTCCAGTCGTAGACCCCGTGCTTTCCGGGTCCCTTGCCGGTCTGGAAGGATGTCCAGGCCGTGGCGGTCATCGGCGGGACCACCGACCACAAGGGGCCGTGCACCCCCTCCCGGCGAAGCCGGTCGAGGTTGGGCATCGCGCCCTCGAGGATCAGGCGGTCGAGCAAGGACCACGTGGCCCCATCGAGCCCGATCACCACGGCGCGAGCGGAGGCGGGTGCGGGTCGGGCCATTTGGTCTCCGGAGCGAACGAGGGTACGTTGCATCTCTACGCCGGAGCTTGCCTGTCCGCACCCCCCAGCCGGAGCCACCGCGGCCGTCGCTCGATGCGCGACGATGCGGGCGAAGTCTCCATCACGGAGATGCTGCATCTCCGTGACTACTGGCGCACCGTGCGGAAGCGCATCTGGACGCTCATCACCGCCTTCGCGCTCATCGTCGGCAGCGTCACGGTCGTGACCCTGCTCACGCCGCCCGTGTATCTGTCGTCGGCCTCGCTCCAGATCGACGCACAGCCCCGCGCGCCGACCGGGGGCATCTCCGCGATCGGCGAGTACGGCTCGGGCCAGTACCTCACCGACCAGGAGTACTACAACACCCAGCACAAGAAGCTCTGGTCGCGCTCGCACGCGCAAGCGGTCTTCGACCGGCTGGGCCTCGCCGAGCACGAGATTTATCGCGACCTCGATGAGCCGGTGGAGACCTTCAAGAACCAGATCGCGATCGAGCCGATCCCCAAGACCCGACTGGTGTGGGTGTATGTGCGCGCATCCACGCCCGACCTCGCCGAGCAGATCAACGCCGCCTGGTCGGAGACCTTCGTCGAGAGCAACTACCGCGAGATCAACCAGGGCATTCAGGACGGCCTCGCCTGGCTCCGTTCCGAGACGAAGAAAGCGCAGGACGACGTGCGCGTGGCCGAGGAGTCCATCCAGGACTTCCGACGGAAGAACAACCAGATCGCGTTGTCTACCGATGAGAAGGGGCACGTCGCCAGCCAGCAGATCGAGCAGCTTTCCATCGACAAGGGACGAGCGGAGGCCGAGCTGGCCCGTCGGCAGGCGGAGTACGAGGGACTCGCAACGTCTGTGTCGCGACAGGACGATCCCACGCGTTTGTCCCTACTGGTTGCCAGCGAGCTGATGTCGCAGCTCCGCGAGAACCACGCCACCCTCGCCACCCAGCTGGCGGCGCTCGAGCAGAAGTACGGCGAGAAGATGCCGCAGGTGGTGGAGGCCCGCGCCCGCGTCGAGGACATCGAGCGCCAGATCCGGGGCGAGGCAGCGGCGGAGCTGGGCCGTCGTGCGGCGATGCGCGGCGAGGCCGAGCGGGCAGTGGTGGAGCTGGGCAGCACCATCGACGCGCTCACGTCGTCCGCCCTGTCCGCCAACGGGCCGCAGGCGGAGTACAACCTGCTCAAGCGCGATCTGGAGGCCAAGCGCCGGATCTACGACGAGCTGCTGGCGCGCCAGCAGGAGATGGCGGTCACTGCCTCGCTCAAAGAGAACAACATCCGCATCATCGACACGGCGCTCGCCGAGGTCGACCCGGTCGAGCCGAACTACCTGCGCAACATCGCGCTGGCCATCGCCGCCGGCCTCCTGGCGGGCGTGTCGCTGGCTCTGTTCTTCGACTACATGGACACGACGATCAAGACCCGGGAAGAGGTGGAGGCGCTCGGCATCCCCTTCCTCGGCATCATCCCGAGTGTCCCCGGGCTGGCAGGCGAGGGCTGGGAGATCGCGCGCGAACGTTACCTCTACAGCTACAAGTACCCGAAGTCGGCCTTCGCCGAGTTCATTCGCAACATCCGCACCAGCGTCAACTTCTCGGCGCGGGAAGACGGGCAGGCGCCTCGGCGCCTCCTCATCACCTCGGCCGGGCCCCGCGAGGGCAAGACCACGTCGAGCATCAACCTCGGCATCTCCTTCGCTGCCACCGGGCGTCGCGTGTGCCTGGTCGACGCCGACCTGCGCCGCCCCTCGCTCCATCACGCCTTCGGTCTCGACAACGAGAAGGGCTTCTCCACGCTGATGAGCGGCGCCGACCAGGTGGTCGATGTGGTGCAGCCGACCCCGCAGGAGGGGCTCTTCATCTTGCCCTCAGGCCCCCGCCCGCCCAACCCGGCGGAACAGCTCGGGTCACAGGGCTGTCGCGATGCGCTCGACAAGCTCAACGAGCAGTTCGACCTCGTGATCATCGACACCCCACCGGTGGTGGCCGTGACTGACGCGGTGGTGCTCGCCAATGAGGTCGACGGCGTCATCATGGTGATCAAGAGCTTCAAGGTCGCGCGCGACCTCGTGCTCCAGGCCAAGCGGCAGCTCAACGACGTGGAAGCTCGCCTCATCGGCGTGATTCTCAACGACTTCGACATCCAGCGGAAGTCGTATGGGTACTACTACTACTACACCTACTACGGCGCGGAACGCGACGACGTCGCCAAGGTTCGTCGTAACAAAGACGCGTGATGTTGCGACCCAAAGCGCCTTGACATGACGGAACGCGAGCACGTGGGGATCGCCGTCCTCGCGCTCGGTGCCATCGGCGCCGCGGCGGGACTGGAGGGTGGCTACGAGCCCCGGGTGGGCGCCGTGGCCTACGTGCTCCTCGGCTGCGCCGCCGCGTGGGCGCTGACGCGGGGAGACGTGCCCTCGTTGTCGCGACCGGTGCGCATCGCCGTCGGGGTGCTCATCGCGGTGGTCCTCGTCCAGGTCGTGCCGCTACCGCCTGCGCTGCGCGGCGTGGTGGCGCCGGGGTTGGCAGATCGGCTCGACTGGGCGGCGGGGACGGCGACCGTGCCCCGGCCCGAGTGGTTGGCGGCCCTCTCGAAGTTCGACCTGGACGTGCTCCTCGGCACGGCCGGCACCTACGACTTCGACCCCCTGGCCGGGGCAAGCGACGATGCCTGGCGACCGCTGGCGCTCTCCCCGGCGGGGTGGGCCTGGCGGGGGGGGCAGTGGGCGGCGTCGGCCGGGGCGATCCTGGTGGGCTGGCGAGTGTCGCGCTCGCGACCTGCCCTGCTCGTGTTCCTGCTTGGCCTCCTTGGCATGGCCTTGCTCGAGGCTTTCTTCGGCTTCGCCAACCGTAACGGTCCGTCCACCGGCATCGGCAAGAAGGTGTCGTACCTGGGATACGCCACCGGCACCTTTGTCAACCGGGGTCACTTCGCCGCCTTCCTCGTGATGGGCATCGGCGCGGCGTGGTCGCTCGCCGCGTCGATCTTCCCTCTCTTGCCCGAGGAAGTCCGTCGCCATGCCAACCGTAAACGACGGTCGAGCCAGCCCCCGGGAGTGATGGAGGCGAGTGGTGACAAGTTGCCGAGGTTGTCACTGCTCGCCTTCGCGGCGGGACTGCTGTCGGTGGCGATGCTCGCGGCCGCCTCGCGCGCGCCCATCGTGTCGCTCGCGGTGTCGGGCCTGGCCCTCGGGGCCTGGACACGGTGGCGTCGTGACGATGGCGTGCACCTCGGCATTGGCGTGGGCGTGCCCGTGGCGGGGCTCTTGCTCGCGGCGCTGACGGCGGGCCCGTTCGGCGCGGTGCGGCGCTTCCTCGCCCTCGGCAGCGACGAGAGCCTCTCCTCCCGCGTGCTTTTCTGGCGCGCCTCGGTGGACGCATGGCTCGAGTCGCCCGTCCTGGGCGCGGGCGTGGGCGCGTGGACCCAGGCCGTGAGTCCGCACGAGCGGGCGCCCCACTTGTACGACATCATGCATGCGCACTCCGAGCCGGCCGAACTGCTGGTGGAGCTCGGCGCCGTGGGCCTACTCGCGGTGACCGCTCTGCTCCTCCTCGCGACGCGCGCGGTCCTGCGGCGTCTCGACGTGGTGGAGCACGACCTCCGCTCCGCCAGCGCCGTGGGTCTAGGCGTCGCCTTGTTGGCGGTGGCGATGCAGTGCGTCGCCGACTTCCCGCTCCGCACGCCGGGGGTGCTCGTCCCCGCCGCCGTCCTGCTGGGCGTGGTTCTGGGCACGCTCGACATCGGAAAGCCCGGCGGTCGGCGCGGGCCCCTCGCCGGGCTCGTTTCGCTCGGCACGCTCGGCACCCTGATCATCGGCATCAGTGACGCGCGCGCCCCCGGCACCCGAGCCGAGCGCATCTCCGACATGGCGCCGCTCCTGTCACTCGAGTCGGAGGATCCACAAGCCGCGGCTTGTGCCGCTGCCGAGCGCGAGCCCTCCCGCGCCTGGGCGCACGCCGCCTGCGCGATCGCCACGTCGCGCCTCGCCGAGGGCGACAACGACGCCGGGCGTGCTCACCAGGCCGACCTCGCCGCTGCCCGGGCGCTGCGGCTCATGCCGCGCTCGCCGCGATTGCAGGTGCAGATGGCGGCGGTCATGGCGCGTCTGCGGGCGCCGACCCTCCTCCGCGACGGGTTCGCCGAGCGAGCCACCGCCTTGCTGATGCAGGCGGTTTCCCTCGACGGCTGGCGCGCCGAGGAAGCCTTCCGCATCGCGCGGAAGCTCGGGCCGGGCGCCGTCGACCGGGTGGGGGCCGCGGCCGACACGGAGCCTGTGTCGCGGGCTCGCACGCTCTACCAGTATGGGATTGTGCTCGAGGAGGAAGGACGCCGCGAGGAGGCGCGCAAGGTGCAGGTGGAGGCGGCGCTCGCCGACCCCGCCTTCGGACCGCCCCACTTCCGCGCCGGGACGCTCGCCCGGGCCGCGGGAGATGACGACGAGATGCAGGCGCACTTCCGGCACTTTCTGGCAGCGCGCGACCGCCCTGTAGGCATGGAGGGCTGGGTACTCTACCACCTCGACGAACGCGACGCGGCCGAGGTGCGCTTCCGGCGCGCGGTCGCCGTCAACCGCGACAATCGCTGGGCCTGGGAAGGGCTCGCCGCGCTTGCCAAGGACCGTGTCGACCCACGCTCGGAGGTCGAGGCGCTGCGTCGCATCCTCGAGATCGATCCCGCGCACGTGGCCGCAGCGGCGCGAATGAAGGAGCTTGGCTACGAGTAGCGCCGCGCCGTGATAGCCGCGGCCCCCCATGGCCTCCCCTCAGGACAAGATCCGCAACTTCGCGATCATCGCCCACATCGACCACGGGAAGTCCACCCTGGCCGACCGCCTCCTCCAGGTGACGGGCACGGTGAACGCGCGCGAGATGCGCGAGCAGTACCTCGACAAGATGGACATCGAGC
>SXON01000250.1 GCA_005778355.1 Pseudomonadota bacterium | reverse complement strand
GACGAGGCCCAGAACGCCACCGAGGAGCAGATGAAGATGTTCCTCACGCGACTCGGCAACGAGTCGCAGGCGGCCGTCACCGGCGACCTGACGCAGATGGACCTCCCCCGCGGCGTGCGGAGCGGCCTCGCGCAGGCCTCGCGCATCCTCGAGGGCGTGGAGGGCATCGGCATGGTGCGCTTCACCGACGCCGACATCGTCAGGCACCCGCTCGTCAGCGAGATCGTGCGCGCCTATGATCGCGACGCCACGCGGGGCGCGCCCTCGTCGGCCAGGGCATCGGGGTCGAATGGGCCTGCGTGAGCGGCTCACCACCTGGTTCGCGGCCGACAGCCCTGTTCGCCGCGGCCTCGTTGTCGCCCTGGTGTGCGTCGTCTCGGCGGCTTTGCTCACCGACTGGCGCCTGGGCGTGTCTGGCGCGCTCCCCGAGGGGTCCGTCGCATCGACCGACGTGGTGGCGCCCTACGCCTTTGCCTTCATCGACGAGGCCGCGACCGCTGAGCGGCGCGCGTCGGCGGAGGCACAGGTTGCCCCAGTGTTCGAGGTCGACCAGGGGCTCCTGAAGAAGCTCGAGTCGCAGGTGGAGCAGGCCTTCGACATGGGCCGCCGCCGCATGCTCTCCGCGCAGCTCGACGCCCAGGCCGCTGGCCGGCGGGAACCCCCGCCCGAGGTCGTGGCGGCGATCGCTCGCGACTTCGCGACGGCCCTCGAGATCGCGATTGAGCCTGCCGCGCTCGACGTGCTGGTGCAGCATCGATTCGGCGCGCCCGCGGAAGCGCTCGTCGTGGAGCTTCTGGCCGTGGGGCTGCGGCGACCGGTGATCCGCGACGCTCGCGACCTGCCCAACCCTTCGCGGCCGGTCACCGTGGTGAGCGTGGTCGGCGGAGAGCGCGAGGAGAACACGATCACCGACTTTGGTCAGCTCAGAACACCAGAAGAGGCGCGGCAGGCGATCTCGTTACACGTCTTGGAGCGCTACCAGGGCACGAGCGACCCGGCGATGATCCAGTCCGTGGCCACGGTCGCGCGCGGCATGATTCGCCCCAACTTCTCCGCCAACCAGGTGCTCACCGAGGAACGCCGAGCGGCGGCTCGCACGGCGGTGGAGCCCGTGGAGGTGCAGGTGCGTCGCGGTGCGCGGATCGTGCGCGCGGGCGACGTGGTCGATGCGCGCCAGGCGGCGATGGCGAGCGCCCTGCGCGAGGCCGACGACAGCGTGGGCGCAGGTTGGCGCTTCTCGGTGTGGTTGGCCTTCACGCTGGTGGTCGTGCTCGCGCCCGTGGGCTTCGCCCGCACCACCATGCGCAAGTTCGCGAGACGCGAGGCCGAGCTCGAGGCGATGGGCTTGATCCTGCTCCTCGTCCTTGGCGTCGGGCGACTGCTCTTGTCCACCGGCGATATCGTGAAGTTCGGCGGCGATCCCCACGCGGTCGCCAGCCTGCTCGTGCCCGTTGCCGGCGGGGCGATGCTGGTGCGCATCCTCGTCAACAGTGAGAGCGCGCTGGTCTTCGCAGTGGTCTCCTCGGTGCTCTCAGCGGCGCTGATGGACGCCTCGGCGCTCTCGGCTGGCTGGTACCTCGTCACGGCCACGGTGGCGGCCGGCGCCGTCGGGCAAGCCCGCGAGCGCCTGAACGTGCTTCGCGCCGGGGCCTTGGCCGGCGTGGTGGGCGCTGGGCTGGTGCTGCTCGTGGCGCTGGTCCAGGCGCAGGGCGCGGTCGCCGGATCGAGCCCGCTCGACTGGTCGAGCGCCACCTACCTGGCGATCGCCGCGTTTGCGGCGGGCATTCTCGGCGCGATGATGGTGCTCGGGCTGGTGCCCGCGATGGAGGCGCTCGGCTTCCTGACCGACTACAAGCTCTTCGAACTTGCCAACTTGAACCATCCGTTGTTGCGCAAGCTCATGCTTCAGGCCCCCGGTACCTACCACCACAGCGTGATCGTCGGCTCGCTCTCGGAGGCGGCCTGCGAGACCATCGGCGCCAATGCGCTGCTCGCCCGCGTGGCCTGCTACTTTCACGACATCGGCAAGGGCGTCAAGCCGCAGTACTTCGTCGAGAACCAGCGCGACGGCCAGAACCGTCACGATCGGCTGACACCGGAACAGTCAGCGCAGATCGTGATCAATCACGTTCGCGACGGCGGCACGCTGGCCCGCCAGCACAACCTGCCGCGGCCAATTTTCGACAACATCTTCATGCATCACGGCACCGGCCTGATCCCATACTTCTACAACCGCGCCAAGGAACAATCCGGGGGCGAACCGATCGACGAAGCGCGCTTCCGTTATCCAGGACCAAAGCCGAATACCCGCGAGGCGGGCATCATCATGCTCGCCGACAAGGTCGAGGCCGCGTGCCGCACCATCCGCGAGCCCTCCGAGGAACGTTTCCGTGCGATGATCCAGGCGATCATCAACAACGTCATGAGTGATGGTCAGCTCGAGGAGTGCCCGATCACCCTCAAGGAGCTCTACCGCATCGCCGACGCTTTCGTGGCGGTGCTCCTCGGGATCTATCACCACCGCGTGGAGTACCCCACCACGCGGGCCATCTCCTCGGGCACCTCCGCCGGTCCCGCGAAGTTCGTACCCGTCCCGAAGCAGGGCACCATCACGCTCGAGATCGCCAGCCCCCTGCGCCCGGCGCCCCCCGGCGCCACCACGCTGCCAAACTACCAGGCCGGCGCGATGCCCGACTACGAGAGCGTGGAGACTGACCCCGAGCGCACCCGCCTGCCGGACACCGACGACTGATGCCGGTGGCGCTGCGCTGCGAGGGGGTGCGCTACCCGATTCGCGCCATCAAGGCCGACGCGACGAGGCTGCTCGGCCTGCTCGGGCGGCCTCAGGCCGAGCTCAGTGTGCTCTTGTGTGACGACGCATTCATCGCCGATCTCAACCAGCAGTACCGCCAGAAACCAGGCGCCACCGACGTTCTCTCCTTCGCGATGGACGACGAGGTGGTGCTGGGCGACGTCGTGATCAGCCTCGACACCGCGCGTCGGCAGGCGGAGCATCTGGGCCACACGCTCGATGCGGAGTTGCGGGTCTTGCTGGTCCACGGGTGCCTCCACCTCCTTGGCCACGACCACGAGGCCCCGGGCGACAACGCACGCATGGCCGCCGAGGAGGCGCGCTGCCTCGAGGGCCTCGGCCTCCACGCGCCGAGCCTCGTGGCGCGCGCGTTGTGAAAGCGCCCGCGCTCCGCTACACTGCCTTCATGCGCCGCCGTGGCATCACCTTCATGGAGTTGGTCATCGCGGTGGCGCTCGTGGGCATCCTCGCCGCCATCGGCGCCACGTCCTGGCAGCAGGCGCAGCACCGCTCCAAGCGCGCCGAGATCCCCGGCAACGTCGAGGGCATCCGCGTGGCGCAGATGGCCTACTTCGCGTCGTGGGACACCTTCGTCGAGGACGCGGGGTGGTATCCCTCGAAGCTCAGCCTCGACGGCAGTGATCGGCAACCCGTGGCGTGGCCTGAGGTCGGCTCTGCGGGCGTCTTCGACACCATCAACTGGCACCCCATGCACTCCGTCCGCGGCCGCTACAGCGTGCCCGTGGGCACGGCCTCGGAGCTGCAAATCGAGGCCGAGAGCAACATCGACGGCGATGGCGTGCCGGCGACGTTTTTCGCCACCGAGAGCAGCTCCGGCGGCTGGGACACGGGCAGCGCCAACGAGTTCTAGGCCCCGCCCGTTGGCCCGAGTTAGCCGCCGAGAATGGCTTCCGAGCTCGTAGAAACCACCCAGGCCCTCCGAGCGCGCGTCGATGCGCTCCGGGGGCACCTTTGACGTAGACAACCGCAAACACCGCATCGCGGACCTCGATCACCAGGCCGGCTTCGCCGAGTTCTGGACCGACGCCGCCCGCGCGCGCGAACTTCTGCGCGAGAAGAACACGCTCGCCAAGGTGATCGACCGCTTCGAGGCGCTCGAACGAGCCCTCTCCGACGCCGAGACGATGCTCCAGCTCGCCGAGGAGATGGGCGACCCCGACGCCGAGAAGGAGGCCGCCGCCATGGTGGCCTTGCTCGAGCCCACCGTGCGCAGCCTCGAAGTGCGGCGCCTACTCGGCGAGGAGGGCGACGAGGCCTCCGCCGTGCTCGAGATCAACTCGGGGGCGGGGGGCACCGACGCGGCTGACTGGGCGGAGATGCTCAAGCGCATGTACCTGCGCTGGGCCGACCGCATGGGCTTCAAGTGCACCATCGTCGATGAACAACCCCATGAGGAAGCAGGCATTCGCTCCTGCACCATCGAGGTGGCGGGCGATCACGCCTACGGCTACCTCAAGGGCGAGATTGGTGTGCATCGCCTGGTGCGCATCTCGCCGTTCGACGCCAACGCCCGCCGTCACACGGCCTTCGCGTCGGTGGGCGCCTACCCCGACGTCGACGACAGCATCGAGATCACCATCGACGAGAAGGACCTCGAGATCCAGACCCTGCGCTCGGGTGGCGCGGGCGGCCAGCACGTCAACATGACCGACAGCGCCGTGCGGATCAAGCACATGCCCTCGGGCATCGTGGTGAAGTGCCAGAACGAGCGGAGCCAACACAAGAACAAGGCCACCGCGATGAAGATGTTGCGCTCGCGGCTCTACCAGCAAGAGTTGGAGCGCCGCCAGGCGGCCGTCGATGCCCAGAACGCCACGAAGCGGAAGATCGAGTGGGGGAGCCAGATCCGCAGCTACGTCCTGCAACCGTACCGCATGGTGAAGGACCTCCGCACGCGGATGGAGATGGGCGACACCGACCGTTTCCTCGACGGGGACATCACCTCTTTCATGGAAGCCTACCTCGCCGCCCGCGCGGCGGGAAACCTCGCCGATGCCACGGAGGACGCCGAATGATCGCCTTCTTTTTCGCCTGCACTCCGGAGGAGCCTGCCGACCTGCCCCAGCTCCTGGGCACCATCGAGGCCCGCGATTCGAGCGCAGAGGTGTGGGACAGTGCCACCTACTTCTTCGTCGACGACAACCACATGTTCATGTACATGAGCCGGGCCGAGGGAGTGGACTGTCACGACGTGGCCGAGGCCCTCGACGGAGGCCTGTATAGTTCCAGCGGCGACGGCCCGGATGTGTTGCAGCCCTCGGGCTCCTGCGTGCTCACCGCCGACAGCACGACGTGGGACGGTGGTCTCTGGGTGGAGCTCGCCGAGGGCGACGTGACGGCCGATGTTGCGCTGAGCGTCAATTGCTGGATGGACGGCGAGTGGGTCAACGGCGACGAGGGCTACACCTTCGACGGGATGTATTGGAACGGCAATCCCTCCGCCTTTAGCTTCGAGGTCGACGGCGACAGTGACGGCGGCACGTTCTCGCTCGAGATGGAGAGCTACACCGGCAAGGACCCCTACGACTTCGACGCGCCCGAGTACCCGGGCACCGGCAAGGTGTCGGGCACGGGCGACGTGAAATGGTGCGACGAGTTCGCGGACACGCCATTCTTCAGCGAGTGATCAGACCGCCGCCGCCAAGTTCGCCGCCACGCCGGCGTAGCGATGCCGCGGCCGGGCGAAGGCGCTCTTCCAGCGCCGAGATCCGGACACTTTCGTCCTGAATGATCCCTCGTCGAGGCCCTTCTCGGCCAGCACGGTCTCCAGCTCGGCGCGGGCGTTCTGCCGGGCGCGGAAAAGCATCATCTGGATGCGGCTCTGCACGTTCACCTTGCCGTCACCCGTCGTCTCGATGGGGAGAAAGATCGCGTCGGGGTATCGCGAGGTCACCGCCGCCTGCACCCCGTCCGACACACCCGAGGAGGGCATGCAGCCGAAGGGCTTCACCGAGATTGTCATGTGATTGACGCGGTCCTCGATGAAGTGCACGAGCTTGCCCACCTCCATGTGGCCCTCGCCGCCGCGCACGTGATTGTCGTAGTGCTTGGAGGCGAGCTTCGCGATCGATTCCATGTCGGGCAGGTGGTAGCCGTGCAGGCCGATGGCCTTGGCGTAGAGTTGGAAATGGGCGCGCACCGCCGCCTCGGCGGCCTCGAGCATCCACAGCTTCTTCGTGGCGTCCTTGCCCTCGAGACCCTTCCGCCCGGTGTCATCGGCCTTGAGCGTTTGCCGCTGCAGGGTGTCGTAGCGGTTCTCCCACACCATGAACAAGAGCCAGTTGGTCACGCCCTGGACGTCGACCTCTGCGCCTTCTTGCTCGAGGAACCGTTGCAGCTGGTAGTTGCCATCGCCCTCGGTCGTCATCGCCCAGAACTCCCCGATGACCGAGACCACAGGCTTGGGTTGTGTCCGGTCCACCTCGATGCGAGCCAGTCGACGGCGGCATCGCCAGAGGGCAGTCACCGCGGAACGATCATCTCGGAACGCGGTCGACAAGGTCTCGCGACACTCGCGCAAGGCCTCGTCCGTGGCCCCGGGGACAGTCTCGTAGGGACGGATGCGGTAGGCGAGGAGGTTGAGCACGTCGCCGGCCATGAGCGCGCGGACGATGCCGAACACGAACTTCTGGTCGATCACGAGCCCCGTCTCGTCGCCGGTCGCCTGCTTCATCCCTCCCTGTTGCTGGAAGAGCACCACGCGGAAGCCATCGAAGCCGGCGTCACGCAGCGCCTTGCGATACTCGGTGACGTACATGCCGAAACGACAGGGCCCGCAGGCCCCGGCGGTCACGAAGATGTAGCCGTTGACGATGTCGGCGGTAGCAAGCCCCTTCTCGTCGCGTAGGTGGACGAGGTGCTTCACCAGGTTGCCGACGGTGTAGTAGGTCGGGTTGCATTGTCCTCGGTTGCCGAACTCCTTTCCGAACTGGAGCGCGGCGTTGTCGGGGGCGTCGAGCGCCTCCACGCGGTAGCCGAGCCCGGTGAGCGCGGCGCAAACCAGGGTGTCATGGGCGAGCGTGAGTCCGCTCACCAGCATCGTCGTGGTGGCGCGGTCGCTGGCCTTGAAGGACTCGTTGGACCGGACCGGCTCCACCCACTGTTCGCGTTCCAGCCCGAGCTTTCGGGCCTCCTCGCGGGCGAAACGGGACAACTCGGCGTCGATGTCGAGGGGTGCGTTTTCCATGGGTTCTCCTACTTGGCAGCCATTTGTGACTCGAGTTCGCGGCGGCGCCCCGCCACTCGTCGCGCCAGCTCCGCTCGCTTGGCGCTCCGCTCCTTCAGTTCTTCTTCAACCCGCTTGAGGCGGTAGGCATAGGTCTTCACGCGGATGGCGATGCTGCCACCCGGCTTGTTCGCGTCGATATCGTGCAGCGCCGACCAGGGGGTCTTCGACTTGCTCACGATGCTGTCGATCACCCCGTAGGTGGGTGCGTCGTGGCCACACTTGAAGCTACTGAGGTCGAGCACGGCGATGTTCGGGTGCCGGGCGGCGAGCCGGACGGCCCACACCTTCTGCGAGCTGTTGGCGGAGTAGTTCTCCGGCCACACGTCGGTGATCGACAAGGGGTCGGTGTCGCCGAAGAAGCGCCTGAGCCAGAGGGGATCGCGCGGGAGGCTGCGCATGGAGAGTACCGGGTAGCCAAGCACCTGGAACTCCTCCGGGATGCCGTGATTCAGCCCCGGATCGAGGTGGTAGGGACGTCCCACGAGCAAGATGGCCACCCGATCTTCGCGCTCCACCTGGTCGAGGATCGCGCGACCCTTGGATTGCATCGCGTCGTCGAAGGCGCGCAGCGCCGCGAGGCCCTCGTCTACCGCGAAGGCCACCTCGTCTTCGGTCACGCCGAGGCGCGGGCCCCAGGTGTCGAAGAGACGCTTCTTCATGAGGTTGGGCTCGGCGAAGGACAAGGCGGCGTCGATGTACTCGATGCCTCGGTCGGCGAAGAAGTCCTTCTCCTTGGTGAAGGCGGCCTTGATGACGTTCGGGTTGCCGGCCACAATCGGGCAGGCCGCATGATCCATGGTGCCCGCCACCCAACTCGGCACGTGGGTGAGGCAGGGGTACCAGATGTAGTCGAGTGGCCCGCGCTTCTGGTCGGTGTGCGCGTGCATCAAGAGCTCGTGCACGTGCGCCTGTGTCACTTTCGAGGGGAAGCAAGGGTCGACTGAGCCGTAGCGGCCGCCCTCGGCCCACATTTCTTCGGTGGTGGCCGCCGAGAAGATGATGTTCTCCCGCGGCAGGCCGAGCGTCTCCAGGAAGGTGCGGAAGAACGGGCCGGTGCTGTAGAGGTTGAGCACCCGCGGGATACCGACCTTGATGCTGCGTAAATCGGTGTGAGAACGGTGGAAACCCCGGTTGAAGGCGCGACGCGCCACGCGGAAGAAGGGGAGCTTGCGCACCTCGACGTCGGCGGTCGACGAACCCGCGGGGGGGAGGGGACGTTGCTCGTAGAAGTGTCGGAAGGCGAGCGTTGACTCCTCGTGCACGAGGTTCGGATACTGGTCGCGAAGCGTGGCCCGCTGCTTGGCGAGTACCTTCAATGCTTCTTTCGACTCCACTGTCCCCTTCTCGCAAGAGAAGCCGGAGATGTAGCGGCTAGTGCGACCGTCGGGCGTCCGCGTGTCGATGAAGGTCCGCGAGCAGTTGTTTGGACAGAAGGTGCAGCGCGTTTCTTCGTCGTTCTTCGTGGTGAAGGCGAGGTCGATGGCGGCATCGAGGCCGATGAAGGTGCTGTGACCGCGCCGAGTGACCACGCGGAGAGTTTCCATCGCCGCGCCGATTGCGCCGGCCTCGCCGCAGTGCGGATGCACCCGGACCTGCGCGTCGGGCACCCGGGCCTCGATGTAGTCCACCTGGGCCTTCACCGCCGCCAGGTTACGTTGGGTGCCGCCCTGGAGCACGTAGCGCGTGCCAAACTGCGCCAGCCGCGGCACCTGCACGACGTACTGCCACACGTTCTTCGGCAACACTTGCGCGAGCCCCGCCAGCATCTCCGGCGCGGTGAAACCTTCCTTCTGGAAGTTCACCCGGTCGGCGTCGAGGAACACCGCGCAGCCGTAGGAAAATTTCGGCGAGAGATCGGCGGCAAAGGCGGTATCGGCGTACTGGTGGAGCGGCACGCCGAACTGCTCGGCCATCGCTTGCAGGAGCGTTCCGTTCCCGGCGGAACACTGGTTCGACAGGCGGAAGTCCTTCACGTCGCGCCCGCCCTCCGGGGTTTCCCGGAGGAAGACGACCTTGATGTCCTGTCCCCCGATATCGCAGATGACGTCGACGTCGGGGAAGAACGACACCGCCGCCATCATGTGCGCCACCGTCTCGACGATGTTCACGTCGGCCTTCACCGATTCTTCCAGCACGGCGGCGGCGTAGCCGGTGGCGCCGAAGCCGAGGCAGTCGAGGGTGGCGCCCTGCCCGGTCACGTAGTCGCGCACTTCCCGGAGGATCTCCTTGGTGTCCGCGATGGGGTTGCCCTTTGACAGTCGGTAGGACTTGTAGAGCACTCCCCCGTCTTCTCCCACTAGGACCGCCTTGGTGGAGGTGCTGCCGCCGTCGAGCCCGATCACGCCGCGAACGACCGTCCCCGGGGTGAACGCGGCGGGTTGAAACTCCGGGATCCGATGCTTGTCGAGGAAGGCCTGGAGCACCGCGTCGCCCACCACCAGCGGCGCCCCCGCGGACGCGCCGAGTCGAGCGGCGCGCCCGTTCTGCACGTAGTCGCGCAGCCCGTCGAGCCCGGTGTAGCGAGCCTCGCTTCCCTCGGCGAGGCCGTAGACCACGGCGCCGAAGGCAGCGTAGTACTGGGCGTTCGGCGGCGTGAAGATGAGCTCCTGCACCGCGCGATTGGGCGCCTCGTAGCCGCGCTGGCCCCAGGTCTCGGGGATCCTCAGCCGCCAGCACTCCACGAGGAAGGGCAGGTAGGTGTTGGGTCCGCCAAGCAGGAGCACGCGGTCCTTGAGCGTGTTGCCGCGCGTGAGCACCGACAGGTTCTGGTGCACGATGGCATCAGCGAGCGAGTTCATGATCTCGCCGCTCGGGATGCCGGACTTCACGAGGTTTACGATGTCGGTCTCGGCGAAGACGCCGCACTTCGCCGCCACGTGGTGCAAGCGCGTGGGGTCGAAACGCAGATTCGACAGCTCCTCGGCGCTCATGCCCACCTTCACCATGCACTTGTCGATGGTGGCGCCAGTGCCGCTGGCGCACTTGTCGTTCATCGAGGTGATGGGCGTTTTCTTGCCGTCGGCACCCTCCTGGAACATGACGATCTTCGCGTCTTGGCCGCCGAGCTCCACGACCGCGCGCACGTCGGGGTGGAGCTTCTCCACGGCCAGCGTCACCGCGTTGACCTCCTGCACGAAGCGCGCCCCGAGCGGCGCCGCCAAGGGACCGGAACCCGAGCCGGTGACGAAGATGCGCAGGTCGGTCGCCGCCGGGAATGCCTCGCCGATGCGCACGAGGAAGTCGATCACCTTCTCGGGCTGGCGCGTTTCATGGCGCTGGTAGTCCGACCAGAGGATCTCGTGGGTAGCAGGGTCGACGACGACGGCCTTCACCGTGGTGCTGCCGACGTCGAGGCCGATGGCGAGGGCGGATGGCGGAGGAAGAGTAGACATGGACTGACATGTCAGTCTACCCGCTCCCGGTCAACTAGGCGAGGACCTGAGCCGTGATACATCGCGGCCCCCTCTTGGAGTCGTCCATGCGCCTTGCCTCCCTGCTCGGCTTGTTTCTCGTTGCCTGCCAGACAGCCCCCGCCGACACCGGCGCCGACGACGACAAGGAAGAAGACTGCGGCGACGACTGCGACCACGACGGCGACGGCTTCACCGCCGCCGAGGACTGCCAGGACTACGACAAGGCCATCAACCCCGACAAGGAGGAGGTCTGCGATGGTCGCGACAATGACTGCGACGGCACCATCGACGGCGAGACGTCCGTCGATGGCGAAACCTGGTACACCGACAACGACGGCGATGGCTACGGCGACGACGCCACCGAGCGCCTTGGCTGCGAGGGCGAGTTGGAGGGTGTCGACGAGGTGAACGACGGTGGCGACTGCGACGACAACGAGAAGGACGCGAGCCCGGGTGAGCGCGAGTCTTGCGACGGCATCGACAATGACTGCGACGGCGACACCGACGAGTCGAGCGCCACCGACGCGGTGAAATGGTACGTCGACCAGGACGGCGACGGCTACGGCGACGAGGCGAGCGAGCGCGAGTCCTGCGAGAGCGAGGCCGGCGAGATCGACACCGGCGGCGACTGCGACGACGCCAACGCCGAGATCAACCCCGGCGCGACTGAGTCCTGCGACAGCGTCGACAACGATTGCGACGGCGACACCGACGAGGCTGGGGCCGAGGGCGAGATCACCTTCTACATCGACGCCGATGCCGATGGTCACGGCGATGCGACCATCAGCTACACGGCGTGCAGCCTCGACGACACGTGGGTGGAGAACAGCGACGACTGCAACGATGCCGACGCGGCTGCCTACCCGGGCGCCGACGAGTGGTGCGACGCCATCGACAACGATTGCGACGGCGAGGTTGACGAGGTCGACGCGGTCGATGCCGGCACCTGGTTCGCCGACGCGGACCTCGATGGTTTCGGTGACGACGCCAGCGCGGTGCTCGCCTGCGACATGCCGAGCGGCGCGGTGGGCACCGGCGGCGACTGCGACGACACCACCGCCCTCGCCTACCCGGGCGCCGTCGAGACCTGCGACGAGATCGACAACAACTGCGATTCTGCGGTCGACGAGGGTGTCACGACCACCTACTACGCCGACGCAGATCTCGATGGCTACGGCGACGCGGGCTCGCCCAGCGCGGCCTGCGTACTCCCGGCTGGGAGCGTGGAAAATGCCGATGATTGTGACGACGGCAGCGATGCCATCAACCCCGCCGCGACGGAGAGCTGCGACGGGGTGGACGAGGACTGCGACGGGACGATCGACGGCAACACCGACGCCGACCTTGACTGCGATGATGGCAGCGGCTGCACGGTCGACAGTTGCGACGCGGGAGCCTGCCTCAACGAGATGGACGCGGCCACCTGCCCCGGCGACACCTTCGCCGATCAGGCCGACTTCGAGAGCCACACCTGTGGCAGCTACACCGTGCTGAGTGTCACGGGCGACACCGAGGTGCACGGCCTCTACGTCAACGACGCTTCCATCGACCCGAGCTACGAGAGCCAGGGGCTGTTGTTCTCGACCTTCACCGGCACTTCCGACTACCCCGTGATCTACCGCGGTCAACAGGCCCAGATCGCGCTCGCCGATCACGACGGCCTCATCTCCAATGCCTCCTCGTCTGCCTCGACCAGCGACCTCGACGGCCGCGCCATCCGGGCCGATCTGCAGGGCACGACCTACGCGTTCGGCGCGTGGAGCAACACCGGCGACGGCGGCTACCTCGTGGCCTACGACGATGCGGGCGACGTGATTGACACCGCCGACCTGGCTGCCGGGGGCTTCGCGGGGATCACCTCGCCCACGCCCATCGCGTCGATCGCCGTCTACAACACCTTCGACAGCGACATCGTGTTCGGCGTGTACGACCTGCAGTTCGCGGACTGCATCGACTAGGCTCAGGGCTTGACACCTGCACACCCGCGCAGTAGAACGGGCGTACAGGAGTCCACATGGAAGAACTACCCCCACGTCAGCGCGAGCTGCTCGACTTTGTCGCGTCCTTCACCGACCAGAAGGGCATTCCGCCCACGCTCCGCGAGATCGGAGAGGCGATGGGCATCAAGAGCACCAACGGGGTGAGCGACCAGGTGAAGGCTCTGATCAAGAAGGGTTTCCTCGAGCGCGTGGGCGACGCGCGCACCAGCCGCGGCATCCGAGTCACCCACTCCGCGCGCGGCGGTTTTCGCGACAACAGCACGGTGGCCGTGCCTGTGATCGGGCGAGTCGCGGCGGGATCCCCGATCCTCGCCGAGGAGAACTACGCAGGCACCCTGCACATGGACGCCACGACCATGCCGCACCAGGCGCCCGTCTTCGCACTGGTGATCCACGGTAGCTCCATGATCGACGACGGCATCCTCGATGGCGACTACGTCTTTGTGCGCCAGCAGGCCGACGCCCGCAATGGCGACATCGTCGTGGCCATGGTCGACGGCGACGCCACATGCAAGCGGTTTTTCCGCGAGCGCGGCCGCGTGCGTCTCCAGCCCGCCAACGTCGACATGAGCGACATCATCGTCGACGCGAGCCGCCAGTTCTCGATCCTGGGCGTGGTCATCGGCGTGTACCGTCGTATCCACGCGTAGCCCCGCACCCCCGCGTAGTCAGCCGGTCTCGACAGTACGAGGTCGCGACAGTCCACGTGTGGGCGGAGGTGGTCTTGCTACCATGAGCCGCCCATGCCCAAAGCCCCGCCCGCGCGCGCCTCGCTCTGGGTGGAGATTGCTCTCTCGCTGGGCCTGCTCACCGTCGGCGTCGCCGTGCTCGACGCGGGGGTGTTTCACATCGCTACGCGCTACGTGCTCGGCGAGGCTACCGCCGACCTCGCCGAGTCAGCCGGTGCGGTGCTCGCGGGGGAGCTCGGGGCCACCGACGAGGAGGGCTGGAAGCGCGTGATCGACGGGCACCGACGGGCGGGTATCGAGGCAATCACCGTGTGGTCTCCCGAGGGCGAGCGCCTCGCGGGCGCCGACCTGGGCGAGGCCGACGCCGTCGTGCTCCGGACCGTCGCCACCCGCGAGGCGAGCCTCGTCGAGCTCGACGACGCCGTTCGGGTGGTCGCCCCCGTGGGCGCAGGCCGCCCGCGCGCCGTGGTCGAGCTGCACTACCCGCGAGAGAGAGTGGAGCGCGCCGCCTGGGGCGTCATCGTGCTCCACGCCCTCTTCTCGGCGGGGATTATCGGTGTGTTTGGCTACTTCTTGTTCCGGCGCAACGTGGTGGATCCCATCCGTCGCATCGGCGAGGCCACCCAGGCGATCGCCGGAGGGAAGTTCGGTACCCCCGTGCCCGGCGACGCCCCGGCCGAGCTGGCCGAGCTGGCCGAGCATCTCAACTTGATGAGCGAGGCGCTTGCCGCCTACCGCGCGCGCACCGCCGAGCAGTTGGCCTCGCTGGAATCCGCCAACGCCGACCTCCGCCGCACCCAGGAGGCCCTGGTTCGCTCCGAGAAACTAGCCAGCGTCGGGCGCCTGGCCGCCGGCCTGGCCCACGAGCTGGGCAATCCGCTCGCCGCGGTGCGAGGGTACGTCGAGATTCTCGCCAGCAACACCGGTCATCGCGAGGCGGGCGACATCACGCGACGCGCTCAGGTCGAAGTCGAGCGCATGCATCGCCTGCTGCGCAACCTGCTCGACTTTGCCCGAGCCGACGAGACCGAGCCCGGCGATGTCGACGTGCTGCAACTCCTGGAGGAGGGCGCCAACACGGTGCGGCACCAGGTGAGCTTCCGGGGGGTGGAACTGAGCGTGCACGTGCAGGCTGTCCCCCACGTGCGTGGCGAAGTGACAAAGCTTCACCAGGTGCTGGTCAACCTCCTGCTCAACGCCGCCGACGCCGGGGCGCATCGCATCGAGTTGGGTGCTCGTCTCGACCAGAATGATGTACTAGTGAGCGTTCTCGACGATGGAGAGGGCATCTCTCCGGAGCACCTGTCGCGACTATTCGAACCCTTCTTCACCACCCGGCCCCCCGGCAAGGGCACCGGGCTCGGGCTCGCCATCGCCAACCGCATCGTGGAGCAACACGGCGGGCGAATCGAGGTGCAGAGCCAGCTGGGTAAGGGCAGCCGCTTCACCCTGCGCTTGCCCGCGTCACGATAAGCCCACGGAACCCATCGGCCCCCTGGCGGGTCGATTCCCGCACTCCCGAGCCCGGTGTCCGACCCCCTCGCCCGAATCCGCCGACGCCTCGCGCGCGCTCGCGCCCGCCAGGCCGTCCTCGCTCTCGTCGGCGCGGCCTCGCTGGGCGCCGGGGCGCTCGCGTTGTCGTGGTCCCTGGCCACCCTCGCGGCGAACGAGGGCGCGAGGAGTGTCGGGCTGGCGGCCCTGGCAGCGGGACTCCTAGCGGCGATCGGCCTCGCGACCTGGCGGGCGCGGCCGCTCCGGCGTTTCGCGAGTGATCGTGCCCAGGCCACTCGCTTCGAGGCGGTGAGCCCGGAGCTCGATGGCGCCTTGCTCACCGTGCTGGATCGCGCGGCCCGTCCTCGCGGCTCGGCCGCACTCCTGGCGCGGGTGGCGGGCGAGGTGGCGAGCTCGCTCGAGAAGGTGCCCCCCGCCCGCGCGTGGCCTGCCACCCCCGCGCGTCGCGACCTGCGCTGGTTTCTGCTGGGTCTGATCACCCTATCTCTCGTGGCATGGCGCCTGCCCGTCGGCCCGATCGATGCGCTCCGGAGCCTCTTTGCCGACACACGGGCCAGCGCGCCGCCGCAGGCGGTGCAGGCCGACGGACCCCGCGTGATGCTCGGCGACATCACCCTTCGTTACCTCTACCCCACCTATACCCGCCTCGAACCATTGGAAGTGCCGAACACGAACGGGGAGGTGCACGCCCCTCGGGGAACGGTGGTCGAGGTGCGCGCCCGCACGGCCGACAGGCACGACTCGGCCGTCTTCGTGGCCTACGAGGCCGCGCCGGTGCCGGTGGAGCTCTCGGAGGGCCGCGGCCTTAAAGCCAGCTTCACCGTGGGCGACGAGGGCACCTGGCGCTTCGTCTTCCCCTCGGGACCGAGCGCGGACTATCGCATCCTCCCCGAGCCCGACCTCGCGCCCGACGTGGCGCTGAGCGTGCCTCCGAAGCTGGTGCTGAAAGCCGACGACACGCTCGACCTCGCCTTCGCCGCCAAGGATGACTTTGGGGTGGCCCGGGTGGTGGTCGAGGTGGTCATCGGCGGCGAGGCGAAGGAGCGCGTGCTCCGCACCTTGATCGACGTGCCAAGGACGGTCACCGATGCCCCTGCGGTCACGATGGCCGACCTCGGACTCGCCGCTGGGAGTAAGGCCCGCCTTCGTGTCGGTGCGCTGGACAACGACGAGGTGTCGGGCGCGAAGATGGGCTGGTCCTCACCCGTGGAGATCGTCGTGGAGGGAGCGGCGGGCACGGCGCTCCGCAACCGCGAGCTGATGAAGCAGTTGCTGGCGGCGCTCTTGCCCGTGCTGGCCGACGGGCTGGTCGACCCCGCGCCTTTCGCGAACGACGGTGCCACGGCCGGGCGCTTCGCCGAGAAGTTCGACCAGCGCTACGTCGCCTTCGACGACAGCTTCGCTGGCATGGACGACCTCGCTCAGTCCTCCTTGCTCACTCGGTTGTCGCTCGATGTAGCCAAGTCGCGACGTGCCTTCGTGGCCTTCTCCCGCGGCCTTCCCGACGGCAAGATCAGCGTCAGCGATGCCGCTCGGTTGGCGCTGCTGCACGCGGAGTCGGTCGAGAAGCTCGAGGAGGCGATCTACTTGATCGATCAGCTCCAGCGCATGGCGGCGATGGGCGAGTTGATGAGGCTCGTGCGAGAGCTCGCGGCGGAGGCCAAGGAGCTGGAGAGCGAATTACCACAACTCACTCGACCGCAGGCCATGGCCAGGCTCGACCAGCTGTCTCGACTCTACGACGAGGTGAGGGCGCGGGCGGGCGCCCTTGAACGCGGCGGTATCAAGGAGTTCCTGCAACAGCGCGGGACGGAGCTCGAGGCGGCCATGACCATGGCGCGCAAGGCCATCGCGGCAGGCGACGATCAGACCGCGCGCACCGAGATGGCCCGCGTGGCGCGGCTGCTCGAAGAGATGGCGGGTGGCGTGGAGGAGGCCATGAAGCGTGGCTCCGGCCAGGACGGCAAGCTGCAGGAGGCGATGTCGAAGCTCGGGCAGCAGTTGGAGTCGCTTGCCGAGGAGCAGGCCGCGCTCCGCGATCAAACCGGGCGCGCCCGCGATCAGCACGGCAGCTCGCTCGAGGAAGGGATGAGGGCCTGGGAGCGGGTGGACCGTGCCGTGGCCGAGGCCCAGCGCCAGCTCGGCGACCCTGCCGTCCAGGCCACCGAGGGACGCTCGCGAAACCTCGATTCAGCCGTCCAGGACGCGCAGCACGACGCGAGCAGCCTGGGCGACAGCGCCCGCGCTCGCGACCAGGCCACGGCCGAGGGGCGGGCCCAGGAGCTCGAGCGCACGCTCGCCCGCGCACGGAGCCGGGTGCAGGCCGAGCAGCGCGCCGGAAACCTCAGCCCCGAGGAGGCTGCGGCCGCCCAGCGGGCGCTCTCCGGGGCGCAGGCGGCGGCCCAGCAAGCCACGAGCGAGCTGGAGAAGCTGGGCGAGGCCCAGGCCTCGTCGTCTCCAGAACTGACTCGGGCGCTCCGCGAACTCTCGTCGCGACAGCGCTCGATCGCCGATCGCGCCGAGCAGGCCGCCCAGCAGGCCGAGGAGCTAGGCCAGCAATTGCCCACCGGCGGCGACGCGGTGAGCGAGGCGGCGGGCGAGGCGGCGTCGCAGGCCGGCCGCGCTACCGAGCGCATGGAGCAAGGCGACGCCATGGGGACCGAAGGCGCGCAGCAGGCCGCGGAAGACGCACTCCGCCGCGCATCGGAGGCCCTGCAGCAGGCCCAGCAAGACATGCAGGAAATGGCGCAGGCCGGCCAGGGTGGACAGGGCGAGGAGTCGGGGGCCGGCGGGGGCAGCCAGGGCGAGGAGCAAGGCGCTGGCGGGCGCAGCTCGGGCACCAATGGGCAGGGCGCGCGGCAGATCGCCATCCCCGCGCCCGAGGAGTTCGAGACCCCGGAGGCCTACCGGAAGGCCCTGCTCGAGGGCATGCAGGGCGAAGTGCCGGAGGCCTACCGAGCCGCCCACCGTCGCTACTACGAGGAGCTGGTGCGCCAGTGATCCTCGCGCTCCTCGGTTCCCTCGCGTGGGCCGGCGACGCCGCCGAGGTGCTCGCGTGCCTGGAGGTGAGCGACCTCGCCTGCGCGCAGCGTGAGGCGAGCGGACTGGGCGATTCCCCGAGCGACCGTGTCGCGCGCGCCGAGCTGGCCTTCTCGCTCGGGGAGTTCTCGCAGGCGCGCGACCTCTACCAGGGCACGGAGAAGGCCGAGGAGCCCGACAACCACGCCCGCAAGTCGAAGCTCTACCGGCTCAGCGCCGACGCCACCGCCGACTTCACCACGGTGTCGCGTGGCGACGTGACCCTGCGCTACCGCGCCGGGATGGACGAGGTACTCGTCGACGAGGCGCTCGAGACCCTCCAGGCCGCCCACGACCGCATCGCGCCGATCCTCGGCGGTGCCCCGCCGGGCGGCGTGCGCATGGAGCTCTACCCGACGGCGCAGCGCTTCATCGACGCCTCCTCGTTGCCGGGGACGGCGGTCCGCAACACCGGGGTGATCGCGTTGTCGAAGTGGACGCGCCTCCTGGTGTCGTCACCCCGGGCGCTTGGCCACGGCTACGCGTGGAAAGACACCATCGCGCACGAGTACATCCACTACATCGTGGCCTGGCGCAGTCGCGACAAGGTACCGGTGTGGCTCCAGGAGGGCATCGCGCGCAGTCACGAGTCGCTCTGGCAGGTCGACGACCCGATGCCGCTCGCCCCCGTGGCCCAGTCCCTCCTTGCCGAGGCGCTCGCGAACGACAGCCTCGTGCCGCTCGAGCGTATGCACCCGTCGATGGCGTTCCTCGATAGCGCCGAGGAGGCCTCGCTGGCTTTCGCGCAGGTGTCGACGATGGTGGTGTACCTGCGCAAGATCGCGGGGAACGACGCCGTTTCACGGGTTCTCGATCTGGTCCGCGAGGATCGCGACGCGCTCCAGGCCGTGGCCGACGTGGGCACCGGGGGCGACGTCGCCGCCTTCATGCGCGGCTGGAAAGAAGACCTCGGCCGCATGAGCCTCGTGCAGAAGAAGCTGGCGACCGCGCCGACGGTGCTCGACGGCGCGGGCGACGAGCTCGCCGCCGACCCCCTCCTGGGCAAGCGCGCCGACCTCGCGAAGTTCGCCCGCCTCGGCGACATGCTGCTCGATGCAGGCCGACCCGACGCTGCGCTGGTGGAGTTCGACAAGGCGGCGTCTGGGGCCGACGGGCCCTCCCCCGCGATCGCCGCGCGCACCGCGGAGGCGCTCCTCGCGCTGGGGCGCCGCGAGCAGGCCACGGCGGTACTAAAGGCCTCCATCGCAGACTATCCGGAGTACGCCGTCACCCGGCGCAGCCTCGGGAGACTGCTTCTCGCCGCGGGCGACGTTCCCGGCGCTCTCGCCCAGTTTCGCGCCGCCGCCGACGTCGATCCCTTCGACCCCGACACCCAGGCCGCCCTCGCCGACCTCTACGGCGCCACGGGCAAGAGCACCCTCGCCGAACGGCATGCCCACTACCGCCGCATCCTCCAGAGCGCCGAGCCCCCTCCCTCGTCGCGATAGCTCCCTGTCCCCGGATTCTGCATGCCGCCCACCGACGACCTCGCCCTTTACGACCGCCTCGCCCGCGTCCGCGCCGACGTGGAGGCGCAGATCGGGCGCCGCATCGTGGGCCAACGCGACGTGGTGGAGCGGATGCTGATCGCGCTCTTTGCCGGTGGGCATTGCCTGTTCATCGGGGTTCCCGGTCTCGCCAAGACCTTGCTCGTGCAGTCCACCGCTCAGGCCCTCGGCCTCGACTCCGGGCGCATCCAGTTCACGCCGGACCTGAGGCCCGCCGACGTCACCGGCTCCGAGGTGCTCGACGAGGACCGCAGTACCGGTCACCGGGCACTTCGCTTTGTCCCCGGCCCCATCTTCACCCACCTGCTCCTCTCCGACGAGATCAACCGCACGCCGCCCCGCACCCAGGCGGCCTTGCTGCAGGCCATGCAAGAGCGCCAGGTGACGATCGGGCGCCAGACCTACAAGCTCGAACGCCCGTTCCAGGTCTTCGCCACCCAGAACCCCATCGAGCAGGAGGGCACCGACCCCGTGCCCGAGGCCCAGCTCGACCGCTTCATGTTCAGCATCGAGGTGGACTACCCTTCCGAGGCCGAGGAGATCGAGATCGTGGAGCGTACCACCGGCGATCTCGGCCCCGCGCCGGAGCCGGTGATCGACCGAGACACCCTCGTGGCCCTGCAAGACCTGGTCCGCAATCACCTCGATCACGACGACGTTCCCCGCTTCGCGGTGCGCCTCGCGCGGGCCACCCGGCCGGGCGTCGACGCGGGCGACGTGGTGAAGCGCTACGTCCAGTGGGGGGCCGGTCCCCGCGCCAGCCAGTACCTCCTGCTCGGCGCGAGAGTGCGCGCCGCCTTGCACGGCCGCCGCAACGCGACGATCGACGACGTCCGCGCGGTCGCGACCAGCGTCCTGCAGCACCGCATCGTGCCGAGCTTCGCCGCGGAGGCCGAGGGCCTGCGTGCCTCGGAGATCGTGCGGCGGATCCTCAGCTCGGTCCCGGCACCCTGACCCCGTGACGGCGCCCACGCCATGGCGGGAAGACGTCGTCGCCCGTGTCGCGAGCCTTCACCTGCGCGCCCGGCAAGTGGTCGCGGGGCTCGGCGTCGGCCTGCGGCGGAGCGTGCGCGTGGGACAGGCGGTGGAGTTCGCCGACTACAAACCGTACACCCCGGGTGACAGCCTCCGCGACCTCGACTGGCGGGTGCTCGGTCGTCGCGACCGGCTCGTGGTGCGCCGCTACCGGGCCGAGACGGAAATGCGGGCGACGTTGGTGCTCGACGCCTCCGCCGACCTCGGCAGCACCGGTGAGAAGTGGGACGCGAGTGTTGCGATTGTCGCGACGATTGCGTACTTGCTGTTTCTCGAGAACGAACCCATCGGCCTGCACGTGGCGGCCGGGGAGGGCACGACCGTCTTGCGGCCTCGCCGCGGGCGGGCGCAGCTGGCGCGAATCTTCGCGGCCCTCGCTGCGCTCCGTCCGGCGGGCCGCGCCGATCTCGCCGCCACGCTGGCCGCCGTGGGGGCTCGCGCCCACGACCGTAGCCTACTCGTGCTCGTCGGCGACTTCATGGAGCCCATCCCCCACTGGGTGGCCGCGCTCGATGCCCTGGCGCGGCGGCGGGTCGACCTGCGCGCGATCCAGCTCTACGATCGGCGGGAGTTCGAGCTCGATTTTCCTCAGCCGCTGAAGCTCTACTCGCCCGAAGGCGGCGCCGATGAAACGCTCGACCCGGCGGCGATGCGCGACTCGGTGCGCGAGGAGGCCGAGCGCTTCGTGAGCGAGGTGCGCGAGGGCGTGCGTGCTCGGCGCGGCGTGCACCAGCTCGTGGAGTCCCGGGCCGATCTGGTGGCGGTGATCGGCGAGTTCCTCCGTGGCCGCGAGGGCCGATTCGGATGAGCCTGGCCCTGCTCGCGCCCTTCGCCCTCGCGATGAGCCTGGTGCTCGCGGGCCCGGTGCTCGCGCACCTGGTGCGCCGAGCGCCCACCGAGCGGGTGGCCTTCGGGGCGATGCTCCTGCTCGAACGTCTCCGCATCCGCCTGGAGCGCCGGCGGCGCCTGCACGATCGGCTGATCCTGCTCCTACGGCTGCTCGGCCTCGCGGGCCTCGTGATCGCGGCGGCGCGTCCCGAGCTGCGCCTCCCGGAAACGCGCACGATGATCGGCGGTAGCGGGCGCGTCGTCATCGTGCTCGACACCTCGCTGTCGATGGACCAGCGGGTCGACGGCGAGCCGGCCTTTGCCCGTGCCCAGCGCGAGGCGGTTGCGGTGGCGCGCGGCCTCGCCGAGGGCGTGCAACTGGCGGCGATCACGGCGGGGTCGCCGGCGGAGTCCTTGTCCGGATTCACCACCGATCACGCGCTGGTGGCCACGCTGCTCGGGGCCAGCCGGCAGGGTTCCGGGGGCACCGACCTCGACGGTGCGCTCACGCTCGCCCGTGGCGCGCTCCAGGGCGAGCCGGGCGAGGTGGTGGTGGTGAGCGACGGCAGCGGCCCCGGGCGGCTCGCAGCGGCGGCGCACAGCATCGAAAGGCTGATCGCCCAGGGCTCTGCCCTGCTCCCGCGAACCTTCGCGCCCGCAGTCGCGGCGAACTTCGTCGTTACTGAGGCCCGCTATGGCGATGGCCTCGAGGGCGGCACGGTGTCGGTGACGGTGCGCAACTACGGCCCCGCGAGCGAGGTCCCGGCGACAGTGCGACTCCCCGATGGGGCGCAGATGAACGTGTTCGTGGAGGCGCCCGGAGCCACGGAAGAAGGTCCGGCTGAGGTGTCGGTGTCGGTCACGGTCCCCCGGCAGGCCGAGGGGGGCGTGGCCTCGGTGGCCCTCGCCGACGAGGCGCTGCCGCTCGACGACACCCGCTACTTCCACCTCCCACGCGTCGGCAAGTCCCGGGTGCTGGTGGTCGACGGCGACCCCGGGAGTACGCCCACCAAGTCGGAGGTCTACTTCCTCGAGCGCGCGCTGGCGCCCTTCGCCGGGAGCGGGGCGGGGATCGACGTGGTGGCGCCCGGGGGCGTGTCGCGACTGGCCGAGGGGAAGTGGCAGGTGGCGGTGCTCGCCAACGTCGGCGATCCTTCGTCGGTGGCGCCGGTGCTGGTGGACTTCGTCCGAGGTGGCGGCGCGTTGGTGCTCGCGGTGGGAGACAACGTGAGCGCCGAAGTGTGGAACCCAGTGTTGGGGAGCCTCTTGCCATCGCGACTGGGCCGCGTACGCGATCTCGTGGCGCTCGACGCCGGCGAGGGCGTGCCGCTGGCTCTCCCCGACGCCGACCTGGAGCTCTTCGAGCCCTTCGTCGGCGCCGGTCGCGAGGGCTTCGGCCGCGTGCGAAGCCGCCGTGTATTCGCGCTCGAGCCCTACGCCGAGTCGAGCGACGTTCGCACCTTGCTTCGATACGAGTCAGGCGTGCCCGCCCTGGTAGAGCGACGCATCGGGCAGGGCAGGGTGTACCTGTGGACCAGCAGCGTCGATCTCGGCTGGTCGAACTTCCCCTTGCAGGCGATCTATGCGCCGACTTGGCAACGTCTCGTGGCTTGGCTCGGCGCCGAGCTGGGGACGAGCGGTGCCCGCGTCATCGGTACAGTCGGCGAGCCGGTGGAGGTCAGCGTGCCGGCCGGCGCCGAGGTGGAGGTCACCGGACCGGATGGCGGCCGCGTTGAGGTGTCCCGAGCCGCCGGGGTGGTGCGTTTCACGCCCATGTTGCCGGGCGCCTATGCAGTGGGTCGCGACGGGGAGCCTCGGCTCGCCGACGTGGCGGTGAACACGCCGCTCGCGGAGTCCGACGTGCGGCCGGATGAGCCTCTCGCTGAGGCCACGGCGCGCATCGATCCCGACCGAGCCCGTCGCAAGTTGGCGCTCGATCTCGCTGCGCTCTTGTTTTCCGCCTCCGCGCTCGTCGCCGCGCAGCTCCTCGCCGCGCGCCAACCGGCCGAGGAGGCGGCATGACCCGACGCGCCCTAATCGCCATGGCGGCGATGCTCGCCGCGCGCCGGGTGTTCGCTTTCGGGGAGGCGTCCCAGCTCGACATCGCCGAGATCCAGCTCGAACGCGGCACGATCACCCGGCCCAACGCCTGGACGCGGCTCTTGTTCGAACTCATCCAGACCACCTCTGTCGAGTGCAATCCGCGGAGCGTGGCGGTGGCGCCCGACGACCCCGAGCTCTTCGCGCACCCCTTCGCGGTGCTTGCGGGCGACGGGGCTCTCCCCGAGCTGTCCGGGCGTGCCCGCGAGCAGCTCGTCCGCTACCTCAGCTACGGCGGCTTCCTGCTGGTCGACGACGCGAGTGGCGAGGCGGGTGGGCCCTTCGACCAGTCGGTTCGCGCCCTGCTCGCTGGCCTGTTCCCCACCCGCCCGTTGGCGGTGCTCAGCTCCGATCACTCGGTATATCGGTCCTTCTTCCTCTTGAAGGAGCCGGTTGGTCGGCTCGCCACCCGTGGCGTGCTGGAGGGTATCCAGCTCGGCTCGATGCACCCGGTCATCTACTCGGGCGACGACCTCTCCGGAGCGCTCGACCGTCGGGAAGACGGTCTCGACCGTTTCGCGTGCAACCCCGGTGGCGAGCTGCAGCGACGCGAGGCGGTCAAGCTGGCGGTGAACGTGGTGATGTACGCGCTCACCAGCAACTACAAGCACGACCAGGCCCACGTGCGCGCGCTCATGGACCAGGGGCGGATCGAGTGACCTGGCTCCTGGGCGGCGAGTGGGGCGGTAGCCTCGTCTTTACTGGCGAGAGCTGGGCGATGGGGCTCGCCGTGCTCGGGAGCGTAGCGACGCTGGGCCTCGCGCTGCGTCCGGGGCCGATGGAGCGACGTCGCGCGGCAGAGTGGATCCTCCTCGCGGCCGCGCTGGGCATCCTCGTGTGGATGGTGTCGCGACCGGTGCTGGTGTCTGAGGGCGAGCGCAACGAGGAGGGGCGCCTCGTCGTCCTCGTCGACGCCTCGCGCTCGATGGGCGTGGCCGAGCCCGAAGGGGGCAGCCGCTTGTCGGTGGCGACGGCCCTTGCCTCGCGACTGGGCACGGCCGACCTCTACCATTTTGGCGGCGACCTCCGCAGCGGCCAGCCCCCCGCCGCCGACCTCGGCGCCACCAACTTTCCCGCCGTCTTGCAGGCACTCTCGCGTCGCTACGCAGGCGAGCAGCTCGCGGGCGTGGTGCTCGTGACCGATGGCATCGACCGCGGGGGCCTCGTGCGGGACGGGAAGATCGATCCCTCGCTCTTGCCTGAATTGCCCGGCCCCTTGACGATCTACCAGGTCGGTCGCGACCGCGAGGTGCCCGACCTCGCCGTCACCGACCTGCGCGCGGGCTCCTTCGCCTTCCTCCGCGCGCCGTTCACCGTCACCGTCGACGTGGCCGCCACTGGCCTCGCGGTAGAGAACGTGGCGCTTAGCCTCACGCGTAACGGCCAGCCGGCGGGTACGAAGTCCGTGCGCCTCGGGGCCGACGGCAAGGGCAGCGCCACCTTCACGCTCACCCCCGACAGCCCCGGTCGCTACAGCTACGAGGCCACCGTGGCGGTGCCCGAGGGCGACGCGGTGCCGACGAACAACGCGATGTCCCGGGCGATCCGGGTGGTTCGCGACCGGGTGCGGGTATTGCAGGTGTGCGGCTCGCCCTCGATGGACCAGAAGTTCCTGAGGCTTTTCCTGAAGGAAGACCCGGGCGTCGATCTGGTGAGCTTCTTCATTCTCCGCACCCTGGAAGACTTCGGCTCCGGCTACCGCGGCACCGAGCTCTCCCTCATCGAGTTTCCCTACCGGCGGCTCTTCGCCGACGATCTGTCAACCTTCGACCTGGTGATCCTCCAGAACTTCGACTACCAGCCCTACTTCGAGCACGACGCCCCCACGCTGCTCGCCAACCTCGGGGAGTACGTGCAAAAGGGGGGCGCGCTCGCGATGGTGGGTGGCGACCGTAGTTTCGACCTCGGCGCCTACGGCGGCACCCCCGTGGCCGAGGTGCTTCCCGTCAAGCTCGGACTGCAGGGCGAGACCTCCGACGCGGCGCGCTTCCGCCCCTCGCTGACCGAGGCCGGCGCGCGCCACCCCGTCACCCGGCTCGCGGCCGAGCCCGCCGAGAACGCGGCGCTGTGGGCCAGCCTCGCGGAGATGGACGGGCTCAACCTCAATGACGGCGCCGTGGCCGGCGCGGCGGTGCTCCTCGACCACTCTGGTCGCGACACACCCGTGCTTGCCGTCCGGCAGGTGGGCAAGGGCCGCACCCTCTCGCTCGCCGTTGACAGCTCCTGGCGCTGGGCTTTTGGCGAGGCGGGGAAGGGTGGGGGCAACCAGGCCTACCTGCGTTTCTGGAAGAACGCGATGCGCTGGCTCGTGGGCGACCCCGACGACCAGGCGGTGACCATCGACATCGCACGAGAGAACGTGGAGCCCGGCGAGAAGCTACGTGTGACGGTGCGAGTTCGGGACGCCGGGTTTGCCCCGGTGGCGGGTGCCAACGTGGTGGGGGTGGTGGACGGTCCGGAGGGACAGGTGCCGATCTCCGCGCCGACGGGCGCCGACGGGCTGGCGACTTTCGAGGTGCCCACGGGGGAACGCGGGGCGCACAGGGTCAAGGTGACTGCCCAGCTGGCCGATGGGAAAGACCTCGGGCAGGCGGAGAGCGTGTACGCGGTGGTGACCAGAGACCCTGAACTCGACCGGATCAACCCGGATAGCCAGCTGCTCCGCGCCCTCGCCGAGGCCACGGGCGGTCGCTACGTGGAGCCCGGCAGCTTCGCTGAGCCCCTGCGCGACCCGGCCGCCTCCCGCGTGGTGCGCGATCGCCAGGAAACCGAGCTGTGGGCGGCGCCCCTGTGGCCGCTCCTCGCAGGGATTCTGGCCACCGCGTCGTGGGTTCTGCGCCGCCGTGGTGGACGGAGATAGGAGGAGAAAATGATGCTCATGCTTCTTAGTGTCGCGACCGCAGGAGAGGCGAACCGCTGCGTGGCCGCCTGGACCGGCCCCGCCGAGGGCTGCAACGTCCGCGAGTCTTTCGACATCACTGCCGGTGGCTCTGCCGAGAAATCAGCCGAGAAGGCCACCCGTGCCGCACTCGAGGCGGCGTTGCGCGCCTACACCACCTACTGGAAGCTGCAGTCGCCGCTGGTCGACCCGGCGGAAACGGCCTCGTGCAACGCTCGCGCCGCCGACGCGCACGTGAACTGCTTCCCCGACGCCACGCTGGCCGACCAGAGGTACTGCTACGTGGCGCTGGAGAGCACCGAGTGCTGGACGGGGGAGGTCCTCAAGATCGAGCTCACGGGCTACCGGTCCTGGGACGAGGGTCGCAAGGACATGTGCGCCGCCGTCGACAAACACCTCGTGGCCCAGAACTACACCGACCTCGAGCTGCGCCGCACCAAGTGCGCGGCGGAGTGCGTGGCTCGGACGAAGGTGAATTGTCCGTGAGGCTGGAGGCGGTGGGCATTGGGCTGTAGGGCTTTCTGGGATGGGCGTCGCCGCGACGGTGCTTAGCCCTGCGCCCATGCGGGACCATACTCGCCTACGGGCCTTTGAGTTGGCGGATTCGCTTGCGCTCGCTGTGTATCGGCACACGGGCGACTTCCCACGCAGCGAGCTCTTTGGCCTGACTGCACAACTCCGCCGCGGTGCCGTCTCCATACCGTCGAGCATCGTGGAGGGCTGCGCGCGGTCGACGCACGGCGACTACGTGCGCTTCCTAGACGTCGCCTTCGCCTCGGCGAGGGAGGTCGAGTATCAGCTCTTGCTGGCTCGTCGCCTCGGCTACCTGGATGAGGCCGCCCACTCTGAGCTCGCACCTCTTTCGGCTGAGACTGGGCGAGTGCTGGGCGGCCTGATCCGCGCCCTCCGCGCCCGTGGCGCTGCGTCCACGCCTGCGGACGGCCAAAGCTTCGTCGCGGCCGCTTCAACCCAGAGGCCCCAGGCCTAGCGCCTACGGCCTGCAGCCTACAGCCACCCGGTGACCGCCTGTTGACCGACTCCGCGCTGCCGGGTGGCTAAGCAATGGGTGTGACCGGCCGCCAGCGCTTCCTCGGTACCCTCCATCGCGACCCCTCCGTTGAGGGGCACCCGGTCTGGCTCATGCGCCAGGCGGGGCGCTTCCTCCCCGAGTACCGCGAGCTGCGGTCGCGACACAGCTTCATGGAACTGGTGCACAGCCCAGCGCTGTGCACCGAGGCCGCGCTGCAGCCCTTGCGGCGCTTCGATCTCGACGCCACCATCGTGTTCTCCGACATCCTGGAGATCCCCGACGCGCTCGGGATGGGGCTCTCGTTCACCCCGGGCGACGGCCCACGGCTGGCCAATCCGCTGCGCGAGTCCGGTCAGCTCGAGGGGACGCTCGGATCGCTGGACTACGTTTACGAGGCAGTGGCGCAGCTCCGCGCCGCCGCCCCGGGCCATGCACTCCTCGGCTTCGCCGGCGCACCCTGGACCCTCTACTGCTACATGGTCGACGGCGAAGGCGGGGAGTTTCCACTTGCGCGCCAGTCTATTCGCGCGGACGAGACGCGCGCGAAAGCCATGCTCGACCGGCTCGCCGACGTCGTGGCCGACCACCTGCTGGCGCAGCTTGGCGCGGGCGCCGACACGGTGCAGGTTTTCGACACCTGGGCGGGACGTCTCGACGCCGACACGTACGCGCGGCTGGTGACGCCGGGGCTCGAGCGCATCGCCGCTCGCCTCGCTGAGCACGACACCATCTTGTTTCTTCGCGGGGCCGACCAGCTGTCACGACGGGTGGGGAGGGCCAAGTTCTCCGGGGTGTCGGTCCATGCTGGGGCGGACCTCGCGGCCGTGCGGCGAGAGCTTCCAGGCTGGACCACGCAGGGCAACGTCGCCAGCGAGATCTTGCTGGGCGGTGATATCGAGGCGGCGGTGCGCGGGGTCTTCGACGCCACCGGCGGCGCGCACGATCACATCTACAACCTCGGCCACGGCGTGGTGCCCGCCACGCCACCCGAGTCGGTGTCCCGCTTCGTGAACGCGGTGAGGGCACTGCCGTGAGCACGGTACCGGCGCCTGCGCTGGTCGACCGATACCGCACGCGCGCGCCCCGCTACACCTCCTACCCCACCGCTCCACAGTTCCGGCCGATCGCCGAGGACGAGCTGCGCGAGCCGCTCTCGCGTGGGGAGGGACCGGTGGCGCTCTACGTGCACGTGCCCTTCTGCCAGCGGCTCTGTCATTACTGTGGCTGCCACGTGGAGATCCGGAAGAACCGTGATCTAGGTGCTGAATACGTCGATTCCGTGCTCCGGGAGGCGGCGCTCTGGCGCGCCTACCAGCAACCGGGTCGCAAGCTTGGGCAGCTGGCGCTGGGCGGGGGCACGCCCACCTTCCTGCGCAGTGAGTACCTGTCGCGACTGGTGGCCGGGCTCGCGGGCCTGTGGCCGCTGGGTCCAGGCGCGGAGCTGTCCATCGAGGTCGACCCGCGCACTGTGAGCTCCGAGGAGCTGGAGGCGCTGCCGAAGATCGGCTTCACGCGGGTGAACCTCGGCGTGCAAGACGTCGACGAGACGGTGCTCGCGGCGGTGAACCGTCCCCAGCCCTTCCCGCTGGTCGGGCAGGCCTTCAGCACGCTACGCGGCGCCGGCCTCGCGCAAGTGGGTGTCGACCTCGTGTACGGCCTGCCCGCGCAGACCGAGGAGAGCTTCGGCGCCACCCTCGACGCCGTGGCCACGCTGCGTCCCACGCGGATCGCGCTGTTCCAGTACGCGCACGTGCCCTGGCTCAAACCGCAGCAGAAGCTCATCGAACGTTTCGCTCGCCCCGACAGCGACGGCCGCACGCGCATGTGGGCGCTCGCCCGCGAGAAGCTCGGCGGGGCCGGCTACGTCGAGGTGGGGATGGACCACTTCGCGCTCCCCGGCGACGAATTGGTGCTCGCCCTCCAGAACGGCAGCTTGCAGCGAAACTTCGAGGGCTACACCACCCACGCCGGGCACGACCTGCTTGGCCTTGGGGTGAGCGCCATCGGCGGCTTCGACGGGGCCTACGCCCAGAACACCAAGGACCGCGAGCGCTACGGTGCGCGCGTGGGGGAGGGGAAACTCGCGGTCGAGCGAGGCCTCCTGCTCACGGCCGATGACATCGCGCGCCGCCGGGTGATCATGTCGCTCTTCTGCAACTTCACTGTGGACCTGGGCGACGCGGACTACGCTGAGGAGCTGTCTCGCCTCGAGCGCTTCGTCGAGGACGGGCTGGTGACGATCGATGGCTCGCGCGTGAGCGTGACGCCGAACGGGCGATTCTTCATTCGCAACGTGTGCGCGGTCTTCGACCGCTACCTCGAGGCGGACGTCGCGACGCGACGGTACTCAGAGACGGCCTAGTCCATGGACGCCATCGTGGTGGGCGGGGGCATCGCCGGCATCGCCGCCGCCGCGCGTTTGCGGGCGCTAGGACACGGGGTGCGGATTGTCGACCCGGGACCGCTGGGCGGCCTCGCGCAGACGCTGGAACCGCTGCCGGGCTGGCGTATCGAGGCGGGTCCTACGACCTTTCTCGGGCGCTCGCGGGCGATCTTCGCCTTGCTCGACCTCTTGGGGCTCCAGCGCGAGGTCACCCCCCTGGGCGGAAGCGCGCGCTACTTGCGACGGGGCGGGCGCCTGCGCCGCTTTCCCTTCCGGCTCGCGGAGCTGCCCGGGCTCCTCTTGGGCCTCTTCCGCCGCCCGGCGAGCGGCCCCTCGGTGCGCGACTGGTTCGCCGCGCGGCTCGGTGCCTCGGTGGCCGACGAGGTGGTGGGCGGGCTGGTGACCGGCATCTGGGCCACAGAGGCTGAGAAATTGGAGATGGAGAGCTGCTTTCCGTCTCTCTTCGCGGCGGGATCGCTGTGGGCGGCGATGCGCGCCCCCAGCGCTGGGAAGGGCACCTTCACCCTCGGATCGGGCATCGGGGCTATCGGCGCCGCTGCGGCCCTGTCCCATGTCGCGACATCGGTCGATGTCGTGGAGCGGCGAGGGGATCGCTGGGTAGCAACCACCAGCGAGGGCGCACTCGAGGCGGAAGCGCTAGTTGTCGCCGTCCCGGGTTGGAAGCTGCGCGGGCTCTGCCCCTGGCTAGCCGTCCCCCCCTTCGAGTACGCCCCGATCCTGGGCGCACATTGGCTCAGCCCCGACGCGGCCTTCCCGCGTGGTTTCGGATACCTCGCCGGCCCACGCGAAGGCGCTGCCGTGCTCGGCACCCTGTTCACCTCGTCGATCTTCCCCGAACGCGCCCCGGCCGGTCTGAAGGCGGGCGCGACCTTGCTTGGTGGCACCCGCGATCCAGCGGCCGTCGACCTTTCCGACGCTGCCGTGCGCGACCGCATCGCGACCGAGCACCGGGTGCTCACGGGTCGCAGTGTCACCCTCGATGCGCTTCACCTGGTACGTCGCCCTCACGCGGTGGCCATCCCGGGCCTGGGACACGCGGCCCGCCTCCGGAAACTGGCGGCCTTGCCCCCCCGCTTTGCCCTTGCTGGGGCCTGGTGCGGCGGCGGCTCGATGGACGACGCGGCGCGCTCGGGCTTCGCGGCGGCGGATCGTGTGGTGCGCTCTTGAAGGCGCAGCGGAACGTGGGCCTCGTGGGCCTCACGTGGCGGGAAGCGCCCACCTCCCTGCGCGCCGTCGCTGCGGCACCCCTGTCCGACGCCGAGTGGGGCGGGCTGGTGGCGCAGGGCGCGCGCGGCCTCGTGGAAGTCCACACTTGTGCGCGCTCGCTCTGGGTGATCGACGCGGACGATGCCGCGTGGACCGGCGCGCTCTTGCAAGCGCTAGTTGAGTCGCGACTCGAAGGCGCCGGGGCCGCGCTCGTGCCCCAGGCGCAGAGCGGCGACGAGGCGGTGCGCGCGCTGTTTTCCATCGCCATCGGTCTCGACAGCTTCGTGGAGGGCGAGGCCGACGTGGGCGGGCAAGTGCTCGACGGTTTCGCCGAGGCCGCCAGCAACGGTCGAGGCGCCGCCGACCTCGCCGCGCTCGCGCGCGTCGTATCGCGGCTCTGCACCGAGGCGCGGCGCAGTGGCGTGGTGCGTCGGGGGCGCGGGATCGGGCAGCTCGCCGCCGAGAACCTCCGCGGACTCGGTGTGCAGCGGGGCGAGCGAGTCGGCGTGGTCGGCGCCGGTCGCATCGGAACACAAGTTCGCACGAGCCTGCACCGGGCCGGTTTCGAGCCGGTGGTTTTCAACCGCACGCCGCGGGAGGGCACGCGCCCGCTCGGCGAGATCCCCGGGGCCGGCTTGCAGGCGCTCGTGGCCTGCACCTCGGCCCCAGCGGCGTGGTTGTCGCCGCCGCCCAGCGTGGTGGCCATCGACCTCGGGCGTCCCGCGCAGGTGCTCGGGCAGTCGGTGGGGCTCGACACGATCCTGCATGGCCCAGGTTTGCGCCTCGACGCGGAGACCCGTGGACGCGCGCAGGCCCTGGTGGAGCGGGCCATGGGCGAGTGGCAAGCCCAGTGGCATGCCCACGTGGCGCGCGAGCGGCTCGCCCGCGTGCAACAGCTCCGCGAGGCCTTCGTGGAGCACGAGATCGAGGCCACGCTCGCCCCGGCGCTCGATGGCCTCGACGTCGCGACGCGTCGCCGGGTGCTCTCGGCGGCCAGGCAGGCGGTGCGCCGCTACAGTCACGCCGTCATCGGCGCGCTCAAGGAGGACAGGTGAAACTTGGCACGCGCCGCAGCAAGCTCGCGCTCGCGCAGAGCGGCATGGTCGCTCGCGACCTCGGGCCCGACGTGGAGCTCCTGGGCATCGACACCGAGGGCGATCGCATCGTGGATGCGCCGCTCACCGGGCCCCTGGCCAAAGGCTTCTTCACCGAGGCCCTGGAAACGGCCCTGCGCGAGGGCCGCATCGACCTCGCCGTGCACTCGCTCAAGGACCTGCCGGTGGGTGACAGCGAGGGGCTCGTGGTGGCCGCCGTCACCCGGCGCGAGCGGGCCAACGACGTGCTCATCGCCCGCGCTGAGGCGGTGGTCGACGAGGCCTTCCCGCTGCGTCCCGGTTCGCGCGTGGGCTCCACGTCCACCCGGCGACAGGCCCTGTTTCGTCATCACGGCCGTGACCTCGAGGTCCTGCCGTTGCGGGGCAACGTCACCACGCGGGTGGAGCGCCTCCGCGAGGGCCGCTTCGACGCCATCGTGCTCGCCGAGGCCGGGCTCAACCGGCTGGGGGCCGAGGTGAGCCTGCGGGGCCTGCGCGCCTTCCGCCTTGGGCTCGACGGCTGGCCCTGCGCGCCGGGGCAGGGGGCGCTGGCGATCCAGTGTCGCGCGTCGGACAGCGTCACGCGGGCGCGCATCGCGGCGCTCCACCACGAGCCCACCGCCGCTGCCGTCGCGACCGAGCGGCAGTGGCTCTCCGCGCTTGGTGGTGGCTGCACCATCCCCTTCGGCGCCCACGTCGACGGCGAGCGCTGGAGCTGCGTGCTCGCCCTCGACGGCGTGGTGCTGCGGAGCGGGGAGGGGACGAGCGGCTCGCTCCCGTGGACACGTGGCCGAGAAAATGTATTTGATTTCGAGGTGATCCATGTCGATCCATGATGCACTCTTCGACCGCGCCCGAGGGGTGCTCGCGGGCGGCGTGTCGAGCCCGGTCCGAGCCTTCAAGAGCGTGGGGGGCACGCCTCGCTACGTGTCGCGTGGTCGCGGGGCGACGATGTTCGGCGAGGGCGGCGAGGCGTGGACCGACTTCTGCCTCGCCTGGGGACCGCTGATTCTCGGGCACGCTCACCCCGAGGTGATCGAGGCGGTGCAGCGCGCCGTGGCCGACGGCCTGGCCTTCGGCACGCCCACCCGCGCCGAGATCGAGCTCGGGGAGCGCATCCTCTCCGGCTACCCGGGACGGGACCGCTGCCGCCTGATGTGCACCGGCAGCGAGGCGGTGATGACGGCCCTGCGGCTCGCGCGGGCGCACACCGGTCGCGAACGGATCCTCAAGTTCTCAGGCTGCTACCACGGCTGCGCCGACGCGATGCTGGTGAAGGGTGGCTCGGGGCTGGTGAGTTTTGGCATCGGCGACAGCGCTGGCGTGCCGGCCGGGGCCGCCGCCGACACGGTGGTGGTGCCGCTCGACGACGAGGAGGCGCTGGCCAACGCCTTCGCGCAGCACGGTCACACCCTCGCCGCCGCGATCGTCGAGCCGGTGCCCGCGAACAATGGCCTCCTGGTGCAGCGTCCCGAGTGGCTCCGTCGCCTGCGAGAGCTGTGCTCCGCGCACGGGGCGCTCCTCATCTTCGACGAGGTGATCACCGGCTTCCGCTTCCACTACGGCGGCTACGAGCGCGTGGTCGACGTGATGCCCGACCTCGTCACGCTCGGGAAGATCGTCGGCGGCGGGCTGCCCGTGTCGGCCGTGGTTGGTCCCGCGGCGATCCTCGACCGGCTCTCGCCGGCCGGCAGCGTGTACCAGGCGGGCACCATGGGCGGCAACCCAGTCGCCCTCGCGGCCGGGAACGCCACGCTCGACGTGCTCTCGCGGGGCGACGTGTACCGCCACCTCGCGATGCTGGGGGAGGCCTTCGACGCGATGCCGAAGGGGAAGGTCCAGTGGGTGCGTCACGGCCCCATCGTCTGGCCCTGGCTCGGCGACGGGGCGCCGCCGCGGACCGACGCGGGGCTCGATCCGGCGGTGAAGCCTCGCTACAACGAGCTGTTTCACCGGTGGTTGAACAGCGGGGTTTACTTCCCGCCGTCGGCGTTTGAGGTGGGGTTCCTCTGTGGGAGTCACACCGTGGGCGATCTGGAGAAGCTGGTCGGGTAAGGGCGACTTCGACTTTCGACTTTCGACTTTCGACTTTCGAGCGTCGAGCGTCGAGCGTCGAGCGCGCGGCGGCGGACGGTGACAGCGTCGTGGCGCCCTGGGGCGCCGCTCCCCTCGGTGCGGTCGAGGCCGAGCTCGAGGCGAGCGGGTGGGAGCGGGGTGGGTGGCGCACGCGGGTGGTGGTGGCGTGGGTAGGGGAGTGAGGTCGCGCCGGCAGCTCGGCGCCAGGCACCGCGTCGTTCAGAGCAGCTTCGCGAAGGCCTCGCACTCCAGCACCCGGTCCATCACCAGGTTCTCGAAGCGCTCGCCGGTCGATCGATAGCCCATCGCCTGCCAGAACTGCAGCGCGGGGGCGTTGACCAGCTCCACGCCGAGCGTCATCCGGCGCACGCCGTGCTGCTCCCGGGCGAAGCGCTCCACGAGCAGCGAGGCCTCCCGCCCCAAGCCGCGCCTTTGCTGGCGCTCGGAGACGAGCAGGAGCCCGAAGCAGCCGTGACCCGCCTCGGGCCAGCCGACAAGCACGTTCGCGCAGCCCACGAGTTCGTCCGAGGAGGTGTCGTAGAGGCCAATGAACACGTTGCGCTCGGGATCGAAGCCCGGCGGACCCTCGCTGATGTCGGCGTGCACGTGCTCCACCGTGGCCTGTGCGCTCCCGGTGAGCCTCAGGAAGAAGGTGGGACAGGCCTGGTACAGCGCCATGACCTCGTCGAGGTTCTCGAGCCCCAGGCGCCGGAGCACCAGGTGCTCGCCGCGTTCGATTTCACCCATTCGAGGTGGCTATCCTACCGGCGGGGTGGGGCCCCCCGGGCAAACGTCCGCCGGCCTCGCGGGGTTGATCTCGGCGACGGCGCGCTGCCGCTCACCCCTCCCGCAACCGATACCCCACCCCCGGCTCGGTCACCAGCCACTGCGGCCGCGCGGGGTCGGCCTCGAGCTTCTTCCGGAGCTCCGCCATGTACACCCGCACGTAGTGGGCGTGCTCGCCCGAGTTGGGGCCCCACACCTCGTGCAAGATCTGCCGGTGGGTGAGCACGCGGCCGAGATTACGGGCGAAATAGGCGATTAGTTTGAACTCGGTGGGCGTGAGCGACACCTCTGCGCCGTCGCGGGTAACGACGCGCTTGTCGAGGTCGAGACGCAGTCCCCCGCACTCTACGGTCGCGACAGGCGCCGCGCCCGTCGCCCGGTGACGCAGTGCCACGCGTACACGCGCGAGCAACTCGCCGTTGCCGAAGGGCTGTGTGAGGTAGTCGTCGGCGCCGAGATCGAGGGCCTCGATCTTGTCGGCCTCGCGACCGCGCGCGGAGACGACGACGATGGGTAGCGTGCTCCAACGACGCACTTCGCGGACCAGTCGCAGGCCATCGCCGTCGGGGAGACCGAGGTCGAGCACCACCGCGTCGGGGTTGTGGGAGGTGACCGCCACCATCGCCTCGCCGAGCGTGCTCGCCTCGATCACCCGGTAGCCCTGGGCGCCAAGCGCGGTCGCGAGGAACTGTCGCAAGGCCGCGTCGTCTTCCACGACCAGCACCGAGGGCCGGATCATCGTGTCAGCTCCGCTGGGAGGACCGGTCGTGGCTCGCTCGCGGGGAAGCTGAGCACGAAGCAGGCACCGCCGCCCTCGCGGGCGTGTGCCCGTGCCTCGCCGCCGTGCGCGCGCGCCACGCCTTGGCAGATCGCGAGGCCGAGGCCGGTACCGGGGGCGTTCGATTGTCCCCGGGTGAAACGGTGGAAGAGCCGCGAGGTGGTGCCGGGCGGCAGCCCGGGCCCTCGGTCAGCCACTTCGATGTCGACGCTCTCCGGTCGCGACACGGCGCGGATGTCCAGCGGCGTGCCCGGCGGCGTGTGACGCGCCGCGTTCTCCAGCAGGTTGGACAGGGCCTGCTCGACCAGGAGCGGATCGACGAAGGCGAGCGCGTCGGCGGTGTCGATGTGCACGTCGCGACCGTCGAGTAACGAGCCCACGCGCGCGAAGGCGGCGCCGACGATCTCGTCGACCGGTACCCAGGCGCGGTTCACCGGCATGGCCCCTGCTTCGAGCCGGGTGGCCTCCAGCAGGTTGCTCACCACGCGCTCGAGCCGGGCTGCCTCGGCGTGAATCGAGCTGAGCAGCGCCCGCCCCGCCACGGGGTCGAGCCCCGGGTTGTCGAGCAGCGTGCTCGCCGCCCCGGTGATCGAGGCCAGAGGCGTGCGCAGGTCGTGCGAGACGCTGGACAACAGCCCGCTTCGGAGCTCTTCGGACTTGGCGCGCGCAGCGGCGTCGCGGGACAATTCCGCCTCCCGCGCCCGCGCGAGGGCGAGCCCCGCCGGCCCGGCCCAGGCGTCGAGCAGGGGGCGCGCGGCCGGCTCCGGCGCCACCAGTACCAGGAGCGCCACCAGCGTGCCCGCCACCCGTACGGGCACGGCGACAAGCTCGTCCTGGTCGAGCAGATCGCCCGGTGCGGCGCGCGCGTTGCGCACCAGCGTCGCCACGCGCTCGGGGTCGGCCTGCTCGCCGTCGCTGGCCAGGCGGAGGAGGCCCTCTGGCCGACACAACAAGATGACCGCACCGCGCGCCACGTGACGCGTCGCCTCCCGCACCACGCCCTGCGCCACCTCGGCTTCGCTGGTGGCGCCGGTGATGGCCCGCGCCAGCGACAGGAGCGCATCGGCCTGTCGTGACTGGTCGGTGGCTCGCTGCCGATCCCGGTGCCAGGCCCAGCTCGCGCCACCGAGACTGGCGAGGAGCAGGCCGTCGAGGAGCAGCGACATCGCCAGTGGAACTAATCCCCTGAAACGCCGCTCGCCGGGATCTTGATGCCGTCTTGATACCGCGCGGCGTGGCCTTGATCCGTCCTTGACACCGGGATCGCTAGCCCCAGCTGCATGTCGTCCCGTGCTTCTGGCCGCATCGGCTGGTTCCTTGTCTGGGCCGTCGTCTTCTGCGACATCGGCACCTCGGTTTACTACGTTCCCGGCCTGCTCTACGGCAGCACCGGCGACCAGGCGGGCGTGTTCGTGGTGCTCACGATGGTGGGCTTCGTGCTGCTCTCTGCCAAGATCGTGGAGGTCACCCGACGATTCTCGCAGGGCGGCGGCGTGGTGTCGGTGGCCGACGAGGCGCTTGGGCCCTGGTGGGGTTGCCTCGGCGGGCAGCTCATCGTCGTGGACTACTACCTGACCGCAGCGATCAGCGCGGCCTCGGGGGCCGCCTACATCGACAGCGCCTACGATCTCGGCACCGGTGCCCTGCCGCTCACGCTCGTCTTCCTCGGCCTACTGGCGCTCCTCAACATCGTGGGCATCCGCGAGAGCGCCCGGGCCAGCGCCGTGCTGGCGGTCAGCGCGATCTTGGTCGACCTCTTGGTCATCGCGGTGGCCGCGCTGAGCTTTCCGCCGGACACCTGGGCGAAGATTCTCGACGACATCCTCGCCACGCGCGACTTGCCGCTTCCTGCCTTGCTCTTCGGCTACTCGGGGGCCTGGCTCGCCTTCTCGGGCCTCGAGTCACTCTCGCAACTCGCCCCGGCCATGCGCGACCTCGACGCCACCCCTCGCAAGGGCATGATCGCGGTGGTGGTGACGGTGATCTGCACCGTGCCCCTCTTGACCTTCTTCGCGGTGGGCGCGCTCCCGGCCGAGGTGAAGGCCCACGAGAGCGAACGGTTCATTAGCGAGCTGGCGCTGCTCGTGGGCGGGCCGGGCTTCGGCCTCTTGCTGAAGCTGGCGGTGGTGCTCAGCGCCTCGGCGCTGCTCGGCTTCGCGGCGAACACCGCGATCATCGGCAACTACCACGTGCAGGTGGCGCTCACGCGCAAGCGCTTCTTGCCGGCCGGCGTTGCCTCGCTATCGCGACAGTTCCAGACGCCGTGGGTGGCGATCCTCGTGAGCACCGTCGTGCCGGGCGTGGTCCTGGTGCTCGCGGGAAACAACATGGTCATCCTCGGCGAGCTCTACGCCTTCGGCCT
>SXON01000249.1 GCA_005778355.1 Pseudomonadota bacterium | reverse complement strand
GCACCGGCGACACCGCCGACTCCGGCACGGGCGACTCCGGCGAGGACACCGCCCCGGGGGATTCCTCTCCCGGCGACAGCGAACCCACGGGCGACGACACGGACACCGGCGCCGACAAGCCCCCCGCCGACCCGGACTGCGGCTGCAACGCCGGCGGCGGCGGGGCCTGGCTCGGACTCCTGGGGCTGCTCGCGCTCAGGCGGCGCTGAGGCAGCGCACGCGACCGGACTTCTCGGCCTCCTCGCGCTCAAGCGGCGCTGACACCGTGCTCGCCCTCGGGCAGGTGGCCGACGCTGTAGCGTCGCGACACCACTCGGGTTATGCTGTCGGCTTCGCGCGGGTTCCGATGTCCTCCGTCCTCCGTCCTCCGTCCTCCGTCCTCCGTTTCTCGTGGCTAGTGTGCGCCGCGGCTAGCTTCCCCTCGCAGGCGCAGGCGGCCTGTTCCTGGGCGGCCAGCCTCGACCTCGGTGCCCACGCCGACCACCCCTCCGGGGCCTTCGAGGCCACGTGGTCGACGGCGAGCAACTGCGGCAGTTTCACGCTCGACCACTACCGGGTGGTGATCAACGACACCGCCACGCCGACCTCCATCTCCGACGGCGAGTTCTGGAACGTGGCCGCCGGCACCACGACGGTGTCGGCCTTCGTGCACCGCTCGGAGCGCCTGTTCTACGGCAAGGTGTACGCCTGCGACACCAGCACCTGCGTCGACGTGTACGGCAACGGGGCGGGCGAGACGGTCACGACTGACACCGACACCGGCACCACCGAGCAGGAAGAGTGGGTGCTCACCGGCGTGACCGGGCCGACCGACACCACCCACTACGTCACCAGCGTGACCAATGCCCTGGCCGCCTCCGCCTTCTTCTACCCGGCCGGCTGGAGCCGGGCGAACCAGCTCGCCCTCTACTACAGCGTGGGCGACTCGATCTACATGCAGTACACGGAGTCGGGCTCGTCGGGCTGGCAGAACTTCAACGACACCACCATCTGGGAGGCAGCGGCGCTGGTGGCCGAGGGCCACGAGAGCGACACCGACTTCGGCGAGCCCTCGCACGCCTACGTGTCGCCGGTCGTCGTGGGTGGCAACAACCGCGTGCGGATGCTGGCCCAGAACGCGGGCAGCGTGAACCAGGTGGTGAGTATCGACTCGACAGACGACGAGGGCGACGACTTCAACCTGACCTGCGCCGACTGCTGCGACGGCAACACCGCCGGGGAGTGCGACTGGCCCACCGTGGCCGACGTGGCGATCTGCTCCGACAGCACGTCGACCTGCGACTACCTGGAGCGCGCCCAGCACGGGCGATGGGTGTGGGATTACATCGCGGACGGGGTGCCGAACCTGTCGAGTGACACGCCGTCGGTGGTGTTCTCCGGACAGTACGAGGAGGTCACCTGCACGAGCCCAAACGGGCCATATCAAGCCGAGATCTTCTGGGCTGACTGGGACACCGCCAATGCCGAGTGGGACGTGTCGATGAGTGGCGGGTGCCCCGTCATCCAGCAGGAAAATCGGCACGACCCGGGAATACAGGTGTTCCCCGGCGGCCTGGTGAAGATGTACGTCATGGAAGGCGAGGGCGCGGGCGCCGAGTTCCACCTCTACTACTTCGACGGGTTCTCGTGGGAGTCGCAGTCCGCGACGCCGGTCGTCTACCTCGACGACGGTGGGACGACCGAGGTCGAAGACGACTGCCTCTCCAACCCGGCCGGCATCGTCCGCTTCGAGGGGGGGCCACAGACGGGCCTGTTCCTGGACATCCAGGGGGTCGGAGGCGACTGCGCCTCTGGGGTCGCCAACTACGGCATCTACTTCGCCGAGCTGAGCAACTGATGGCACCCCTGCTCCTCGCCGCGCTCGCGTCGGCTGACACCATCGTGGTCGACGCCTCCGGCGGCGGCGACTTCACGGACCTCGGGGAAGCGCTCGCGGCCGCAGTTGATGGCGACACCATTGAGATCAGGGCGGGGACGTACCCTCTCGCCGACGCGAACGTTCGTGGCGCTTCGGTCTCCATCCTGGGCGACGGCTCGGATGTCGTCACGGTGTACGACTCCGGGTCGATGGGGGGCGTCCTGAGCATCACTGGGGCAGCCGGGGACTTCAGCATCACCGGACTGGCCTTCCAGGGGCCGGGCAACTCGGGTGACGAGACGAGCGTCGGAGTTGGGACCAACGCCGATGCCGACGTCTACCTCCACGACGTGGTGTTTCGCGATTTTCCAGGCGCGGCCTACTTCGCCATGGGGGAATACACGTCGACGACCATCATCGACGGCTGCACCTTCGAGAACAACACCGCCGGCATCTGGTACGACTACGCCTGGGGCGTGGAGGTTCGCAACAGCCTGTTCCTCGGAAACGAAGCGGGCCTGCGAAACTTCGTCGACAGCGGCGGCGACAGCCTCGCGCTTTACAACAACATCTTCGCCGCCAACGATTGGGTGTTCTGGGACAAGGAGACCGGTGTCGAGTCGTACACCGCCCACGACAACATCTTCATCGACAACGACTACCCAATCTGCTTCAACGCGCCCGAGTACGCAAACGTCGACTTCAACAACAACCTCTACGCCAGCCTCGACAACCCCGACTCGGAATACTGCCTCCTCGGCGACAACCCCATCGAGGCCGACCCGGGCTTCGTGGCGTGGTCGAACGACGGCGACTTCACCAACGACGACTTCCACCTGCTCCCCGGCTCCGCCGCCATCGACCTCGGCATCCACTCCGCCAATACAACTGACCTCGAGGGCACCAACCGTCCCCTCGACGGCAACGGCGACGGCGAGCGGACCAACGACCTCGGCGCCTACGAGTACGGTCCCGATCTCGACGCCGACGGCTCGACCGACATCGCCGCCGGCGGCGACGACTGCGACGACACCCGCGCCGACGTGTACCCCGGCGCCGTGGACGAGTGTGCCGACGGCACCGACCAGGACTGCTCCGGCGCCGACGCCGACGCCCCGTGTGACACGGGTGACACCGGCACCGGCGACACCGCCGACTCCGGCACCGGCGACTCCAGCGAGGACACCGCCCCGGGGGATTCCTCTCCCGGCGACAGCGAACCCACGGGTGACGACACGGACACCGGCGCCGACAAGCCCCCCGCGGACCCGGACTGCGGCTGCAACGCCGGCGGCGGCGGGGCCTGGCTCGGACTCCTAGGGATCCTCGCGCTCAGGCGGCGCTGACCGCGCGATCCCCCTCGGCCAGGTGGCCGACGCTGTAGCGTCGCGACACCGCGCGGGGTATGCTGGCGGCTTCGACCGGGTTCCGATGTCCTCCGTCCTCCGTCCTCCGTCCTCCGTCCTCCGTCCTCCGTCCTCCGTCCTCCGTCCTCCGTTTCTCGTGGCTAGTGTGCGCCGCGGCTAGCTTCCCCTCGCAGGCGCAGGCGGCCTGTTCCTGGGCGGCCAGCCTCGACCTCGGCGCCCACGCCGACCACCCCTCCGGGGCCTTCGAGGCCACGTGGTCGACGGCCAGCAACTGCGGCAGCTTCACGCTCGACCACTACCGCGTGGTCATCAACGACACCGCCACGCCGACCTCGATCTCCGACGGCGAGTTCTGGAACGTGGCCGCCGGCACCACGACGGTGTCGGCCTTCGTGCACCGCTCCGAGCGAGTCTTCTACGGCAAGGTGTACGCCTGCGACACCAGCACCTGCGTCGACGTGTACGGCAACGGGGCGGGCGAGACGGTCACCACCGACACCGACACGGGCACCACCGAGCAGGAAGAGTGGGTGCTCACCGGCGTGACCGGCCCGACCGACACCGCGCACTACGTCACCAACGTGACCAACGCCCTCGCCGCCTCCGCCTTCTTCTACCCCGGCGGGTGGAGCCGGGCGAACCAGCTTGCCCTCTACTACAGCGTGGGCGACTCGATCTACATGCAGTACACCGAGTCGGGCTCGTCGGGCTGGCAGAACTACAACGACACCACCATCTGGGAGGCCGCGGTGCTGGTGGCCGAGGGCCACGAGAGCGACACCGACTTCGACGAGCCCTCCCACGCGTACGTGTCGCCGGTCGTCGTGGGTGGCAACAACCGCGTGCGGATGCTGGCCCAGAACGCCGGCAGCGTGAACCAGGTGGTGAGCATCGACTCGACAGACGACGAGGGCGACGACTTCAACCTGACCTGCGCCGACTGCTGCGACGGCAACACCGCCGGGGAGTGCGACTGGCCCACCGTGGCCGACGTGGCGATTTGCTCCGACATGACCTCAAGCTGCGACTACCTCGAGCGTGCCCAGCACGGGCGATGGGTGTGGGATTACATCGCGGACGGGGTGCCGGACTTGTCGAGTGACACGCCTTCGGTGGTGTTCTCGGGGCAGTACGACGAGAGCACCTGCACGAGCCCAAACGGCCCAACTCAAGCCGAGATCTTCTGGGCTGACTGGGACACCGCCAATGCCGAGTGGGACGTGTCGATGAGCGGCGGCTGCCCCGTGATCCAGTACGAAAACCGCCACGACCCGGGAATCCAGGTATTCCCCGGCGGGCTGGTGAAGATGTACGTCATGCAAGCGGAGGGCAACGGCGCCGAGTTCCACCTCTACTACTTCGACGGGTTCTCGTGGGAGTCGCAGTCCGCGACGCCGGTGATCTACCTCGACGACGGTGGGACGACCGAGGTCGAAGACGATTGCCTCTCCAACCCGGCCGGCATCGTCCGCTTCGAGGGAGGGCCACAGACGGGCCTGTTCCTGGACATCCAGGGGGTCGGAGGCGACTGCGCCTCTGGTGTCGCCAACTACGGCATCTACTTCGCCGAGCTGAGCAACTGATGGCACCCCTGCTCCTCGCCGCGCTCGCGTCGGCTGACACCATCGTGGTCGACGCCTCCGGCGGCGGCGACTTCACGGACCTCGGGGAAGCGCTCGCAAACGCCACCGGGGCCGACGTCGTCGAGATTCGCCCGGGCGAGTACCTGATGGCCGAGGTGCGCTACCACGGGACCTCGTTGACCATCCAGGGCGCCGGTTCCGACGTCGTGACCGTGTACGATGGGGGTAATGTCAACGGCGTCCTGGGCGTACAAGTGGACGGGGGTGATGCCGCCATCTCGGGTGTGACCTTCGAGGGTCCGGGTGCGGGCGACGTGGAGTATATCGGTGCGATCTGGATCGACGCCGGCGGCCTAGTCTCGCTGCACGACGTGGCATTCCGGGGTTTCCCGGGCGGCGGCTTCTTCCTCCCGGGCGACTCCACGTCGAGCACGGTCATCGACGGCTGCACGTTCGAGAACAACGAAGTCGGCATCTGGTACGATGACGCCTGGGACGTCGAGATCCGGAACAGCCTGTTCCTCGGCAACGAGTACGCGATCTCCGACTTCGTTTACATTGGTGGCGACAGCCTCGCACTTTACAACAACGTCTTCGCCGGCAATCACGGGGCGATGTGGGACGACGACAGCGGTGTCGAACTCTACACCGCTCACGACAACATCTTCATCGACAACGACTACCCAATCTGCTTCAACGCGCCCGAGTACGCCAACGTCGCCTTCGACAACAACCTCTACTCGAGCGTCGAGAACCCCGACTCGGAATACTGCCTCCTCGGCGACAACCCCATCGAGGCCGACCCCGGCTTCGTCGCCTGGTCAAACGACGGCGACTTCACCAACGATGACTTCCACCTGCTCCCCGGCTCCGCCGCCATCGACCTCGGCATCCACTCCGCCAATACAACAGACATCGAGGGCACCACCCGTCCCCTCGACGGCAACGGCGACGGCGACCGGACCAACGACCTCGGCGCCTACGAGTACGGTCCCGATCTCGACGCCGACGGGTCGACCGACCTCGCCGCCGGCGGCGACGACTGCGACGACACGCGCGCCGACGTGTTCCCGGGCGCCGCGGACGACTGCGCCGACGGCACCGACCAGGACTGCTCCGGCGCCGACGCCGAGGCCCCGTGTGACACGGGTGACACCGGTACAGGCGACACCGCCGACTCCGGCACGGGCGACTCCGGCGAGGACACCGCCCCCGGGGATTCCTCTCCCGGCGACAGCGAACCCACGGGCGACGACACGGACACCGGCGCCGACAAGCCCCCCGCCGACCCGGACTGCGGCTGCAACGCCGGCGGCGGGGGGGCCTGGCTCGGACTCCTCGGCCTACTCGTGCTCAGGCGACGCTGAGGCAGGGCCTCGATCCCAGTCCGCCGCCTGCTCGCTCTCTGGTGGCCCTGGGGCGACGCTGGCGCGACGCTAACACCACGCCCCGCTATCGCTCGCGATCCTCGCGGATGAGCTCGGTACTGTCGCTCGGGAGCAACAGCTGAGCTTCGCCAGGCGCCACTGCCTGCGCCAGCAGGATCTCCTCGCGCAGTCGTTCCAATTCGGCCACCGCTTCGGCACCTGTCGCCCGCGACTGAAGCCGCTCCGAATCGCCCAGGTCGACCACCGGGGCCTTCACGCGCATGGGCGCCGCCGCCTCGCCGCCAACAACCCCGCCGCCACCGCCGCCATCGACGCGGCGTTCACCGTGCCGCACACCACGTTCACGTCGTCGACCGCGATCACGCCGCTGCCGGCGTCCACCTCGGGGCCGTCACTCTCGCCGCCATCGTCGCCGCCGGTGCCCCCACCGCTCTTCGCCGAGGCGCCGTACTCCTCGTCGCAGCCGTCCGCGAGGAACGAACCCGTCTCGGGGAAGGCGCCCGACTCGCCGTCGCGCGTGGTCCACGTGACACTCCAGGGCGCACACGCGTCGGCCTCGATGGGCGCCACGTAGATCCCACGTGCCGCCTCGCCATACTCGAGCTGCATGACCGTGGACTGGCCGTCCACCCACAGCTCCAGGCTGGCCGGGGCCTCGCCCGCGCCCCAGTCCGCCAACACATCTCCCTCGTACTCCGCCGCCACGCGCACGGGCGGATTGCCCTCGCGCAGCTCGCCACTGGCGAAGTCCTGGGTCATGTAGTCCTTGCTGACACCCCCACCCATCTCGTTGAAGTCGCCCGACATGATGTTGGCGCGGTGGCCGCTGTGGCTGCACATCCACATCGACATCACCATGTAGCGGGCATCGGTGCTGCCATAGGCGATGTTCTCGCCCATCGCGCCCGCGCTGTCCTTGTAGAAGCGGCCGATCCGCGTCCAGGTGTCAGTACCGTCACACGACTCGTGCTGGAAACAGCCATTGGTGCGCATGTCGTCGGAGTGGTAGCGAGCGGCCTCGGTCAGCGCGAGGTCGATGTACAGCGGATCTTTCGCCGTCTTCTCGTCGCTACTGAAGTCGTCGAGGCTGCACCCGCCAGACTTATAGTCGCCGGTGAAGTCGAGCGGTGCCACGCGCGCGGCGTTGGTCCAGAGCACCAGCGCGCGCTCGGCGTCGCTCGGGTAACCGTCGACCGGCACGCCGTAGCCGCCCGCAAACGCGAGAGAAACGAGAATCATCCTGCCTCCACGAAGCGCCGAATCACCGGCTCGGCGCGGGTGTAGCTGCGCTGGATCTGGTCGCCGATCTGCTTCTCGATCATCCCGCCCACCAGCGGGATCCTCACCTCGATGCTGCCCCGGATCAGGCGTTCGCAGCCCTGCGGCGTGGCGCGCACGAGGCTGTCGCCCTTGCACACCACCCGGTCAGCGAAGAACGCCGGGACGATCTTCCAGCGCGTGCTGTAGGCGCCGTCGTCGGTCTCGATCTCCTGCATGTATTCGAGGTGCGTCTTGCCGAAGGCCTTCTGCGCCACCGGCGTCATCGGGGTGATGTGCTTGACCGCCACGCGCTCGAAGAGCCTGTCGCCGTCGCGACGCGTTTCCACGTTCTGCGCGTAGACCTCGGCCTCCTTGGCCACGGCGGCATCGAACTCGGGCCCACGGGTTTTCGCCCAGTAGTGGGCAGGGGAGCAAGCGAAACGCTGGGTAACGGTGAAGTCCATCCTCCGGCGAGGGTAGGCCCAGAGCGCCGCCTCCGCAAGCGCTGGACTGTCAACTGATGGTGCGGATCAGCGGACCGCGCGCGCCACGATTAGACTCCGGGCCCTCGTCGGAACGCCATGATCTTGCTCTTCCCCACCCTCGCGCTCGCGGAATTGCCCCTCCCCACCTACCCCGAGTGCGGCGACGTCGACGACGTCGAGGACTGTCCTTCCGACCTCGGAAAAGACTGGCACCTCATCAGCTATATCCCCGAGGGAAGTCGCGACACCATTCGCGCTTCAGAGGCCGACATGGCGAGCGGTGCCAGCGCCGACGTGGCCTGGCGCTACACCACCGGCCGCTTCGACGTGGTGCTGGGCGTGTGCGACAGCGGCTTTGACTGGTCGAAGACCGACTTCGTCAACAAGGTGGCGGTCAACACCGCTGAGCTGCCCCTCCCCCAGCTCGCCGACGGCACCGAGGCCGAGTCCTACGATCTCGACGCCAACGGGCTCGTCAACGTGCAGGACTACGCGCAGGACCCGCGGGTCACCGTCACCTCGGGTCGCGACATCGCCGACCACATGCTCGACCCCTCCGACCTCATCTACACCTTCATGGACGGGGTCGACGACGACGGCAACGCCTTTGTCGACGATATCGCCGGCTGGGACTTCTTCGCGGACGACAACGATCCCTACCACGAGTTTCTGGGCGGCTACGGCGACCACGGCGACGGCGTGGTGGAGGAGATGGCAGCCGAGGGTGGCGACGGCGGCGACATCGGCATGTGTCCCAACTGCTCGGTCCTCCTGCTTCGCACCGGCGACGGCTTCGTCACCGACGGGCATCGCGTGTCGATGGCCATTGCCTACGCTACCGGCCAGGGCGTGTCTGCGATCAACATGTCGCTCGGGCAGCTCTCGCGACCGGCCGAGATGGGGGAGATCGTCGACTGGGCGCATGGCCGCGGCATCACGCTCGTGGGCGTGGCGGGCGACGAGAACGCCTACCACCACAACCAGCCGGCGATGCTGGACAAGATGTTCTACGTGAAGTCGATCCACCCCGACGCCGACGACGAGAACAACAACGCTTACTCCTACCTAAACTTCTTCAACTGCAACAACTTCGGGCCGCGACTCGACTGGTCGGCCGACACCTCCGCCTGCGCCACCGGCGCCGCCGCGCTCACCACCGGCGCGGTGGGCTTGCTCTACTCGCTGGCCAAAGACCAGGGCATCACCCTGTCGCCCGACGAGGTGCGGCAACTGATCGCCATGAACGCCGACGACGTGCACCTCAGCGCCGAGGAGCTCGAGGTCGCCGGCACCTACCCGAGCACCGAGGGCTGGGACTTCTTCTTCGGCTACGGCCGGATGAACATCGGCGCCGCCGTGGAGGCCCTCGAGGCCGGGGCAATCCCACCGGTGGCCTTCGTCGACGGCCCCGAGTGGTTCGACACTTACGACCCGAGCGGCTCGCTCGACATCACCGGCTACGTGTCGGCCGACCGCTCCGCCTCGTTCACCTACACGGTGGAGATGGCGCGCGGTTGGGACGTGCCGACGTGGACGAAGATCGGCGAGGGGAGCGGCAGTTCGCGTTTCGAGGGCACCCTCGCCTCCCTCGACCTCTCCGACCTCGGCGCCGACATCGGCGAGCCGAACCGGGCGGAGGGCATCCTCGAGCGCATCGACCGGGTCTTCGCCCCGGCGGTGACCATCCGCCTCACCGTCACCGACGCGGATGGTCGCAAGGCGATGTCGCGCAAGACCTTCTTCGTCAAGCGCGACAGCACGCTCGTCGACGGCTTCCCGGTGAACATGGACGACAGCGGCGAGTCGTCCCCGGTCCTCTACGACATGGACGGCGACGGCGACTTCGAGGTGGTCATCGCCACTGGCGGCGGCCGCGTCCACGCCTACAAGGGCGACGGCGGCGAGATCGATGGCTGGCCCGTCGAAGCGCCGGTCACCCCGCGTTGGCACAGCGGCCAGGCCGCCGAGGAAGCCACGAGCCCACTTCGCGACGCCTTCATCGCCACCGTGGCCGTGGGCGATCTCGAGGGCGACGGCGAGGCCGAGGTCGTGGCCGCCAGCGGTGCCGGCTTCGTGTACGCCTGGCACGCCGACGGCAGCATGGTGAGCGGCTTCCCCTTCGAGATGCTCGGTCGCGAGCCAGAGGAGTTTGGCAGCGACGATGCCTGGGACAACGGCTTCGCCGGCGCTCCCACCCTCTACGACATCGACGGCAACGGCGCGCTCGAGATCATCGTGGCCGGGATGGACCAGCGCATCTACGTGCTCGACGCGCAAGGTGCCGACTGGGGCCCGTACCCGATCGAGGTGTGCGCGCCCGAGCTGTGTGGCGTCGAGGGCAACCGCATCATCAACAGCGTCGCGGTGGGCGACGTCGACAACGACGGTGACATCGACTTCGGCGTGGGCAGCAACGAGGCCCCCGACGGCGGAAGCAAGAGTGTCAGCTACCTGCTCGACGCCGAGTCGGGCACGATGCTCGACGGCTGGCCACTCCTGGAGTCGGGGCTGGTGAACACCGCCGCGCTCTTGCCGATCGTGGGCGAGGGACACCCCGCCTCGCTCGCCTTCGCCGACATCGATGGCGACGGCGATCTCGAGGTGGCAAGCAACGTGATGCTGGGGACGAGCCCCCTCTACAACCACGACACCAGCGTGTTTCTCGACCTGCCGTACTTCGCCACCGACTACACGGACGGCAACAACACCACCGAGCCGTCGATGACCACGATGTCGAACAACGTGAGCTTCGGCGACCTCGACGGCGACGGCCGTCCCGAGTTCCTCAGCGGCGGGGCGGGCACCTATTACCTGATCTCCCTGGCGCTCTGGTCGGCCAGCGACTACCAGCACGTCGCGATGGCGTGGAGCGGCAAGGATGGCACGGTGATGCCGGGATGGCCGCGGCAGATGGAAGACCTGCAGTTCCTCGTGGCACCGGCGGTGGCCGACGTGAGCGGCGACGGCAAGCCCGAGGCCATCTTCGGCAGCGCCGGCTACCTGCTCTACGCCTGGGACGGCACGGGCCAGCTGGCGAGTGGTTTCCCCAAGTTCACCGGCAACTGGTTGCTCGGCTCCCCAGCCGTCGGCGACATCGACGGCGATGGCTACATCGAGGTGGTGGCGAGCACCCGCGAGGGCAAGCTCTTCGCCTGGCACACCGAGGGCCACGCCGACCAGAAGATCCAGTGGGCCGGCATTCACCACGACGCGCAGAACACGTCGAACTGGAACCACCCGCTGCCCTCGCAAGAGGGGCCGCCCGCCGTGGTCGAGGAGTGCACCGAGGGTTGTTGCTGCAACCACGCCGACACCCTCGCGCTCGCAGGCTGGCTCGGCGGGGTGGCCGTTTTCCTTCGCCGCCGCCGTGGTTAGCCACGGGGCGCCATGAACGCGCTCGACACTCTCAAGGCCCGCGGCTTCTTCAACCAGTGTACCGACGAGGGGGGGCTCCGCGAGCACCTCGCCGAGCCACGCACCTTCTACATCGGCTTCGATCCCACGGCGGAGTCGCTGCACGTTGGATCGCTCGTCCAGCTCATGGCGATGGCGCACCTCTCGCGAGCGGGTCACCACGCCATCGCCGTGGTTGGCGGTGGCACCGCGAAGATCGGCGATCCTTCTGGTCGCGACAGCACTCGCGACTTCATGGACAACGAGCGACTCGAGCGCAACAAGCAAGGCATCGCCGCGCAGATCGCGAAGTTCTGCGACGGGCGGATGATCGACAACGCCGAGTGGCTGGATTCGCTCGGCTACATCCAGGTGCTGCGCGAGATCGGGCGGCACTTCTCGGTCAACGAGATGATCAAGACCGAGAGCGTGGCGCAGCGGTTGGACCGCCACCAGGGGATGTCCTTCATCGAGTTCAACTACGTGCTCTTGCAGAGCTACGACTACCTGGAGCTCTTCCGTCGCCACGGGTGCACGCTCCAGGTGGGCGGCGGCGACCAGTGGTACAACATCGTCAGCGGAATGGACCTGATCCGCCGCATCGAAAGCGGCAAGTCCTTCGGGCTCACCACGCCGCTGCTCACCACGGCCAGCGGCGCCAAGATGGGCAAGACGGCCGCCGGGGCCGTGTGGCTCGACCCGGCGAAGGTGCCGCCCTACGACTACTACCAGTACTGGTACAACGTCGATGATCGCGACATCGAGCGTTTCCTCAAGCTGTTCACGTTCCTGCCGCTGGAGCAGATCGCCGCGGCGGTCGCGGGCGACTACCGCGACGCCAAGCGCCTGCTCGCGCGGGAAGCCACCGCGGTGGTGCACGGGCCAGAAGCGGCCATCGCCGCCGAGGCGGCCGCCATTGCGGCGTTCTCAGGCGGGGTGAGCGCCGACATGCCCACGATCCGCGTGAGCTTCCCAATCACCGTGGTCGACGCGCTCAAGCTGGCCCAGTTCTGCGACAGCAACACCGACGCCCGGCGCGCCATCCAGGGTGGCGGCGTCCGGCTCGGCGACGCGGCCGTGTCCGACCTCCGGGCCACCATCGCCGAGCCCGGCGTGCTGTGGGGCAGCAAGAAGCGCGCGGTTCGCGTCGAGCCCGCCTAGTTGCCGCCACTACGCAGGGAAGACGCGCTCTTCTCGTGGATCGAGCGCGTGCACGGCCCGGCCTGGGGTTCGGCGCTCGACGCCGGGACGGGCGATCACTCGCTCGGCTGGCTGGGCTCGTTGTCGCCGACCTCGCTCACCGGCGTCACCGTGGAAACCTGGCGCCTCGCCGGGCTCAAGGCACTCGCGCCGACCGCGCGCATCGTCGAGGGGCAGTGGACCGACCCGCTCCTGCTCGCGGGCGAGCGCTTCGACGTGGTCGTCGCCGACTACGTGATCGGGGCCATCGATGGTCACGCGCCCTACTTCCAGTACGGTTTCCTGGAGCGGATTCGCCCGCACGTGGGGTCGCGACTCTACCTCGTGGGCATGGAGCCCCCGCCGCGCGACGGATCCCTGCTCGACGAGGTGTGTCGCTGTCGCGACGCGGCCATCCTGCTGGCCGGGCACCGGTGCTATCGCGAGTACCCGCGCGAGCTGGTGGTCGACTGGCTCGGCCGGGTCGGCTTCCGCGTGCTCGACGCGGCGAGCTTCCCCAACGTGCTCAAGGAGCGCTTCGTCAACGGTCAACTCGACGTGGCCCGGCGCAAGCTGCCTTACTTCACTGACAGCGCGCTCGCCGAGAGCTTCTCCGCCTACATCGAAGATCTCCGCCGTCGTGCGCTCGCCGCTGTTCCCCAGAAGTGGGGCAGCGACTGGGTCATCGCGGCGGGGGTGTAGGCCTACCGCAGCCGCTTCCGCGACCCCACCTGCCCCGACACCGCGTCGGCGAGGCGCCAGGGCGCGAGCTGGTCGGCCTCGCTGGCGTAGTCAATTCCGATGCGAGGGCCAGAAACAAGCGTAGGCTCATGACGACGGGCAAACACCGCGATTTCCCCGGTCAGAGGCGTCCCGGAGGAGGCCGTCGTCAGCGCAAGGGCGCCGGCAAGCTTCCCCGGCCCGTCGCAACGTCCATCGGCACGTCGAACACGAAAGACGTCGTGACCATCAACCGGCTCTCCGCCCCGGATCAGCACGGCAGCCGCGTGTCCTTCCGGCCCGGTGACGAAGTTGAGCATGTGGTGCATGCCGTAGCAAAGGTACACGTAGGCGTGCCCCGGCGGCCCCCACATCGGCGCGTTGCGCGGGGTGCGTCCCATGCGCGCGTGGTTGGCGGTGTCACCTGGAAATCGATAGGCTTCTACCTCGGTGATTCTCAGTGTCACCCCGTTGGCGCAGACCAGGGCGCCGACGAGATCCCGGGCCACGTCCAGGGCGTCACGGTCGTAGAAGCTCGGCGCGAGGGGGTTCACGGGGCGGGCTAAGCTACCGCGATGTTCCCCTTCCTCGCCTGCGCACCCCACCCGGTCGAGCCGGCGCGCGTGCAAGAGAGGGAGCCCGCCGTCGATCCTGCCGTCGCGACCGATGGGTGTGAGAAGCTCGATTCGGCCCTGTGGGCCGCTGCCGCCAGTACCGACCTCGCCCACGTGGTGCTCGACATCAGCGCGCCCACGCTCTTGCCCAAGCTCTTCGAGGTGGAGGCGGAAACGAGCGCTTCGATCCAGGGCCGCGTCCCCGGGGACTACCTGTGTGGTCTCGCCGCCCTGCCCACCGTCACTCGTGTGCGCCCACCGGTCCTGGCGAGCCCGAAGGTCCAGCCGTGATCTGGATCGCCCTCGCCGCGGCGCGGCCCGTCGATCCCGCGAGCCCGATCGCCAAGCTCACCCACCCCCTCGCTGAGCTGGTGGCGCACCCCGAGCTGCTCGAGTCGCGACCTGAATTCGACGGCAGCGCGACCGTGCGCGTGGTCGTCGAGTGCGACGAGGCCTGTGTGATTCCCGGCGAGGAGCTGCGGTGGGGTGGATGGGTGCAAGCGCGGCTGGCCCCCGATGAGCTGCTCGCCGTGGCGTCGCAACCCAGCGTGCGCCACGTGCGCGAGCCGTGGACGGCGCGAGCCAAGACCGAGAGCGAGGGCGTGGCCGAGGTGATGGACGTGGACTGGTCGGCCGAGGGCATCGACGGCGCCGGGGTGAAGGTGGGCGTCGTCGACGTGGGCTTCTCGGGTTGCGAGTCGCTGGCGGGCAGCGAGGTCCCCAGCACCTACGAGGAGGACTTCAGCCTAGGCGCGGCGGACTCGAGCGCCCATGGCTGCGCCGTGGCCGAGGTCATCCACGACTTCGCCCCCGGCGCGGACCTGCGGCTCGCCAGCTTCGGCACCGACGTGGAGCTGGGCGTCGCCCTCCAGGGCATGCTCGACGCGGGCGTCGATGTCGTCAACGCCTCGATCGGCTTCGACAACGTGTGGCACGCCGACGGCACCAGCCCCGTCACGATGTACGCGGACGCCGTGGTGGAAGCAGGCGTCGTCTACGTCGCCGCCGCCGGCAACGAGAACGACAACTACCGGGTTGGCCCGCTGTCACCCGTCGACGACGCCCCCTACGTGGCCATCGATGGCCGCTACGCGATCCTCGCCCGTGCGCCGGGCGGCACGGCGAGGGTGTCCTTCCGCTGGAGCGAACCGTTCGGCGAGGCGGCCACCGATCTCGATCTCATCTTGTTCAACGCCGACGACGGGCGGGAGTGCGGCCGCTCCGAGAGCCCGCAGGACGGCAACGACAACCCCTACGAGGAGGTGTACGTCGAGGGCTGCGAGGAGTGGGTGTACGCGACGGTGTACGCCGAGGCAGGCACCGGGGTTGACGGACTCACCGGCTACCTGTACGGCTACTACGACCTCGACGAGGCCGAGCTCACCGGCCGCCAGTCGCTCACCCTGCCCGGCGACTGCTTCGACTGCGTCGCGGTGGGTGCCATCGTCGACGATGTCGCGACCGACTACTCGAGCCGGGGGCCAAGCGACGACGGGCGTGCCAAGCCGGAGGTGGTCGCACCGTCCAACGTGAGCACGGCGAGCTTCGGCGAGGGCGCCTTCAAGGGCTCGAGCGCCGCCGCCCCCCACGCGACGGGTTTGCTCGCGCTCTGGGTCGATGCCACCGAGCAACGTGGCGAGCCGCTTCTGGCCAGGGACTGGCTCATGGACGGGGCCCGCGACCTCGGTCCCGCCGGCGACGACCAGACCTATGGGGCCGGGGCCATCGCGGCCGGCGACGTGCCGCCAGAGTCATGTGGCTGTTCTGTCGCGACACCAAGTCAGCTCGCCACGCTGCTCTTGCTGCTGGGGGCTCGCCGATGTCGTTCCTGACACTCGCGGCCTGTGTCCCCAACGGCATCGACGGCTTCTTCGTGATGCTCGAGGGGAGCGTGGCCAACGAGGCGGGCGCACCGGTTGCCAACGCCCAGATCACGCTGACCACGGGCGACGGGACCGGGCTCGGCGAGGCCACCAGCGACGACCTTGGCCGCTGGTCCTTCCCCGCCTACGGGCTCGCCACCGAGGGCAACCGGGTGGAGGCCGAGGTGACGGCCAGCGGCATGGCCAACGGGTACGCCGGTTGGGACGTGAACCTCCTGAGCCCCGATGTCGTGCGGCTAGGGGCGGGCCCCAACGAGACCTGGGAGGCGACGCCCCGCGTGCTTGCCCCGGCGCGGCTCGCCGCGGAGGGCAGCGGCAGCGCCATCGGCACGCTCACCGACCCGCTCGGCTACCCGGCGGCCGGCATTCCCTTCGTGGTGCAACGCGGCTGGGACGCGGGCGTGGGCACCGCCAACGAGACCAGCGGCGTCACCGGCGGGAGTGGCGAGTTCGCGTTCCAGGTGGACAGCGCCGGCCTCTACACCTTCTACGCGGCGCCCACCGGCGGCTGGGCGGGGACACGATTCCCCGTCCTCGCCACTGCCGAGGGGACGAGCACCCGCGGCACCATCGCCGCGCTCCAGGCTCCCGGGGAAACGCTGGTGACGCTCACCTGGACGAGCGCGGTCGACCTCGACCTGCACGTGAGCGGCCCAGAGACCGAGGCCGAGGCGGAGACCAGCCGCTTCCACATCTGGACGGACAACACCGTCCACCCCGAGCGCCTGGTCGACGAGGAGGAGTACCTGGCCGAGCTGGTCCAGGCGGCGAGCACCGGTCCCGGCCCCGAGTGCATCGCCGTCAATCGCGCGCCGGGGGCGGGCGAGCTCTGGATCAGCGTGGCCGATCGCGCCAACATGTCCGAGCTCGAGAGCACCGCGCTGGCCGAGTCGGGGGCGCTCGTCCAGTGGTGGAACGGGGAGGATGTTCCTCGCTATGCCTGGGCCTCCCCCCTCGAGGTGGCCACTTCCTGGCGGGCGGTGGAGATCGACACCCGCGGCGGCACGGTCTACGCCGTGGAGCACTACGCGGTGGGGCTCGACCCCGCTGACGACGGGCACTTCTAGGCGTCGGCGTCCGAAACACAGCTTGTCGCGAGGGCAACGCGGCGTTAGTCGCCGCCGCCCTTCGAGGAACCCCCCGCGGATGCGGCTGTACCCCGAGCGTCTTGTGGCCGATCTTTCCCGACTTCCCGGGGCCGATCACAGCTTTCTGAAGCAGCTTTGCGCTGGCGACGGGGCACCCGTGCGCGCGGCGCTCGCCCGCGCCGTGGGCGACATCGGCACCCCCTTCGACATTCGGGCGATCGAGCTGCTCTCGTCTCTGGATAACCGACGCTTCTTCCAGGGTTTCGCCGAAACGGCGGCGCTGCACCTGCTCCACGGCGACGGCTGGAAGTTGCGGGCGATGGCGGGGCCGGGCCCCCGCCTCGAGGTGGGAAAGGGCGGCGGTCCGAGCTTCTCCCTCTCCGTGTTGGCCTTCTTGCACCAGACGCGCCCCGGGGGCGACGAGCAGACTCGGCGACGCCTCGAGGCCGGCCTCGCGCGGGTAGCTTCGCGGCACCGTTTCGTTGTCCTCATCCGTCGTTGGCTGCCCCACGACGCCGACGTCGAACCCGTGCGTCGCGCCATCGAGATGTGGCTTGGCCAGGTGCAGTCCGGCACCTGGGAGGGCCGCTACGCCGCCTACGAAGACGACAAGGTGGCGCTCGAGTTTTGCCTCACGCGCGAGCGTGCCAAGGGCGGCGAGTCGCCGCTGGCGCTGGTACTCGGCCCCTTTGCGGCGCACCGTGCCATGGAAGTGATCGAGCCCCGCGTCGTCCGCGAGCTCGATCGCCACGCTGCCGGCCCGGCGCGCGGGCAGCCGCTCGTCGTGGCCTGCGTGTCCGACCAGCCCTGGAACATCAACGACGGCTACCTCCGCGACTTCCTCTACGGGCGGCCCAACTGCACGCTCGCCGACGGCGGCGTCAGCACGTGGACCTTCGGCGACAACGGTGGGCCCTGTGCCTTCCGCGACCCGCTCTACAGCGCGTTCTCGGCGCTCCTCCTGATCGACCGCGAGCCCTCGCGCCCCACCACCGTGCGCGCCCGGGCCCTGTTCAACCCCTGGGCTCGCGTGAAGCTCGGCCCCGCCGACATCGGCGTTCGCGCCTTCGCAACGGCAACCGAGGCCGCCGAAGTGAGCGCCGCCGCGGCGCCGCCGACGCTGCGCTGGTACGCTGGGCGCGGCGAGGAATTCCCGATCGGATGACTCAAGTCCTAGTCACGGCCGGGGGGCTCATGCCCGCGGGCATCGGCTGGATCGAGGTGATCGTAGGCTGCATGTTCTCCGGCAAGACCGAGGAACTGATTCGCCGCGTTCGCCGCGCCCAGTACGCCCGCCAGGCGGTCGTCGTGTTCAAACCGGGCATCGACAAGCGTTACTCGGAAGACAGCCTGGGCTCCCACTCCGGCCTGCGCCTTCGCAGCTTCCAGGTGGAGAGCGCGGCCGACATACCCGCGCTGGTTGCCGACGCGCAGGTGGTGGGCATCGACGAGGGACAGTTCCTTGGTGGCGATCTGGTGGCGGTGTGCGAGCGCCTCGCCAACGAGGGACGCCGAGTCATCGTGGCCGGGCTCGACCAGGACTACCTCGGGCGCCCATTCGAACCGATGCCGCAGCTCCTGGCGGTCGCCGAGTACATCACTAAGAACCTTGCAATCTGTATGGTTTGCGGCAATCCTGCCGACCGCAGTCAGCGCGTGGTGAATCGCGACGCACGTTTCCTGGTCGGGGAGGCCGACGCCTACGAGGCGCGCTGCCGCAAGTGCTGGGATCCCAACAACTTCGAGCCGCGCCAGGAACAACTCGGGCTCGGCCGAAATCTTAGCGAGGGCGAGTAGATGGAAGGCACGTACGAGCGCATCCCCAGCGAGGCCATGGGCCGCCCGGTGCACCTCTGGCGCTACGGCTGGTGGGGCGTGCCGGTCATCGCCTTCCCCAGCGCCGCCGGCTTCGCGCACGAGTGGCAGAAAGAGGGGATGGTCGACACCCTGGCGCCCTTCCTCCGGGCGGGGAAGATCAAGCTTTACTGCCCCGAGTCGAACGTGGCGGAAGCGTTCACCAAGAAGGACGTCGACCCCCGCGAGAAGGTGGCGGCCCACGGGCGCTACGAGCGCTTCGTCCTCGACACGCTGGTGCCCTACATTCGTCGCGACTGCAACATGTCCGAGGGACGAATCGCGACCGTTGGCTGCTCGCTCGGCGGGCTCTATGCCGCGCTCTTCGCGCTGAAGTTCCCCGAGACCTTCGACTACGCGCTGTGCATGAGCGGCCGCTATGAGGTCCAGCAGTTCTTGGACGGGCACGACACGGCCGAGGTGTACTTCAACAACCCGCTGCACTTCGTCCCCAACCTGCACGGCGCGGCGCTCGACCGCGTGCGTCGCAACACTCACCTCGCGATGGTGTGCGGTACTGGGAAGTGGGAAGAGGGCTGCATCGAGGAGACGATTGCGCTTTGCGACGTGTTCGCCCAGAAGCGCATCCCCCACGAGCGCGACATCTGGGGGAACGAGTCGGCACACCACTGGTCCTGGTGGAAGAAGCAGGTTGTTCACCACTTCATGAAGCGTTTTGGCAAGTAACAACTGGCGTTTCACTCTCCGTCATCCACTCTGCGCCCTCGAGCGCTGGCGCGGCCAGCACCGCCCGCCCAACGCCCCCACGGCAACCCAGCTCGCGCTCCACGACCGCGCCACCGCCCGGGGCCTCGATCACTACGTCGACCCGGCTTCCGGTCGCGTGGTCTACACCGCCGCGTACCTCTTGAGCCTCGGCCGCTGCTGCGAGCTCGCTTGCCGCCACTGCCCCAAGAAAAAGGAGCCGGAGGTTAAGGGTTAAGACTTCCGCGGGTTCCCGTTTCAATGGGCAACCTCTTTCCCGCCACTTACGTAGCTATATTGAGTATAGTTCTCCACACCACCAGAACTTTCGCATTAGCGTGGGAATCATCATTCCCAAATCGCACGACGAAACACGGCGTTCTATCGTTGTACGAACTTGGCACGCGTCTTGCTCTAAGGCAGGCGGCACCCGGGAAACCGGGACGCTCGGACCGAGACCCGTTCATCTCGAACGTTCTTTGACGTCATCCTGTCGACCGCGCAAAACGCGGAAGGCAGGCAAGCCCAGGGAAGCAATGATCCCGCCGACCCAGCAATGGGGAAGCGGCGACACGGCTCCGGCGATGGAGTAAGGCCTCGAGGCCGCGCGACGACGCACCCGCAAGGGTGAGTCAAAGCAAGCGGCGAGGGGGCAAGGACCGCGGTGAAGGCGATGGCTGGCAACAGCCCGAGCCCTGACGCGGCCCCGCGAGTGAAAGCTCGCCGCTATCGCCGGGGAGAAAAGCTTCGGAGGGCAGGAGCGCGGCGCGAGGATTCGCGAGGCAACGCGTCCACGGTGCAAACCGAGGGCGAAACGCCAGACGATGAAACACGCCGAACCCCATGACCGGCGCCGGGTGCAATACCCCGGCAACCCGCGGAGGAGTAAGCCGACGAGGCCGTCAAAACGGCGAGGTCGGAACACGGGAAGTACCTGGCTGGTGCTTCCCCGAAGGGCACGGAAACGTGCCCGGGAGTGGACTCCGTGGGCAATCCCGGTGGAGGGGCGATCTTTGGACAACCCCATGAGAGTCAAGGTGAGTGGAACGCCCGCGTGAAGCGAGCGCAACCGAGCGTAGGCCCGGTCACTCGAAGGTGGAAACACCCGAGAGCGGCAGGTGTCCCAGCGATGGTGAGCGGCGCGGCGCAGGGCGAGACGCGTAAATGGAAGTGCTGGGAGCACGGGGAAGGTGGCAAGAACGCCACGAGGGCAGATGGAAACGCGAGTTTCCATGCGGGAAGCACTGAGAAATCTATGTAGTCCCGCCCCCACGACGACGACGGTCCGAGAAGTCGACGCCGACGCCTCGATGTCGCGTGCACAGGTGCATAGCCTGCGAGCACACGCGCCTTCGCTGCGACACGCGAAACGACACGTCGGGCCCGCTCGGTGAACGGCCAGGGAGCCGGCACGTCGTCGCGGGGAGTGCCTTGGAGGTCGCTTGAACCCCAGGCCCGTCGGTCACGCGCGCGGGAGCGCATGTGGCCATCCAACATTTCCGCCAGGAGCACGGTTCGCCGTGGTCCCGGTCGCCCCGAGGTCTGGGTTCGCCCACGCCGAGGAGTCCACCGAGCCAAGCTGAGCAACGGCTGCCCTTCCCGGGCGTGGTCGATGCGAAGCCGCAACTTGGTGCCATTCACCCCCTCTGCAGGGGATCCACGTTCCGCCGAGAGCGGGTGCCAACCACGACCCCCCGAGGCCATCGCAAGATGGCTTCGGGGGGTCGCTGGCTATTTTGGCCTTGCCCCGCGCCGGCTGGCGAGCCGGCGCTCGCTATTGCGGCCCTCGCGGTCGCTCGGGCGCGCTTTTGGGTGTGCTTCCCCATGTGAGCGCGTCGCTCACGCGCTCCACCGCCTCCCACACCCGCATGAAGTTCCCCCCTCGCGCCCCGGAAATCTCGTCCTCCGTCCAGCCGCGACGCCGAAGCTCGGCCCACAAGGCGGCGAGTTTCCCGGCGTGTTCCAGGCCCGTCACTGGCTTGATGAGGCCGTCGTAGTCCGAGCCGAGCGCCACCACGCCGGGGCCGCCTACGGCGCGCAGGTGGTCGAAATGGTCGGCCACAGCCGCAACGTCCCTTGTTCCCCCTACGAAATCGCCGTGCACGTTCACGCCCACCACGCCACCGCTGCGCGCGATGCAGCGAATCGCTCGGTCAGAGAGATTGCGGGCGTGCTCGCGGCGCGCGTCGGTGTTGGAGTGCGAGGCCACCACCGGCGCATGCGACCAGCCGCAAGCCTCCATCGTGGCGGCATCGCTCGCGTGCGACACGTCGACAATCACCCCGAGACGGTTGGCCTCCGCGAGTAAGGTCCAGCCATCCGGGGTCAGCCCGCCGCCGCCGTCGCCCGCGCTACCCGCGAACCGGTTCGAGAAGCTCCAGGTGAGGCCCAGCATGCGCAGGCCCCGGGCGTGGAGGCGTCGCAAGCCGTCGATCCCCGAGCGGTCGAGCCCGTGTGCCCCTTCCATCGACACCAGGAGCGCGACCGCACCACCGTCGATGACCGAGCGGGCCTCGGCCGGGCCTCGGGCGAGCATCACCGCGTCGAGGCGACGGTCCTCCGCCTCGATGATGTCGAAGAGCCGCGCCGCGTGGGCCTCCCAGTCGGCATCGCGCGGCGGCCAGAGCACCTCCACGGCGAGGTTCGTTCCGCCCTCGCGCAGCTGCGGCAGGGCGGCCTCCATGCCCTCACCGTCAAGCGTCGCCTTACGACGGAGGAGCTGCGTGGGCGTGTCGAGGTGAAGGTCGGCCTGGAGGTCGATGGCGAGCCCGGGTGTCGCAAGGAGCAGGAGAAGCGGATGCACGCGATTGGCCTATCTTTGTCAGCGGGTACCTTGTCATGCGCGCGAGGCACACGCTACGCGGGGCGGTCGGAGGTCGCCCGCGTGCTTCTCGCCCTCGCCGCCATGATTCCCGGCATCGCCTACGCCGGCAGCGCCACCGCCTCGTCCACCCTGCAAGACGCGGAAGGCAAACACACCGCCGACCTCGCTTTCGACGGCCTGCTCGGCACGGGATGGGCCGAGGCCGAGATGGGGCACGGCAACGCGAGCTGGATCGAGGTCGATCTCGGCACGGCCACCAGGCTCGAATCGGTCTCCTTGTGGCCGGGCAACCTCGCCAAGGGCGAGCGCACCTACAAGGAATACGCCAAGCCGAAGCTGGTCCAGGTGTGGGTCGACGGGGCAAAAGTGGGCGACCCGCTGCGCTTGCAGAAGGAGATGGCTCGCGTCGACATCCCGCTGTCCTCCGATGGCCGGAAGGTACGGCTCGAGTTCGTCGAGGCCTTCGAAGGCGGTGTCTACGCCGACATGTTCGTGGCCGAGGTGGCCATCAACTTCACCGAGGGCGAGCGCGCGCGGCAGGTTGAGAAGGTCGACGCCTGGCGCGCCTCTCGCGAGGGCGAGGCCCTGCAGAAGAAGTACGAGGAACAGGCGCTCAAGGCCTACGAGGCCCACAAGGCCGACCCGAACGACCGCGCCTCCCTCGAATTCCTGATGGACGCCGCCGGCGAGGGGCCCGAGTACCTCCGTCGCAAGGTCACCTCGCTGGTGCCGCTCGGTTACCGCGCGGCCGCCCTGGCCCCCGACGACATGGCGATGTCGGCACTTCGCAAGCTCAAGGATGCCACCGGCATCCCCGGCCTCGAATTCGCTTCGATGCGTGCCGTCGGCAAGCAACAGCGCGAGATCAAAGACACCATCGAGTACTTCTACGCCTGGCGCGACCTCCAGGGCGGGGGTCGCCGCAACATCCAGGCCTGGGGCGAGCCCGGCTGGGAAGTCGGCGCCCTGCGCGGCCACGGCGAGCCCCTCCCCGTCGAGATCGAGCAGCTCGGCAACGCGCTCGTCTGCGACACGGCGAACAATCGAGTCCAGCGGTTCACCCCACAAGGCATCACCGACCGGCAGTGGGGCGCGCCGAAGGATGTCACCGAGTACTGGTTCGGCGCCCGGCGCCCCTGGTACGCCGCTGGCAGCCTCGCGAGCGAAGACGCAGGCGCCTTCATGAATCCCGTCGACATCGAGATTGTCCCGGGCAAGGAGAGCGACGGCTTCATCGTCTTCGACGCCGCCGGTCGCCTGCAGATCTTCGACGGCGAGGGCAACGGCCAGATCGGCTGGACCGTCCGTATCGACGACCAGGTGCAGCCGAAGGTCGGCGGCGAGGGCTACATCGCCTACATCGAGAAGAAGAAGACCGTCGTCGCCATTATCGGTAACGATGCGATCGCCTTCGACACGGCCTCGGAAGAGCTCGCGCGCTGGGTGATCAAGGATGGCACCCCCAACGCGGTGGAGGTGGGCACCGACGGCAAGATCTACATGGCCTTCGGCGACAAGATCATTAGCTACAACGCCGATGGATTCCGCTACGGGACCGTCATCGACGCAACCATCCTCGGCGAAGGCTTCGAAGACGTCGACCTCACCCTCGACGAGTCCGGCGCGATGTGGGCGCTCACGGATACCGGTTGGGTCTTCAAGTTCAAGAAGCCTGGGAAGCTCGACTGGAAGGTCAGGGCGGTCGATCACGAGCTGATCCACCCGCGCTTCGCCGTGTATCAGGGCCAGTTGCTCATCACCGACCGCGACCGGATCATCCCGGTCGACGCGCTCCAGATGCACACCGACGAGGTGGCCGCGGCCGAGGAGGCCGAGAAGGCCGCGAAGCAGAAGTGACGCCGAGGCAAGTCGCCGGCCTCGTCGTGGTCGTGACCGTAGCCACGCTCGGTGCGCTCTACTACTACGGCGCCGACGACCTCCTCGAGGAGGAGAGTGCTCCGCCCGCACCGCGCGCGGAAGCACCGTCGGCGCCGCCCAGCACCCCACCCGCCGCGGCCGCGTGGTCCTCGGCCAACATTCGCGAACTCCTCCCGGTCGCCCCCACCCGCGCGGGCTCTGTGTCGCGACCTGTGCCGGCCCTACCCGACTACGATCGTGCCCTGGCCACCCTCTCCGCCGTGGTGGAGCGCTACGCCGGCGACCCCGAGAACCCCTGGGCGATCATGCACGGCGTGCTCGCCCGCGGTCCCGAGTTCCGCCTCGCGGACGAGCGTGTGGGCCTGGCGCACGTGTTCGCCGCCTACGCAGAGCCACGGCTTTTCGGTAGCCTCAACCTGCTGAGCTTCCCAAAGACTCGCAACGGCAAGCCCGTCGAGCCTCACACCGACCTCGTGCTCAAGAACATGACCGAGGTGGGCGTCTTGCCAGAGGCAAGCTTCCCCGTGGGTGCCGGTGTCGCGACCGCTGCCGACCTCTACCGCGCCACGCTGCTCAAAACCTGGATCCGGATGGCTGAGAATAAGCTCAGCTTCGACGGGTTCAACGACATGCCCTGGGGCCTCCAGGCCCTAGCGGCGTGGGCGCCCTCGGAAGACCTACGCTGGGTGGCCGAAGACGGCACGTCGATGGACATGGACATCTTCACCGACTTCACCGTCGCCGTGCTCCACAAGGAGTCGAAGTTCATGTTCCAGTCCATGGCGGCCGGACAGGACTTCGAGCGCAAGGGCCAGCCCCTCTTCTCCTACGCCTGTGGGGGCGCTCACCTCGTCCAGGGCGCCTCCTTCGCGGTGGCCCGGGGCTTCGGCCGCCCGGAGTCACGCAAGGCCGTCACCGCGCAGGCCGCGCTCCTGTTCTATCGCCTCCCGATCGAGCTCCGCATCTACGACGACACGATGAAGAAGATGCGCCAGCACCGAGAGAAACTGCTGGTCCAACGCATGAAGTTTCTCGGACACTGGCTGGAGACGATGTCGAAGCTCGAGATCCTCGGCTTCTTCACGCCCGACGACATCCAGGCCGCCACGATCGAGGGCGCGGCCCAGAACCTGGTGATCACCGTCAGGGCTATCGAGGACGAGGGCCTGCTCGCCGACATGACAGCGCTGCGGACCCGAGACGAACAGCTCTACCTCGACCTCGTGGGCGACTCGGCGCATGCCATCCGGGGCCTGGAGTTGGCCCTCGGACGGCAATCGCTCAAGTGGTAGCTACTCTTTTCCCGTCCACTCGGCGGGGACCACGAGCACCGGCTGCTTGACGCGGTCGAGCAGGCGTTCGACGGTGCTGCCGCGCAGCGTGTCGAGGTAGTTGCGACGCCCCTCGGTGACGACCACGATGAGGTCCGCCTGCCACTCGGTGGCGGTCCGGGCGATCTCGTCGACCGGCTCCCCTTCGGCGAACCAGTGGAAGAGCTCGTAGCCCGGGGGGACGAGCAAGAGATCCGTCTCGGGACGGCCTCGGCCCACGTGGAGGGTGGCGAAGGCGCGGTTGGCGGCGGGCAGTGCCGTAGCCAGGGCGAGCGCGGCGTCGAACCCCGGCGCCGGGTGCGGGCGGGTGTCGATGGGCGCGAGCACACGGCCGATCCCGGCCTCGCCGGTGGTGGCATCCACAAAACCCCGTGCCCCATTGGGGATCACCAGCACCGGGACGGGCGCGTGACGCAAGACCGGCGCGATCACGCTCGGCTGGATCCAGCGCCAGATCCCGCTCCGGCCGTGGCTGGCCATCACGATGAGGTCGGCGTGGCTCTCCGACATCTCGCTGAGCACCGCCGCGTCGGGCGCCTGGCCCACGATCTGCGTACGACGAGCGCGAATGCCGAGCGCCTCGACGTCGGCCTCGGTGGCACCCCGGCGGAGGTGTCCCCAGCGAACCAGCGTGTCGGCCACGCTCGGCGCCCAGCGCCAGTCGGCCTGGTCGTTCTTGGGCTCGGCGTGGAAGATGTCGAGCTGCGCGCCCAGGGCCACGGCGAGCCGAAGGCCGTGCGCAAAAGCGGCATCGGCCTCCATGGAGAAGTCGGTCGGCAGGAGGATGGATCGAATCGCGGGCAACGGTGACTCCGTGTCTGGCCACACAGGTGGCAAGGCGCGTGCCTACGAAACTATGCCCGATCCCCCATGGAACGTCGCCCGCCGGTGTGTGAGTTCACCCACAAGCCGGCGCGGAACTACCCGCCCTGGCGACCCACCATCTGCATGAGCCCGTCCATGTCGGCCTTGTGCTCCGCCTCGCGACGCCGGATCTCGTCGAAGCAGGCCATGAGCACCGCCAGGCGCACCTGCGCGAAGTTCCGTCCCGATTCCCCAGCCTCGATCCTGCGCTTCACTTCGCGGGCCTCAGCCGCAGCGCGGGGGCGTCCCACCAGCGTGAAGGCGAGCGCGATGTGTTCGCAGGCGTGCGCGAACTCGTCGCGACTGCTGCGTAGCGCCTTGTCGAGGCCCTCGTTCAGCCAGCCGTCCGGGTCTTCCGCTGTGTGGGCACCGAAGCCGTTCTCGGCCAGGTCTTCCACGAGCTTCGCGTCGACGAGCCAGGCGGGGAGCGACCAGTCGCTCGGGTCGCCGTCGTCACCCCGGGGGGCCGGCGCCTGGCGGGCGGGGTCGAGCAAGCGAGCCGCGGTCAGCGTGCCCGAGTCGACCTTTTCGAGCAGGTGGTCCCACCCGTGGGCGTGTTTGCCCTGCACGAGCGCGTCGCCCAGGTGCAGCGCGGTGACGAAGGGGATCTCCGTCATCCCCGCGTCGTTCTCGAGCTCGCGCCAGAACTGGCGGAGCTCCGAGCGCGAGGCGTGACCGTGCTCGTCCTGGAGCTTCGAGCCGCCGTACACCAGCTCCATGATGCAGCTGCCCTCCCGGTCGGTGGCGGTGAGCACCAGGTGCATGTTGCCGAGCGCGTTGGGCGTGGAGAGGAAAGCGCGAGGGGGCACCTGCACGTCTTCGGCGCCGAGCGAGAAGGCGCGGGGCGCGGCCACCTCGGCCACCTTCACGCCGCGGGACTTGAGCTTGTGGAGCGCCGCCGCCGCGAGCTTGCGCAGGTGCTTGGGCGCCACGACAGCCTGGAGGGCAGCAACGTTGCCGAGGGCGACCGCGGCTTCGACGGCCAGGTCGGCGTCGGGAAGCGAGGCGAGATCCCCCGAGCCGTCATGGGCCCAGGCCACCGTGGCGGCATGCCCGCTGCGGTCGAGGATGGAGGAAAGCTGAGGATGAGCCATGATCTACTCTCCGGAGGCGAGCGCTTGTGCCTGGTGCACGGTGATCGCCGCGATGTGGACGATGTCGTTGACGGAAGCCCCGAGGGCTAGCACGTTCACCGGCTTGCGCAGGCCCATGATCACCGGTCCCACCGCCGTGGCCCCGCCGAGCTCGCGCAGGAGCTTGTAGGCGATGTTGCCCGAGGCGAGCCCCGGGAAAACCAGCACGTTCGCGTCGCCCTGGATGCGGGAGAAGGGGAAGTCGCGGGCCGCCATCTCCGCGTTCACCGCGCTGTCGGCCTGCATCTCGCCGTCGATCACCAGCTGGGGCCAGGACTCGCGGACGATCTCGATGGCCCTCGGGATCTTGGTGACCTCGGGGTTGTCGCGGTGCTCGCCGAAGTCCGAGTACGACAGCATCGCGACCCGGGGCGTGTAGCCAAGCGACTGCGCCAGCTTGGCGGTGTTGATGGCGATCTGCGCGAGCTCCGCCGGGGGCGGGAGGATGTTGACCGTGCAGTCGCCCAGGAAGAACACCCGGTTCTTGAAGAGCATGACGTAGACACCGCTGACGACGCGCACGCTCGGGTCTTGGCCGATGATCTGCAACGCCGGTCGCAATGTGTCGGCGTAGGGGGCCTCGATGCCGCCCACCATGCCGTCGGCGTCGCCGTTTTCCACCATCATCGCGCCGTAGTAGACGGCACGCCGCAGCCACTGTCGCGAGCTGTGGCGCGTCATGCCCTTGCGCTGTCGCGACGCGTAGAGCCTCTCCGCGTAGGCATCGAAGCGCTCGCCGTCGCCGGGCGACACGATCTCGATGCCCTCGAGGCTGAGCTTCGTCTCCTCGGCCCGCTTGAGGATGCGCCACTCGTCGCCCACGAGGATGGGCTTACAGATGCCTTGCTCCACGAGGATCTGCGCGGCCCGCAACACGCGGGGGTGGGTGCCGTCGGGGAAGACCACGCGGCGAGGCGAGCGCTGGGCGCGCGCGATCACCGGGCGGAGGACTTCCTTGCTGCGCTCGAGCTTTCGCTCCAGCCGCGCCCGGTAGGCTTCGATGTCGGCGATGGGCTCGCGCGCCACGCCGCTCTCGGCCGCCGCCTTGGCCACGGCGGGGGCCACCCACAAGAGCACCCGCGGGTCGAAGGGCTTCGGGATGATGTAGTCGGGCCCGAAGCTCATCGCGCCCACCTTGTAGGCGTCGAGCACCTCGTCGGGCACGTCTTCACGGGCCAGCTCGGCGAGCGCCTGGACGGCGGCACGTTTCATGCTCTCGTTGATCGCGCGCGCGCGGCAATCGAGCGCCCCGCGGAAGACGAAGGGGAAACCGAGGACGTTGTTCACCTGGTTGGGGGAGTCGCTGCGCCCGGTGGCGACGATCGCGTCGGGCACGGCCGCCTTGGCCTCGTGGTAGTGGATCTCGGGTTCCGGATTGGCCATCGCGAAGATGATGGGACGAGGCGCCATTTTCAGCAGCATCTCCGGCTTCAGCACGCCGCCGACGGAGAGCCCGATGAACACGTCCTTGCCCTCCAGCACCTCGGCGAGGCGCGCGGACTCCGTCCCTTGCGCAAAGTGCATCTTCTCAGGAAATACGTGCTCTTTCCTGCCATGGTACAGCAGCCCCTCGCTATCGACCATCCAGATGTGCGCCTGCTGCACGCCGAGCGACTCCAGCAAAAGCGCCGTCGCGACCGCAGCCGCTCCGGCGCCGCTGAACACCACGGTCACGTCTTCGAGCTTGCGCCCCGTGATGAGACAGGCGTTGATCAAACCCGCCGCCGCGATGATCGCGGTGCCGTGATCAGCCCAACTGCGACGCCGCT
>SXON01000248.1 GCA_005778355.1 Pseudomonadota bacterium | reverse complement strand
CGCCGTCGAGGTCGCCGACGCCGGCCACCGCCTCGCCGATCCCTTCCCAGGCGAGCGTGTCGTAGATAGTCACGTCGGCCGACACCGAGAGGTCGATTTCCCCGGACAGGCGGCAACTGCCCGGGTCGCAGTCCTGGTCGACGCCGTCGTCGCACACCTCGGCGGCACCAGGGAACACCGTGGCGTCGGCGTCGTCGCAGTCGTCGCCTGTTTCCGACGTGCCCGCGTCGCCTGCGCATCCGGTGGTGCCCGTGGGATCGCCGTGGCCATCGCTGTCGCCGTCCGGGTACACCGTGGTGGCGACATCCTCGTCGGTGCCCCCGTCGCAGTCGTCGTCCACGTGGTTGCACACCTCGGTGGCCCCCGGGTGCACCAGCGGATCGCCATCGTCGCAGTCTTCCTCGTCGAGCCAGCCGTCGCCGTCACTGTCCGGAGGCGGGCGCGCCGAGTCGCCGGTGTCGGCCGTGTCGAGGGGGGGCGTGCCGCTTTCCCGCGCGGGGCCGCTCTCCTTGTCCTCGGGCACGGGGCACCCGGCGAACAGCAGGAGGCACCAGGGCGCGAGCGAGAGCATGCGCCTACAGCTCGTACGCGATCTCGCCGTCGACCCAGGCGGTCGCGAGCGTGCTGCCCGACTCGAGCAAGATCATCCAGCCTGGCCGGATGTGGCGCTTGCCGTCGGTGTTGAAGGTTGCCTTCACCGGGCTGATCGAGCCGTCGGCGGTGATCCAGCTCTGGGTCAGCGCGGTCGGCGTGTCCGGGTTCTGCTTGTCGATGGCGGTCTGGACCGCGGGCTTGAGCTGGATGGACCCGTTCTTCGCGCGGACATCGCCCCAGAACTTCGCGCCGGTGATGCCGTCGCACTCCTCCCAGTCCCCGGCGGGGATGAAGTAGGTGGTGGTGCTCGATGCGGTGGCGACGGTCTGGCGGGTCATGCGGCGGTGGCGGGTGATAGGCACGGGAAGTTCCTTCTTGCCCGGCACGATTAATGCAGAGAGAGAGATCTGTCAAGATCTACTCGTCGCGACTGTCGTTCACGTGGTGGTGGTCGGATCAGGAGGCTGGACCGTATACGTTGGCGTACCGACGCGACAGGCCCGGGGCGCTCCGCCCGATGACGGGTACGCCCGGCAACCGCCAGGAAGCGGGGGGCGACCCGGCGACGGGTGCGTAGACTAGAGCCATGCGTGTGATCGTGGTCGAAGACGAGCGGAAGATCGCGGGTTTTCTCCAGCGTGGCCTGGAGGAAGAAGGCCACCGCGTGCAGGTGGCCAACGACCTCGCGGCGGGCCGCGTCGCGCTGGAAGCGCAGGGTTGCGACCTCTTGCTGGTCGACCGCATGCTGCCCGATGGCGACGGGCTCGAGCTCGTGCGCCACCTGCGCCGCCGTCGCGACGACGCACGGGTGATCTGCCTCACCGCGCGCGATCGCGTGGAGGAGCGCGTGGCTGGCCTGCAGGCCGGCGCCGACGCCTACCTGGTGAAGCCCTTCGCCGTCGAGGAGCTGGTGGCCCGCATCGAGGCCGTGTGCCGGCGGGGCGGGGGCGACACCGTGGAGGTGGGTGAGCTCCGGATTGATACCGCCTCACGACGGGTGACGCGGGCCGGCCGCGAGATTCGCCTCACGACCCGCGAGTTCGACCTCTTGCGCTACCTGGCTTCCTACCCGGGGCGCGTGCTGAGCCGCACCCGGCTGCTCGAGGCGGTGTGGGACACCACGCACGACCCCGGGACGAACACCGTCGAGGTGTACGTGAGCTACCTCCGGCAAAAGGTGGACCGGGGTTTCGATCGGCCGCTGATCCACACCGTGCGCGGCGCCGGCTACACGCTCGAAGACCGGTCGCGCTGATGCTGTCGGTGGAGCGAGCCGTGCAGCGGCGGGCCGCCGGGGTGCTCGTGGCAAGCCTCCTGCTCGCGGGCCTTGGGACCGCCATTGCCCTCTGGGTGCAGTCGCGACGCGGTCTCGACACCGCCCTGCTCGCCGCCGCGCACGAGACGGCGCATCCCGAGGCCGGGCCGGGCTGGGAGGTGGAGTCCGGCCGCTCGCCCGTCGAGACCTGGATCGTCAAGCGGGACGACGCGCGCGTGCCCATCGCCGCCGTCGACGCGGCCATCGCCAGCGAACGCGCCACCTTCGTCGACGTCGGTTCCCACCGGCTGGTCCTGTTACCTGCAGAAGCCCGGGTGGACGGGCGGGAGCGCCACGTGATCGTGGCCGCCAGGTCGAGGGCGCCGTCGTTCTTCGAGGTGCTCGGGGGCTTCGGCCTCGCCTACGGCCTGCTCGCGCCGGTGGTGGCCACGGTGGGCGTGTGGGCCACCGGCCGCGCCGTCCGCGGGGCCTTCACCCCCGTCGACCGCGCCCGCGCCGAGATCGAGGCCGCAGCGTCCACCGGTCGCCCCGCGAAGCCGCACGCCGACCTGCCCGTGGAGGTGCAAGGCCTGGTCGGCGCCTTCAATCGCCTGGTCGACCGTCTCGACACCGCCTACGCCGCCCAGCGCCGATTCTCGGCGGAGGCCGCCCACGAGCTGCGCACCCCCGTGACCGCCTTGCTCGGTGAGATCGACGTGGCCCTGCGGCGGCCCCGGGGCGCGGCCGAGTACGAGGCGACCCTCCAGAGCGCCCGGGACAGCGCCGACCGGCTGCGCCGCGTGGTGGAAGCGCTGCGCGCCATGTCGCGACTCGACACCGGCGAAGTCGAACTCACGCGTGTCGCGACCGACACCGAGACGCTGACGGTCCATGCGCTGGCCCTGGAGCGGACCGCGATCGAGGCCGGCGGAGGCACGGTGCTCGCGGTAGGGGTGGAGCCCAGACCGGTGCCGGTGAACGCGGAACTCGTCGAGTTGGCACTGGCGAACTTGCTGCGGAACGCGGGGCGGCACGCCCGTGGAAGCGCCGTGGAGCTTCGCGGGGCCGCCCGGGGCGAGGACTACGTGTTCACGGTCGACGATGCCGGACCCGGGATCGCCCCCGCAGAGCGCGCCGCCGCCCTCGACCGCTTCTCGCGCGGCGCCCGGGCGCGCGTGGACGATCCCGAGGGACTCGGGCTCGGGCTGGCTTTTGCTCGGGAGGTGGCCCTGCGACACGGCGGCGAGCTGCGGCTCGACCGTTCCCCGCTCGGCGGCCTGCGGGCCGAGCTCAGCGTGCGAAGCTGAGAGGATTCCAAGCTCGTTCCAAGCTCGTTCCAAGGGAGGGTGGCGAAGATTGAAGAGCACACAGGAGTGCTCATGGATCGAAACATCGCCATCGCCTACGGCGTCGCCAGCTTCTCGCTGGCGGTCGCCCTCGTTGCCGTGCTCGGGGCCGACGCCGCCGAGCCCGCGCCGCCCGACGCGCCCCCGGTGAGCGCACCGCCCGCCTCGCCTCCGGTGGCCGCGCCGCCCACCGCCGTGGCCCCCGCGCCGGAGCCCGAGGTGGTCTACGTCGACGAGAAAGGGCGGCCACTCCGCGACGGCGCGGGACGTCGTCAGCACGAGGAGGACGAGCACGAGGAGGACGAGCACGAGGGACGGCGCCGCCGTCACCACGATGACGACTGACCCCCCGTGCGACACGACGCGTTCCCCAGTCAGGGCCGACCCCCGTCGCGACGCGGCACGCTCCACCGCGCTCGGCGCGCTCTTGGTCGCGACGGCATCCGTCCTCGCCGTGGCGGGGACGGAGCGGGCAAGAGCGCACGAGGACGCCGCCACGACGGCGGCCCTGGCCTCGGGCGACCCCGCCGCCCCATTCGCGCCTGCCCTGACTCACGCTGCCACTCCGCCCGCGCCGGGACTGGTCGCGGCACCGCGCCCCCGCCGCGTCGTGGTCGTGCGCCGATCGAGGGCGTCGTGATTCACCGGGCCTTCGCCGCGATGGGCACCCGCTGGTGGATCGCGGCCGACACCGGGGGCGCGCTCGCCGGGGCGGAGGCGATGGTCCACGAGGCGGAACGGCACCTCAGCCGCTTCGACCCTCGCTCCGCGCTGTCGCGACTCAACCGGGAGCGACGCAGCGACGATCCCGTCCTGGTGGAGGTGCTCCGCGCCGCCGAGGCCGCGCGCGTGTGGACGGGTGGGGCCTTCGACGCCCGGCTCGGGCGCCAGCTCCGGTCACTGGGCTACGACCGCGACTTCGCCGCGATCCGGCGTCCCACGGTGTTGGGGACAGGGCCTTCTGCACTGGGGATCGAGTTCCTCGATGGGGCAGCTCAGCTCCATGGTGAGGGCGAGGTCGATCTCGGCGGGCTCGCGAAGGGTTGGACGATCGACCGAGTCGCGCGGCGCCTGGTCGAGGTAGGCGCCCGCGAGGCGATCGTCGACGGGGGCGGCGACATCCGCGTGCTCGGCGGGCCGCATGCCCTGGGCGTGGCGGGAGACCGGGCGGTCGTACTCACCGATGCCGCTGTCGCGACATCATCGCGGCTGGGACGCGCCTGGGTGGACCGATCCGGCCATCGCCACCACCACCTGCTCGACCCGGCGACGGGAGAGAGCGCCACCGGTACGCTCGACACGGCCAGCGTGGTGGCGTCGAGCGCGATGCGGGCCGAGATCGTGGCGAAAGCGCTGGTCGTCCGGCCGTCGCTCGCCGCCCACGTGGAAGACTGGGGCGCGCGGGTGCTGGTGGTCGACACCGCCGGGTCAGCCTGGTGCAGCCCCGGCTGGGCGGCCGCATGATCGAGCACGTCGGCTGGTATGTGGCGCGCGCGACCGGGCTCACCGCCGTCACGTCCTTGTGGTTGTCGATGGTCTTCGGCCTCGGCCTCTCTGGGCGTGGGCTGGGCGGCTGGCTCCCCCCGGCGGCCGCCGTGCACCTGCATCGTTACTGGTCCGTCCTGGGCACCGTCGCGACGCTCGCCCACGCGCTTGCCGCGACCCTGGCCCCGGGAAGCACGACGCCGCCGGTGTCGCTCTTGGTCCCTGGCCTCGGCGCCGACCTTCCCCGCGCGATGGCGCTGGGCACCGTGGCCACGTGGATGCTGGTGGCCGTGGCGCTGAGCTCCGCCTTTCGCTCGCGGCTCTCGCCTGGCGCCTGGCGCACGCTGCACGCCTCGGCCCTGGGCGCCTGGGTCCTCGGGCTCGCGCACGCCTGGCGCGCCGGGAGCGACCTCGACAACCCGATTGCTCGATCAATGCTGGTGGCGGCCACGGTCACCGTCCCCGTGCTGCTCGGGCTCCGTGCCCTCAGCGAGCGGCGAGCTCCACCTTCAGGACGCCGGCCATCGAGTTGAGCCAGAGCGCGTCGCCCGCCATGACCATCGCGTTGGGTCGACCGCCCACCGCCAGGGTCCACAGCACTTTGCCTGTCGCGAGGTCGATCGCGCGGAGGGTGCCGCTCATATAGCCGAGGAGGTACAGTCGCTTTCGCGCGCTATCGTACACGAGGCCGCGGGCGTAACGTTCGCCGCCGAGGTCGCGGACGACGGTGAAGTCGCTGGCGCGGATCTCAAGCAAACGGTCGTCGAAGCTCGACTGGTACCAGAGGCGGTCGTTGGCCTCGTCGAGCGCGAGGCCGGTGCCGGCGAGATCGCCGAGCTTGGCGGTGCGAACGATTTCCAGAGACACCGGGTCGAGGGCGTAGAGGTTCTCGCCGGGGCCGGACGTAAAGTAGACCGGGCCGCCAGGGTGACCCTGCACCATGGAGTAGGCGGGGAGGCCGTACAACGTGACGCGTCCTTCCTGCCAGAAGTCGTGGTGGCCGAGCCAGGCGCCGGTTTGCGAGTCGAGCGCCATCACCCCCTGGGTCACGTCGTTGGTGACGAAGTAGCGGCCGACGGAGGTGTCTTCGACGATGGCCATCGGCTCCCAGATGTCGATCTGGCCGCGCCACTCGGGGCGTAGCTCGCGGATCACGGAGAGATCGTCGCGGTCGAGCACGATGACACGCTGGTCGAGCCAGGGGGCGATGGGGAGCTCGCGCGAGGCGTTGTTGCAGTCGATCTCGCGGACCGGCCCGCTGATGAAGGTGTGGGTGGTTCCCGTCGCGAGGTCGACGCGCACGACACCGGGCATGGGGTCTTCGATGGGGCAGGCGGTGCAGCCGTAGGTGACGAGGAGCTCGTCGCGCTCGGGGTCGACGCAGATGTCGCGGGGGTGCGCCTGGCCGAGGTCGGAGCGGTACACCAGCGTGACGCCCGGTTGCGACGTGAGCGCGGCCTCCGACACGTCGCCGCCGGGGCCCCCCACCTCGTAGAAGTGCCAGAAGAGGACCAGCCCCAGGCCAGCGGGGACGAAAAGGGTGCTGGTGAGGCGCCAGTGGGCGAATCGCCACCAGAAACCGGTCGCGATGGCGGCGGCGATGTACGAGTAGATCCCCATCCCGTGGAGCACCAGGCGCACGTTCACGTCGATGCGCGGGCCCACGAACATGATCCAGCGGAACGGCAGGGTTCGCGAGAGTTGGCCGCAGATCACCACCCAGATCGCGAAGGCGAGGAGCCAAAAGGCCTGGCGACCGGCGAGAGCCATCCGCTCGCGCCTCGGGAGGGCGCGCAGCGCTCGGGTGCTGTACCCCCGGCCGGCGAAGTGAAGGCTCGCCGCGATCTCCAGCCCGAGCACCGGTGCGAAGACGACGAAGGCGAGGAACTCGCTCTCGATGTAGCGCAGCACGTACAGGCAGTGGGTGGCGTGTACCCAGAGCGTTGCGACGGCAGCCACAAAAAGGTGCCGGAGGTTTAGAGTTAAGACTTTCACGGGGCGAAAAGGTGGCTTCTACCTACGACCGAGGTTCTAACTCGGTGGTCGCGGGCTAAGTCTTAACCCTTAACCTCCGGCACCTTGTCTTCTTCTCTCACGACCCGACTCGCCACCCAAGCCGATTTTTGTTGACAGCAATTACTGTCATGTTTACAGTAATGCCATGCCCCCCCTCGCCAGCCTCCGCGACCACGAGTGGACATTGTCGTCCCTGGTGGCGGAGCTCGGTCCCTTGTGCGCCGGCCTCCCCGGCGGGGGCGACGAGCGCGTGAGCCCGGCGCCCGACGAACGAACGATCCGCTACTACCAGTCCACTGGACTCGTTGATCGACCTCTCCGTTACGACGGTCGCACCGCCGTCTACGGCTACCGCCACCTGTTGCAGGCGCTCGCCACCAAGGCCCTGCAGTCGCAAGGCCTCTCGCTGGCGCAAGTGCAGTCCGCGCTGGCCGGGCGGTCCACCGCGGAGCTCGAGATCGCCGTGGCCCCCGCGCTCGGCCAACCCGCGCCGGTCGCGGCAGGTCCCCGCCCGCTCGTCGCCTACGAGCTCGCCCCCGGCGTGGTGCTCAGCATCGACCCCGCCCGGGTGCCCCATCCCGCAGCCCTCGCCCAGCTTCTCGCAACCACCCTCTCGAACAGGAGCAAACCATGAGCCTCGCCATCGCCCCCACCCTCCCCTGTCCCGACCCCGATCCGCGCGGCCTCGGCGGCCTCATGGCGCTCGCGGGTCGCAAGGAAACTCCGCTCCCGCTCCGCGAGGTGCGCGTGCGCGCCGAGATCGCGGGCAGCCTCGCGCGCACCGTGGTGGAGCAACGCTTCGCCAACACGCTCGACCGCCCGATGGAAGCCGTCCACATCTTCCCGCTCCCGCCGAACGGCGCCGTCACCGAGGTGGAGCTTTGCTGCGGCGAGTTGGTGGTTCGGGCCGAGTGTCGCGAGCGCGAGGAGGCGGAGCGCACCTTCAACCAGGCGCGGAAGTCCGGTCGACGCGCCGCGTTGCTCACCCAGGAACGCGCCGACGTGCACACCCTCCGCGTCACCAACCTGCCGCCGGGCGAAGACGTGCGCGTGCGCATCGTGGTGGTCGAGCAGATCGAGGCCGAGGACGGGCTCTTGCGCTGGCGTTTCCCCACGGTGGTGGCCCCCCGCTACATGCCCGGGAACGACACGGGACACCAGGGTCCCGGCGCCACCCCCGACACCGACCGCGTGCCCGACGCCTCCCGCATCGCCCCGCCCCTCCGGCTCGACGGCGGCACCCGGCTCGACCTCGAGGTGCGCTTCTCGAGCCCACCGGCGCGACTCGAGTCGTCCTTGCACGCCCTGAAGATGGAGTTCGATGGCGGCCTCGCCGTGGCCCCGAGCGGCGCGCCCACCAACAACCGTGACTTCATCCTCGGCTTCGCCTTTGTCCCCAGCGGCGGCATGCGCGCCTGGACCGACGGCACGCACACCCTCGCGGTGATCGAGCCCCCGGCCATCGCGCCGCAGGCCATGCCCCGCGACGCCTTCTTCGTCGTCGACATCTCGGGATCGATGGGCGGCACCAAGATGACCGCCGCCAAGACGGCGCTCCGCACCGCGCTGCGCGGGCTCGTCCAGGGCGACCGATTCAACGTGCTGGCCTTCGACGACCGCGTCGACACCTTCGCCCCCGACCTCGTCGACTACACCGAGACCAGCCTGCAGAAGGCCGACCAGTGGGTGTCGCGACTCGCCGCCCGCGGCGGGACGGAGATGCTCGCGCCGCTCAAGCTCGCTCTCGCGGGTAGCCGCCCCGACGGGCGCCTGCGCACCGTGCTCTTCGTGACCGACGGGCAGGCGGGGAACGACCAGGAGCTGTTTGCCGCCGTGGCCAACCGGGCCCAGGGCGCGCGCCTCTTCCCGCTCGGCATCGACACCGCCGTGAACCAGGCGCTGCTGGAGCGCCTCGCGCGCGTCGGCGGCGGCGCCTGCACCTTGTGCACGCCGAGTGACGACATCGAGGCGGTCGTCGCCCGCATCGAGGCGCGGTTCGGATCGCCCCTCGTCGACGGCATCAAGGTGGAGGGCACCCTGTCGCGACCGGAGCCCCGCACGCTCTTCTCGGGTCAACCCATCTCCGTGTACATCGAGGGCAGCCCCGACCTCGTGCGCGCCGCCGCCGGCCAGCAGGCCTGGGCAGCCGCGCCCACCCGCGTGAGCTCGCCGATCGCCCCGCTCTTCGCACGTGATCGCGTGCTCTCGCTGGAAGACCGGCTCGTGCTCAAGCCCTTCGAGGAAGAGGCCCTTCGCCCGGAGATCGTTCGCGTCGCGCTCGCCGCGGGGATCGCCTCCCGCTTCACAGCGTTCGTGGCGGTGGAGACCACGCGCACCGTGAGTGGCGAGCGGGTGGAGGTGGTGCAACCTGTCGAGTTGCCCGCCGAGTGGGACACGGCCTTCTGCGGCGCGCCCACCGGCGGCGCGCCCGCCCCCGCCATGTTGGCCTGCGCCCCCCCGCCACCGCCACAGAGCGCCGCCGCGCCCGCGAAGCGCTCCGCAGGCCTCGTCCGCGCCGCGATGGACATGTTCCGCGGCAGCCCGCCGCCCTCGCCCGCCGACAGCGACGACGACGGCGTAGACGCGATGTTCGTCCACGAGAGCGCCGCGCCCAGCCCCGCGCCCAGCCGCCCCGCGCCCCACCGTCCCGCACCCGCGCCGAAGCAGAAGGTCGCGCCGTCCGATCCGGCCGCCCAGCTCGCCGCCACGCAGTCCGCCGATGGATCCTGGGGCGGCGATCTGCGCCGCACCTGCGCCGCGTTGCTCGCTCTCGTCGCGCTCGGTCACTCCCGCAGCCGCGGCCTGCGCAAGCGCGCCGTGTCCAAGGCCGCCGAGTGGTTGTCACGACAGGAAGACGCCCTCGCCCGCGACGTGCTCGCCGTCCTCGACGCGGCGGAGCGCGGCGACGCCTACGATCTCGCGCCCTTCGCGGCGCTCAAAACCGCGGACCCGGAGGGCGCCGTGCTTGGAGAGCTGTAGGCCCTAGGCCTCAGGGTGTCGGCCCGGGGCGACGGCGACAGGGGCGCCGCTACCGCACCGCTGGCGACGACACGACACGGCTCCGTGTGTTGCCCGGGGTGGGACAGGCGTCGGCATGAAGAATCAAAATAGTCGTAACTGTCCAACATCTCTGGTCGCGACCCGGCACCACCGCGACAACGCGATTCACAGTAGTGTACATTACCGGATATCGCCTTGCGGGGGGGGGGGCTGCCTGAGCTACAGTGATGTCGCGACGACGGGGCCTAACCCGCCGCCACGACACCCTCCTCGGATAACACCCTTCCACCGCCCGGAGTCCCTCGTGAGCCTCGACAAGACCGAACAGTCCCTCGGCGCGTCCCTCGCCGCGTCCAACGTGCTCCTCGTCCCGCTGTTCCGCCGTCTGGTCCTTACCACCACCGGCACCGCGCTACAAAAGAGCGTCATGGACATCGACGTCCCTCGCATCCGCGGCCTGCTCCCCCGCTGCGAGGCGATCTTCATCTTCGGCCTCGTGGAGAACGTCCCCTCCACCGACTTCGAGTTCAACGTCGCCTTCTTCTCCGGCTTCGACCGCGACCACCAGCCCGCCACCCCGCTCGACATCGCCGCCACCGCCATCACCTCG
>SXON01000028.1 GCA_005778355.1 Pseudomonadota bacterium | reverse complement strand
GCCACCATCATCGACGGCAGCAGCGGCGGCTCGGTCGTCAGCTTCAGCAGCGGTGAGACCTCGGGCGCCGAGCTCTCCGGCTTCACCCTGATGAGCGGCACCGGCACCATGGACGAGGTGGTCGATTCCACCGAGTGCGGCTGCGGTGTGTACTGCGTCACCACCTACCAGCGGTACTACGGCGGCGGCATCTTCGTCGACGGCGCCAGCCCCACCCTGTGGGACCTCATCGTCGAGTCCAACGAGCTCCCCGCGTCCAGCTCCACCGAGATCAGCGCGACCGAGTGGGTGTACGTCTACTCGTACGGTGGCGGCATGTTCGTGAACGACTCGGCCGGCATGACGCCCGACGACATCTGGTTCGAGGGCAACTGGGCGATGCACGGTGGCGGTCTCTACGCCGGCGGTACCTCCAGCATGGCGGCTTCGCACATCACCTTCGCCGGCAACGGCGCCGAGGCGGGCGGCGGTGTCGCGGCGGTCGGTGGCATCCTCGACCTGAGCAACTCGGTGCTGGCGGGCAACTCCGCCTACGCCGGCGGCGCGGTCTGGGCCGATGCGGGCTCCGGTTCCTGGTGGAACAACGACATCGTCGGCAACACCACCACCTCCGGTGGGTCGGTGGCCGTCACGGCGGCCGGTTCGCTGAGCCTCTACAGCACTGCGGTCACCAACGAGACCACGGGCTGGGGCATCTACGTCGAGTCGGGTTCGACCCTCACCACCGACTACTGCAACGTCTACGGCAACGCCGCCGGCGACTGGTCGGGCGCCTCGGCGAACGTGACCGACATCAGCGCCGACCCGATGTACACCGCCTGGTCGAACGACGGGGACTACACCAACGACGACCTCACGCTGGCCGCTGGCTCGGCGATGATCGACGCGGGCAACCCCTCCGCCGCCTACAACGACGTCGACGGTTCCACGAACAACATCGGCAGCAAGGGTGGACCGGGCGGCGAGTAGTCGTCGCGCTCGGCTACTTGGAATTGCGGTTGCCCTGGTGCTTGGGCTCGCCGTCTTCGGCGAGCCCTTTGTGTCTGCGGCGGGCGAGTTCATTGGGCGCGAGTACGTCGATGCCTGGGGCACGCAGTGGTTCTACTGGTGGACTGGGCGTCAGGTGCTCGCCGGCGAGGGTTTCGACCACACCGACGTGCTCTTCTTCCCCTGGGGGAAAGACGTCTACCTTCACACCGGCGGCAACGTGCTCGACGGTGTGTTGGCGCTCCCCTTCCGGTGGCTCCTCGGGCCCGTGTGGGGGTTCAACACCTTCGTCGTGGCCGTCCTCGCGAGCAACGCCGCGGCCTTCGCCACGCTCGCTCGCGTCACCGGGGCTCGGCCTGCCTCAGCCGCCATCGCGGCGGCGCTCTTCGCCTTCAATCCTTTCACGCTGAACGAGATTGTCGACGGTCGCCCGACACAGGCGATGCAAGCCTTCATCCTATTGTTTCTCGCGGACGTCGCGCGGCTGGCGCGGGGCGCGGGCATTCTGGTAGCCCTTCGCGCGGGCGTGCTCCTCGCCGTTACCGGCCTAGGATACTGGTTCTACGCCTTGTTCGGCGGGCTCGCCGCCCTCGTGGTGGGCCTAGCGGTGGTTTACCATGCGCGCCCTGGGAAACGGGTCACGACGCTCTTCCCCTTCGCGGTGACGGGCCTCGCCGGGCTCCTGCTCGCCGCGCCCTTCGCGCTGCCGATGGTGGCCTCCAGCGCGGCCGTGCCCGGGCTCTTGGACACCGCCACCACGAGCCTCGTGAAGTGGACACCCGTCACCCGCGAGGGCGTGGGCGTCGGCATCTACGTGGTCAACCTGGTTGAACGGGTGGCGGGCTTCCTGATCGAGTCGAAAGACGAGCCAGGGACACTCGTTTTCGTGGCCGAGGATCGCGCCATCCTCCTGACGGAGGCCGCGCTCGGACTCCTCGGCCTCGCGTTCGGCAGAGCGCGGGGTCGCCTCGTCGTGGCCGCGCTCCTCCTCACCGGGCTCGTCGTCGCCGCGGGTCCGGTGCTGCGGGTCGGGGGGCTGGAGTTGCCAAATGTTCCCTACCTCACGATGATCTCGGCGGCGCCACTCTTGCGCCGGTTGTGGTGGCCGCAGCGCGCGATGGTGCTCGTTAGCGCCGGTCTGGCGCTCGGGGTTGCCCACCTCTTGTCCCGCGCGGAGGCGCGCTGGCGTCCCCTGCTGATCGTGGTCGCCCTTCCTGCGACGCTGAGCTGGGCGCTCGAGCTGCGTGGCGCCGATCTCGCCCCCCTCCCCACCTGGTCGGCGGCGGTCCCGCGGGTGTACCAGTGCCTCCGGCACGGTGGCGACGCCGGGGCCTTGATCGAACTTCCCTACGCGTCCAGCCAGGCCCACCTCTTCTACCAGGCCGTCCACGGGCGAAAGATCTTCGGCGGGATGGTGGAGGACAACCTCACCTTCACGCCGGCCGGGCAGGTGGCCTTTCGAGAGTCGAATAGCTTCATCGGGGCGCTCCTGGCCGCCGCACGTGACGAGGCGCCCGGCCCCGTCGACGAAGCCGATCGGATCGCTGTCGGCGCACTGGGCTACGCCTACGTCGTCTTCGACCGCGCCGCCTACGCGCCACCCGGGGCCGCAGGGGCCCGGGTCGACACGCGAAACGAGGGCCGTGGACCGGCGGCGTTTCGACGCCTAGTGGAACTGCTCGGTCGTCCGGCCTACGTCGATCCCGACAGCGCGCTCTGGGCACCCTGGGGACACGCGGAGCCCTGCGGGGTCGGACGTGGCGCACCTTTGCCGTGAACCTGTCAGCAACGGTCCCACCACATAGCGGCGAGCCGTCACAAGGATTACCGACACACGATGACCATGCTGGCTGTCCTCGTGCTGTCTCTGGCTGGCTGCCAGTGGGGAGCGTCGCCGCCGGCGCCAAAACTCATCGTGGTGGGAATCGACGGTCTCGGCGTCGGCATGCTCGAACGTCTCGCCAAGGACAACCGTGCGCCGAACCTCACGGGGCTCGCGCGCGAAGGCGTGTTCACGCAGCTGCAAAACATCCAGCCTGTCATCTCGCCGGTGGTCTGGGCCTCCATCGCCACCGGCAAGCGGCCGAAGAAACACGGCGTCGATGGCTGGTACTCCGAGACGGATGGTTCCCAGCGCATCGTCGATGCCCGCGACATCAAGGTTCGCCGCTACTGGGAGATCCTCGACGAGCGGGGCGTGAAGTGCAACACCTTCGCTTGGCTGTCGCTGTTCCCGGTGATTCCTGGCAAGGGGGTCACGGTGGCCTCGGACTACCTCTGGGACCGCAATCTCATCAACGACGTAGATTCGACCTCGATTCTCACGGGCGAGGAGCTGAAGTACGCGATCAGCCCGGTCGACCTGGCCAAGCCGCTCCTGGCGCAACGTCTGCCCGTCCAGGACGGCCGCGACTCGCCCCTCGGCTACCAGTTCCCGATCACACCACTGGAAGACCACCCGATGCTCCGCGACCAGTGGACCATCAGCGCCGCCGTGGCGGTGCAAGCGCGCGCGCCCGCCGACGTGGTGAGCCTCTACGTGAAGGGCATCGACGAGCTCTCGCACGTCTTCCTTCCCTTCACCGACGCCGCGTTCCGGGCAGCCGTCGAGCGTGACCCGCGGATGTACGCGCGCAGCACCGCGTCGATCCCCGGCGTGTCGCTGCCCTGGCAAGGCGAGACCATCACCCTGGAGCAGTCGCAGTTGGCCGCGAGGGTCGTCGATGACTACGCGGCCTGGCTCGACGGCGCGCTGGCACCGGTCCTCGCCCTCCGAGGGCCGGAGACCAACGTCATCATCGTCTCCGACCACGGCATGTTGCTCGAGCAAGTGGAGACCGCGCCGAACGGCGACGCGGGCGTGCCCCGCCCCGAACACGACCCCATCGCGACGCTGATCCTCGCTGGTCCGGCGTTTAAGAAGGCAGGCCACGTCGCTTCGCCCTCGGTGATCGACGTGACGCCCACCATCCTGCACCTCCTCGGGCAGCCCGTGCCCAGCGACATGGACGGGCGGGTGCTCACCGAGGTGCTCGCTGCCGGCACCCCCGTGCAGACCGTGCCCACCTACGAGACCTCGCCCCGAGCCCTTCCCGAGGTGCCGCACCACGAGAACGACGCGGAGATGGAGCGCCTCCGCGCCCTCGGCTACACCCAGTGACCTCCTGGGTGACCTTGTGGGTCGTCTGGGTTGGCGCCGCGAAGGCCGTCAACGTCGACCCCACGGTCGCCCGGATGGTGGAGGCCTCTGACGCCGCCACGCGCAACGCGGTGCTCTTCCGCGAGATGGGGCGTGCCGCGACGGCCGACGAGCGAGCCGCCCTCGGCCACCTGCGACTCCTGATGGAGGCGCTCGACAAGCTCCAGCTCGACGACGCGACGGTCGACCAGTGGCTCCGCGCCTACGCTGCCGCCGACGACGACGCACGGTTGCGACTGGTGGAGCACGCTCGGCGGGGTGGGCTGGGCGGACCCGCCGGCGTGGAGAACGCCGAGGCTCCCCCTCCGACCGTGACCGCACCCACGCCCGGCCTAGCCCCGGGCCCGATGGTCCTCGCGAACCCGCCCCTGCCGGCCCCAGCCACGGGCCAGCTCGACATCGCTCACCTTCGCCGACTGTCCCAACTCCCCGATCCCGGGGCGGCCGCCGTGCTCTCGTCCACCGTCGGCTTCGGCGCCGGGCACTTCTACGCGCAGCAGCCGGTCAGGGGCTGGACCTTCCTCGCCGTCGAGACCACGGGCGCGGCCGCGCTCGCGGCCGGGCTCGCGACCTCGCCCGAGGGCGAATGGAGCACGCTCGCGACCGGAGCCCTGGTGGGCCTGGTCGTTGCGCGACTCTGCGACGTTGCGCTCGCACCCGGCTCGGCTCACGACACGGTGGCGGACGCCTTCCGCTAGACGCAGGGGGGACGACGAGCCGCCGAAGCGGGCTACTGGCCGCCCTGCTGCGGCGGCTGCGTGCCCTGAGCACCCTGGGCACCCTGCATCCCCATCGCTCCCTGCGCGCCCATGGCGCCCTGCGCGCCCATGGCGCCTTGCGCCCCCATGCCCTGGCCGCCCATGCCGCCCTGCATGCCCATGCCACCGGACTGGCCGCCCATGCCGCCCTGCATGCCCATGCCACCCGACTGGCCGCCCATGCCACCCTGCATGCCCGTGCCGCCGCCCTGCATGCCCATGCCGCCGGTCTGGCCGCCCATGCCCGATTTCATGCCCGTGCCACCAGCCTGCTGGCCGCCCATGCCGCCTTGCTGCATGCCGCCCATGCCGCCCGCCCCCGCCGTGGCCCCCATGCCGCCCTGCTGCATGCCGCCCTGCTGCATGCCGCCCATGCCGCCGCCTGTGCCCATCCCGCCGTTCTGTGCGCTCATCGCCGACTTCACGCCAGCCATCCCGGGGGCGCCACCCTGGCTGCCCGAGCCGACCGCCGCCTGCCCGCTCGTGCTGCCCTTGCCACCCATCAACATCCGCGAGGCGAGCCCCGCGGAGTCCTCGTCGGCCGTGGGCACGCCGACGGCACCGATGAAGTCGGCGATCGACCAGCCCTCGATGAGGGAGTACCAGTCCTTCTGGGTCAGGCTGCCCTGCAGTTCGACGAGGGTGAGGTACTTGCGCTGCTGGAAGGTCACGAGGTGCGTGGACACCTGGTCGAAAGCCTCGCTCATCCGCGCCACGCTCGCGCTGTCCTCGGCGTCGAGCGCCGCGACGGTGCGCGACAACGCGGAGAGTGAACCGTCCACCGCCACGCCGTCGGCCGCGAGGGCGTACTTTGCCTTCATCAGGACCGGCGCCAGAGCCTCCGACCGGGCGAGATCTTCCTTCGACGGCTGCGCGGCCTTGCCCGACGACTTCGACGTGGTGGGCGGCGAACGAACGCCCTGCGCGAGCGCGACGGCGTTGGCCTTCATCGGCTCGACGATACCGCGCTCCAGAGTGTCGATAGCTTTCAGTCGCGACACACCCACCGTGCCGGCCGCGGCAATGAAGTCGCGAACGAACGCGCCCTCGTTGGTGAGGGCGGCGCGCTCCAATTCGCCGAGGCGGTCGAGCAGGGCCTTCGCCTGGTCGGCATCCTCCCGGTCGACGATGACCGCCGCCAGCGCGTACTGGGTGGACTGGATCTCGATGCCTTCCTGCACACGGGCCAGCACCCGTGCATCGGCGCGCGCTTGAAGGTCGACGAGGACGGCGTCTTCTACGATCCCCTCGAGTTGCGCGGCGCCCTCGACCCACGGGTCCACCGTCGAGCCCTGCACCGTGCTGGTGGGGACCGACTGGGCCACGAGCGCGGGCTCCTCGGACTTCTTGGGCTCTTCCGCCTTCTCCTCGCCGGCCGAGGAGGCCCCGTCCTGGTTGCAGGCAACGGCGAGGGCAAGCACGATAAGGATGCGAGCAGGCATGAGCACTCCAAAGGGCGGGGCGTTAACTCGCGAAGCGGTGGGGGTCGTCCAGCGCGCAACGAGCAGAGACAACTCGTCGCGAAGTCGCGCGTGGCGGGCTGTCCTCCTCGCGCTCGCGATGATGGCCGCGGGCCCGGCGAAGGCGGCGCCTGTCACCGGGCGGCTGCTCCTCGCCTACCACGCCTGCGATGTCGCGCCCTGCAACGATCCGCGCCAGCATAAGGTCTACGTCGCGTCCTCGGGCGGGGGGCGGCGCTTCGAGGTGGTCGACGGCTGGGAGCCCTACGCCGGCTCGGTGCCCGACATCATCCGCCGGGGCGACACGCTCTACGTGTACACGACCACTCAGGTTCGCCGCGGTCTCCGCGTGGGCGACCACTGGCTCGCCCCCGAAGCCCTGCTGCTCGTCGATGAGCAGGGCAATCGCGTCCAGGGCGTCGACCTCTCCGCGATCGTGGTCGACGGCGCCCTGGTCCTGTACTTCCTCGAGGGACAGGTGGGCAGCGACCCGGCGCGGTGCCCCGTGGGCAGCGAGAGCTGCACCCGGCGGTTTCGCATGGCGGTGGAGGAGCCAGGAAGCGACGGCACCCGCTTCCGTGTGCGCAGCGAGCCCGTCCTCGAGGTGACCATCAAGGGCCAGAACGACTCCGCCTCCGACCCCGATATCTTTCCGCTCTGGGGGGGTGGCTACGGCCTGCTCGTGTCGCGGGGCATGAGCTTCGACGCCTTCGTCGCCGAGTCGCCCGACGGCCCCTGGACGGCGCGCGGTTCACAGGTCCGGCAGGGCGGCGGTGGCGTTCCTTCCGGCATTGCGACGCGCTGGGGATACTGGGCATACGTCAGCGCCCGCGACCGAGACACGGGGATCGACGGGATCCGTCGGGCGCGCTTCCGTGAGTTCGGGGCCGGCATCGACGAGGCGAGCTTCCGGTGGATCTACCCGGGCGTCTGGGGACGGGCCTCGGTGTCGAGTCCGTCGATCGCGCTCAATCAGCCGGGCTCCCCGGCCAAGACGAGTCCCTGAGGGTGCTGGGCATGCGCCAGGCCGGAGCCGTCACCTCGGCAGGCACGGGCGACTCGGGGAGCGCCCAGATGGCCCAGTCCGACCCGCTGGCCACCGCGTCGCCGAGAAGGCGTGTCGCCAGCACGCGGCTCGCGGGCGCGAGCCCCCACAGTCGCGGCGCGTAGTCCTCGGCCGCGACCACGAGGTACCGCAGGCCGTCCGCTCGCAGTCGCGACACGTCGGCCGGGTCGCTACGGAAGAAGTTGGCGCGCGTGGGGTCGCCCGGCACCTCGCGGCCCCGCTCGAAGCGCACCCACTCCGCGAGAAAGCTCGACTCGTGAATGGCCGCGCCCCACCCCCGGGGCCGTCGCTCGCCCACCCAGGCCCGTGGCGCGTCGAGCAGTACGTGACGATGGAACCCCAGCTGCTCAAGTCCCGTGTCAGCTGAGCGGAGCTCGGGGGCGAGCGGCAAGACCGCCGTGACCCCTGGCGGGAGCTGCGCGAGGGCAAGGGCCCAGGGGGCGGCCTGCGGGCTGCCGCCGACGAGGCGCAGCGGGGGACGCTCCCACGCGAGTTGCCCGGCCACCGCAAGGCTCACCACGGCAAGCGGCCACGGACGCCCCGGGCCGATCCACGCCGCCACGGCGACGGCGACGAGCAGCACGGCCGGGCCGACCAGCCAGCCGGCGTGATCGAAGGCCGCGCCGCCGGGGATCGCGTGGAGTGCCAGGAGTGGAAAATGGCTCCCCTCCACGGCGCCCGACGAGGTGACGAGCTCCGGGCCGAGAGCGAGGACGAGGCAGGCCAACCCCGCCCGCGCCACGGCGCGGGGCCCCGTCTCGCCCCGCCATGCGACGTAGGCAGCCAGGACCAGCGTGATCGCGGGAACGCCCCGGTCGCTGAGGGCCAGCGCATCGACGGGCAAGGAATAGAGTCGGGCCAACTCCGGCGCCGGCGCGACGGGACCCATCGTGTACGGCACGCAGGCGAGCGCGAGCGCGGCGGCCCCGGCGACGAGGGCCACGCCGACACGCGCGGGGCCGCCTCCGAGCGCGAGGGCGAGCGCCACGACCGACGCCCCTACGGCCGTGGGCACGCCGCCGAGGGCCGCGAGCACCGTCGCCCCCGACGCCAAGAGCACCGTGCCGAAGCCCCCGGTCCGCGCCGCGTGCCATGCCAGGGCCGCCACGCCCACGAGCGCGACGGTGGCAGGCCCGACCGTTCCACCCTGCAGCATCGCAATCACGACGGGACCTGCGCCACCGAGCACGCCGAGGAGCGCGGAGCCCCACCGCCCCCCGCCGAGGCGAGACGCCACGACCACCCCCACGACGACGTTGGCGACGAGCACCAGCGCCGCCGCGCTCGGCGTGCCGAGGCCACACGCCGCGATCACGAAGTCGAGCGGCGAGAGGTACTCCCCCACCCCGCAGGTGCCCACCGGCCAGGCCAACTCAGCGCTGCACGGCGTGGCAAGGGCCCACCAGGCGTGTCGCACCGGGGCGGCGGCGTCCAGCGCGGCGAGACCGCCCAGAGCGACAGCCGAGCCCGCGACGACAAGCGCCACCGGCATCGCGATGGCGACCCCCCACCAGGCGGGCGACAGTCGCCACGAGTGCATCCGGCCGCCTACTGCAGCCCGGCCCAGGCTTCAAGTGAGCCCGGCGAGGCCCCTCCCCTCGTTTCGGAATAGTTCGCGGGCGTGAAAGCCCAGGCCCCGTGGGGCGCCTTGCTCGCGATCGTCGTGGCCGGGCTGGCGGCCCGCGTCGGCGTGCTCGCGGCGGCCGACATCGGATTGCCCGTGGGCGGCGATGCCGCCTTCTGGGGCCAGCGCGCGCTCGAGCTGCGCGAAGGGCTGTGGATCGGGTCGCATCCACCGGGCTACCCCCTCGTCGGGCTCGCGCTGGGCAGCGTTCTCGGTCTCGACCCCGGCGTTGCTCTCCAGGCGGTGGCGCTCGTCTCCGGAAGCCTCGCGCCCGCCGCACTTGGCCTCGCCGCCAACGAGTTGGCCGGCCGTCGCGCCGGCATCATGGCGGCGCTCCTGGCCGCGTGCCTGCCGGCCCTTGCCTTCGCGTCCATGCGCGTCGAGCCGACGGCGCTCCTCGCCCTCGGAATCGGCCTCGCGTCGTGGCTCGCCGCGCGGGCCGCCCGACGGGGAGCGCCGGCCGATGCCCTCGTCGCGGGCCTCGTCGCGAGCGCAACCGTGCTCACCAAGGAGAACGGCCTCGTGGCCTCCGGCCTCATCGCGGTGGCCCTGCCCTTCGCGACGACCCAACGTAGCGTTGCCGTCACCCTGGCCTTCGTCCTTGGGTTCATTCCCGGCGTCGCGACACAACGCGCTCTCGACGCCGGGTTCAGCGAGTGGACTGGCATCACCGTCACCAAGGCCGAGCTGCCGCTCGACGACGTGCGGCGAATGTTGGCGAGCGGAGAGATCCCGCACGCCCTGGTCGAGGCCGGGGCCGCCGAGCGCCAGGGCACCGGCGAGGCGCTCCGCCAGATCGCGGAGCCCGCCCGCTCCGGGGCATCACGGGCCATCTTGTTCCTCGGCGTCCAGCTCAAGCGCCTCGCCCTCGCGATGGGGAGCTGGATTCTCCTCGTGCCAACCGCACTAGTGGCCGGCGTTGCGAAGCGAGACCCACCGAGTCGAATCTTCCTCGCCCAGGCCCTGGCGCTCGTCCCCTGCGTCCTGGTGGTGGTCCAGCCCCGTCACGTCGACGTGGCCTTGCTCGGCCTCGCGGTGAGCGCCGCGATCGCGGTGGTGGGACGCCCCCTGTGGCAGGCGGTGGTGCCGGTCGCGCTCGTCGCCACCCAGCTGGCCTACGCCACCTGGTCGATGGAGTGGGAGGAGCTGGTTCGCGCCCGGCGCTGCGCCGAGGCGGAATTGGCCGTGGCCGAGCGGCTCCGTCCGCAGCTCCCCACCTCGGGAGACTGGTGCTCCACCGCCGCCTGGTTCCCCTTCCGCCTCGGCCTCCCCGGCGGACGCTGCCTCCTCGAGGAGGTCCGGGTGGGCGAGAGCCGCGCGTTCGTGGTCGATCGCGGAGCAATCGTCGGGCTCCGGGACCGCGGCGACACCTTGGCGCTCGCGCTGGACTGCGGACCCGCCGAGCACGAGGGCTGCATCGCCGACACGGCCGTTTGCATCGTGACCAACGCGGGTCTCGGTCCCACCCCCCTCCGTTGGCGCTGGTAGCGCCGAACGGCGCGTTTCGGATTACCCGCGCGGCCCATGTTCGACACCCTCTCCCGCGGCTTCCGCAACGCCCGCCTCAAGCTCCAGGGCAAGACCGAGCTCTCCGAGAGCGACATCACCGACGCGCTCCGCGACGTGCGCGTGTCGCTGCTCGAGGCCGACGTGAGCCTCGACGTGGCGAAGGACTTCCTCGACCGGGTGAAGGCCCGCTCGCTCGGCCAGGTGGTCACCCTCAAGGCGAAGAACACGCCCTTCCAGGTCACGCCGGCCGACCACTTCATCAAGTCCTGCTACGACGAGCTCGAGGCCTTGATGGGCCCGGTCGACAACTCGCTGGCGCTCGACGGCAAGCCCGCGATCATCATGATGGTAGGCCTCCAGGGCTCGGGCAAGACCACGACGGCGGGCAAGCTCGCCAAGCGCCTGCAGGGGCAAGGCAAGAAGCCGATGCTGGTGGCCGCCGACGTGTACCGTCCCGCCGCGATCGACCAGCTGGTCACCCTCGGTCGCAAGCTCAACGTGCCGGTCTTCTCGATCAAGGGCATGAACCCGGTGCAGCTGTGTTCGCTCGCGGTCACACAAGCGCGCAACGTCGGTCGCGACGTCATCATCTTCGACACGGCCGGCCGACTGGCCCTCGACGAGACGCTCATGAGCGAGCTCGAGCAGATCCGCGAGAAGACGCAGCCCGACAACATCCTCTTCGTCTGCGACGCGATGATCGGGCAGGACGCCGTTCGCACGGCCGCCGAGTTCGACCGTCGCCTCTCCTTCAGCGGCTTTGTGCTCACCAAGCTCGACGGCGACGCGCGCGGTGGCGCGGCGGTGTCGATCAAGGCGGTCACCGGGAAGCCGGTGAAGTTCCTCGGCATGGGCGAGGGCCTCGACAAGCTGGAGGACTTCCGGCCGCAGGGCCTCGCCAGCCGCATCCTCGGGTTCGGCGATGTCGTGGGTCTGATGTCGGACTTCGAGAGGGTCATCGACAAGGACAAGGCAGAGAAAGACGCCGAGAAGATGCTCCAGGGGCACTTCACGTACGACGACTTCCAGGCCCAGCTCAAGATGATCAAGCAGATGGGCTCGCTCAAGGAAGTGATGGGCAAGCTCCCCTTCATGGACGAGGTCATGTCGCAAGTGCCCGAGGAGGCACTCGACGACTACGAGCTGGTGAAGGTCGAGGCGGTCATGCAGTCGATGACCAACCAGGAACGTCGCAACCCTGATATACTCTCAGAGGCGCGCTTTCGTCGCATCGCGAAGGGCTCGGGACGCCCGTTGAAGGAAGTGCAGGAGCTCCACCAGCGCTTCAACATGACGCGCACCATGATGAAGGAAGTCGGCTCGATGACCGGGATGCTCGGCGGCGGGATGAACCCGCGGGCACTCCAGCAGAAGATGGCCCAGTACGCACAGCAAGCAGGCATGGCCGGCATGCCGGGGATGCCCGCGATGCAAGGCGGCAACGCGATGCAGCTCACCAAGGCGCAGATCGAGGCCCGTCGCAAGAAGGCCAAGGAAGCCAAGCAGGCCCGTAAGAAACAGCGGCGCTGAGGCTCAGCTCCGGGCGGGCCGGATCCGATCACGGGCATGGAGACCCACACCATGCGCGCCTTGTCGCCTGTCGTCGCGATTCGACCTGAAACTCGCGCCCACGTCCTGCCCGATCTGCGCGCGTTGCTCACCGAGATGGTGGACGGTGACGCCAGTGACCTGCACCTCAAGGTTCCTGGTCGTCCCATGCTGCGCGTGGGACGGGAGCTCGTCGCCTCGCGTCACGAGCGACTCATGCCGCGTGACGTGCAAGGCTACGCCGAGATGATCGCCCAGCACGCCGGGCTCCCCGGCCTCGATGGCGAGGTGCGCGTGTCCTTCGGCATGGAGGGGCTCGGCCGCTTCCGCGCGCACGTGGGCAAGCAGCGCGGCAGCTACGAGATCGTCGTCCACCGCATCAGCACCGCGCCGCCGGCGCTCGACGAGATGGGCGAGATGGCCGGCCTCGTCCGCGCACTCGAGGTGGGTAGCGGGCTCGTGCTCGTGGCGGGGGCCAAGCCGCGGCGGTCGCTGGTTGCCGCCGCTGTTCGCCACCTGAACGAGAACGTGGGCGGGCACATCGTGTCGATCGAGTCGCCGATGGAGTGGCTCCACCGTGACAGCCGCGCAGCGGTGTCGCAGCGAGAGGTGGGCATCGACGTGCGCTCGGTGGCCGAGGCCATGTCGTCCTGCGCGTGGCAAGACCCCGACGCCGTGTTCTGTGCCGAGCTGCCCTCCTTGGAAGATGCCGAGGCGGCGTTGCGCCTGGCCGAGGAAGGCGTGCTCGTGGTGGCCGGCATCGCCGTGGCCGAGCCCGGCGAGGCTGTGCGCGCCTTCGTCGGTCGTTTCCCCCAGCACCGCGAGACGGAGTTGTCAGCGCGCCTCGCCGACGTGCTCAGCGGTGTGGCCGGGGTCGACCGCGGCGGCTCGAGCCAGTGGTGGGCGATGGAGCAGGAACAGCGCGAGATGATGCGCGCCGGGGTTGTGAGTCGCTGGTAGGGCCCTAGCCCCAATGCCGCTTTCATGAGGCGGCCCTTCCGTCAAGGAAGAACGTCCCACGAAGGATGCTATTTTTCAGGGGGGGGGTGTCAAGACGAGGGATTGTCAAGGACCGCCGTGCGAGAGCCCTTCCGACTTTCCGCGCTTTCATCCGTCCTCGTCCGCGGCGGACGGGCACATGGTTGGATGGGGGCCGTCGGCGATGCTGCAATCTCAGACGTCGCGTGCTCGGGTGGCACCAGCGGCATTCCGCAGTCATCGCATCCGACCGTAGCGGAGGGGACCTCGGCATCGGCGGCAGCGCCCGGGAGGGCCTGCCAGGTTCGCTTGTTCTTCCAGAGACCCAGCATCTGGACAGCGAGCTTGCGCGCTACCGACCCGGCCCTTTTTCTTCGATTTCTCGCCCTTCTCGGCGACGTACTTCAGGCCCCACCGGCGCAGTCGGCAGTCCTTTCCGAAGGGGCCCAGGATGTAGGCGGCACATTGCACCAGCAGCCGGCGCATCAGCCCGTTGCCGCACTTGCTGATCCCCAGCGCCGGGTCCATTCGGCCCGACTGGTCGCGGCGCACGACCAGGCCGAGGTAGGCGCCCACGTTGCGGATGTTCGAGAACCGTGCCGAAGCCACTCGACCTCGGGGTGCGCCGCCGCGACATCCTCGAGCTTCGCCTCGATGCTCGTGATGGCCTTCGTGCAGCTCTCGATCACGTCGAAGAGCGGGTCGAGCACGTCGCCCAGTTCCTCGCCCACGTCGCCGCGCAACGTGTGGAACGAGTCCGTCGTCGTGCCCCGTCGCAGGGAGCGTCCGGTCCCCTTCACCGCCGAGCGCACCTCGCGGATGAAGTCGCCCCGGCGTCGCACCCGCTGGTCGCGTACAGCAAGGCGCTCGTAGACCCGCTGGAGCTCCGGCGGGCACGTCCAGGTGTCGCAGAGCAGCCGCTCCGACGACGCCCCTGTCTGGTTCACCTGCTCATCGGCCAGCCCAAGCTTCGCGAGGACCCGTGCGTCGTTGCGGTCGATCTTCGTCGGAGACGCCGACACGGCCTTGGACTTCCGCGCGTCCGCGACGACGACGCGCATCCCGATGCCGGTGAGCACGCGCTTCAACCAGGCAGAACGCGTGCCGGTTTCGATCACGACCACCCCGGCGTCCGGCGCGACGAAGGGAACCCTCGTCCGAAGAGACTCTTCGTCCAGGACGATCTTGAACGGGTCGAGCACGCCCGACCGATCCAGCACGCAGACCTCCGCGGTACGATCCGAGACGTCCAGGGCGACTACGGTGGGGTTATGACCGTTCATGGCCGGTGACTCCGGGTCGTTGTTGCCATGCGGCTATCGCAGCCGCTGGAGCACCGGCCGCCTCATCCAATCTCATGAAAGCGGCATTGGGCTCGGGTTCGATGACGACATCGATGTCGCCGTCGATCTCGATTCCGATCTCGATCTCGACCTCGGCCTCGATCTCCAGTCGACGAGCTGCGGTCGCCTCCGGCGGCTCGGCGGGTAGCGCGCGGGTCTACCGGTTGCCCGGCCGCTTCCGGGCATACCGGCCAACCGGCATCTTCATCGCCCGCGGGAAGTGCCTGTCCTCCCTGCGCTCGGGCAGGAGCAAGGACGGGAGCTGGCCGCGTGGCAGCACCATGTGGTCGGCCCACCTCGACGGGGGGCTGCCCTCGGCGGTGTCACGCAACTGGTCACAGGCGACCAGCATCGCCCGATGGAAACGGGCGCGGGCCGGCGGCACGCGGAGCAGCACGGCCGCGCGTGCCATCTCCACCCGGACGAGGTCGTGTGCGACGAGCAAGCCGTAGATCTCCTGTCGCGCGCCCACGGGGTTCTTGCTGCGCAGGGTCAGCGCGCGGTCGCGCTGCTCGGCCTTCATGTCGTCGATCGCCATCTCGATCTCCCACCGCTGGTGGTAGAGGGCGGCGACCTCGGCGGCTGGGAAGCGCACCGGGTCCGTCATGGACGTCAGCAAAGTGTATCCACCCGCCCAATGCATCTGTCGGCTTCGCGTTTCACGCGTAAGTGGGCGTCCTACGGTGCTGTCGCGCGATCCCGCGCGAGCCGCCAGCCGAGGGGGGTCAACTCGTGGAGCCGGTTCACCGGGTGGTCGGCCAGCCTGCCCAGCACGTCGGTGAGGTAGGTCCAGGGGTCGATGCCCTGCATCATGCAGCTGCCAGTGAGGGTGAACATCGTCGCGCCGGCGATCGCCCCGCCCTCGGAGCCAGCGAACAACCGCTGCTTCCTGCCCACGACGGGCCCGGGGAGCGCCAGCTCCGACCGGTTGTTGTGCATCGGCAACTCGGGGTGGTCCAGGAAGCGGCGGAAGAACTCGCCGCCGTTCGCCGCGTAGGTCAGCGCCTCGCCCAGGAGCGAGCCCGGCCGGGTCGCGAGCCGGACCCCGAGGATCCAGTCGAACAGTCCCTCGACCAGCGGCCGGCTGTCGCGCTGGCGGACCTGGCGCGTGGTGTCGAGGTCGGCGCCGGCCAGGCCGTCCTCGACCGCGAACAAGTCCCGGATCGTGCCGAGCGCCAAGTTCGCCTCCACCGGGTGGTGGTGCCGGGCGTCGAAGAAGTACCGGCGCAGGTGGCTCCAGCACCCGGCGCGCAGCTAGCCGCGCTGCTGGACGGCGAGGTTGAACTCGCTCCCGCCGTCGACGAGCAGCAACTTCCCCTTGAACGTCTCCAGGAAAGCGGGCGGGTTCTTCCCCTCCGTGGTCGCCGTGAAGTGGTAGCGGACCTCCCGCTGGTCCGTCACCGCCCACAGCCGGCCCTTGCGGAGGTGGCCGTCGAGCCCGTCTTGCGCGGGGTAGCCGGTGTCGTCGGCCTCCAGCCACTTCCCCGCCAGCAACCTCGCCTCGACCGCGAGCGCCACCGGCAACAGGAACGCGGCGCCCGCCAGCACCCAGTCCGACAGCGTCGCCGTCGAGAACGTCTCCCCCTCCCGCTCCATGCGCGTCGCCTGGAGGTTCAGCGGGATCCGGTCGGCGAACTTGTCGACCAGCACGCGGGCCAACAGCCCGTTGCCGCACCGGGCGCGGGGCAAGGCCAGGTCCACCGGGGCGACCAGCACGCCCTCCGACGGGCAGGCCGGGCACGCGCACCGCTCGCGCTCCACGTCCAACGTCACGAAGTGGCCCGACACCCACTCCACCCGGTGGCCGTGGGAGGTCCCGAACGCCTTCAGCGGCCCGCCGCGCCGACGGGTCCCGGCGGACCTGCCTTCCACGCGGCTTCTTGGCGGGCGGCTCGTCCTCGGCAGGCGCTGCCCCCTCCGGCACCGGGGACCGGGGCGGCGGCGGCGGGTCGAGCTTGGCCATCAACGGCAAGAGCAGCGCGGCGTCGTCCACGTGCCGCTCGTTGCGCCGGCCCTCCAGCTTGAGCCCGTGCAGCTCCAGCCGCTGCGCCATGTCCTCGTTCGACCGGGTCAATACACCCACGCGCGAAGATCCCCGCGCTGGATGGGAGAGGAAATCCCTCGTCTTGACACCCACCCCCTGAAAAATAGCATCCTTCGTGGGACGTTCTTCCTTGACGGAAGGGCCGCCTCATGAAAGCGGCATTGGAGCTAGCGCCCCCGGTACATCAGCTCCGCCTGCTCCGGGGCGATCCAACCCATGAGCGCGGCGGTGCGGTAGCCCACCAGCACCTCGTCGAGCGAACGCACCTCTGCCTCGCTCGTGGCCGAGAGGGCACGGTCGACCGCCATGATCTCGGCAAAGTGCTGCGGGAAGCGAGGGAGGAGCGTGGGTTCGGCTAGGCCATAGGGCATGACGGGAAGCCCGGTGTTCACGTCGTAGAGGTCTTCCGCGCCGAGGATGTGCGACAGCTCGTGCGCCACCGTGATCTGCGCGTAGGCGGGGTTTGGCTCAGAGGCCGACACGAAGGCCACCGCCACTCGCCCCACGCTCGATCCGCGACTGTGCGCCGATACATCGTCCGATGTATCAGCGTAGATCAGGTAGACTCGGGCGTCCCACCGATCAGGATCGCCGCCATGTTCGCGGGCGATGTCGTGGAAATAGGTCGGGTACCGGAAGGCGAGCCAGGCTCGCCTCCACCAGGGGTCGTCCGGCTCGCCGAGGGAGGGCGGCGTCACCTCGTGGTTCCACGGCCCGAAGGTACTGATCTGCACGGGCACCTGCGCTTGCCCCGTGAGGCGCTGCCGCTCGCGGGCGAACCACGGACCGATGTGCTGGAGGGCATACTCACCGTCGGGATCGTTGAGTTGCCGGACGATCGCGCTCTGCAGCATACTCGCCTCGCCGAGCTGGAAAATCGCCACGTTGATGGTGGTCGTGGGGTCTAGGCGACGTTGCTCGTGACGCCAGTAGTCGGCGACCTCGTAGAGGAAGACGCTGAAGCAGAAGGCCACGAACAACTTGCGTAGTCGTCGAAGCCGAGCCACTTTTTCGGCTTCCGCCGCGCAGGCCGGGCAAAGTCGCTGGTTTCGCGCCTCGAGTCGACACATCGCGCAGATGTCGCGACCACATGTCTGGCACGTTCGTCCCAGCAACTGCGGTGGGTGATCGGGGCAGGTTGCAGATCGGTCGGCCCCTTCCTCGATGAGGATCGCGTTCGCGCCCTCCGCCCGGAGTCGCGACACCAGAGCCGCAGCCTCCGCGGTGCTCTCGGTGTCGAGCAGGCAGACCGGCAGCATCGAGGAGCCCGACACGGGCGAGATCGTCGCCGAGGGCCCGGGGCGCACCAGGACCACCTTCCACCGGCGGCCTGGGTCGCCGGGCGGCACCCCTAGATGCCCTGGCCGAGCAGGAGGTAGGCGCTGCCCGAGCGACTCCCCACCCCGTAGTCCTCGTAGGGTGCACCGACCAGGATGTCAGACTTGCCGTCGCCGTTGGTGTCGCCCACCCCCGCGATGGTGTTGCCGGCGTAGTCACCCTCGCGTTCGCCGATGAGTTTCGCGCTCGCCGAGGCGAGCGTCGCAAAACCGGAGAGGGGCCCGTACACGAGGTACGCGGCGCCGGCGTTGTTGCCGCCGGCGTCTTCGAGCACTGAGCCCACGAGGATGTCGTCGTCGCCGTCCCCATCCATGTCACCGGCCGGGGCAACCGCCCAGCCCGCACCGTCGTCGCCGCCCTCGCCGGCGACCGCGCCGTCGGCCCCGGAGAGGTCGAAGCTGCCACTGTGCGCGTTGCCGAGCACCAGGTAGGCCGCGCCCGCGTCGGCCGCGCCGTAGTCGTAGTAGGGCGCGCCGACGAGGAAGTCGTCGTAACCGTCGCTGTTGGTATCACCCGCAGTCGACACCGCGTAGCCCGCCTGGTCACCGATATTTTCGCCGATGCAGCTCAGATCGGCGGCGCCAAGGTCCACGTCGCCCGTCACCGGGCCGAGAAGCAGGTAGGCCGCGCCCGCGCCCGCGCCGCCGCTGCCGTCGCCCACCGCGCCCACCAGCGCGTCGCCGAGACCATCGCCGTTGCTGTCGCCGACGAGGGCCACCGAGGTGCCCGCCTGGTCGGAGCTCGACTCGCCGATGAGCGTCGCTTCGGCCCCCGACAGGTCGATGGCACCTGCCGTGGGACCGGGCACCAGCCAGGCCACACCGGAGAGCGAGCCCCCGTCGTCGGCCCCCGGCCCACCCACCAGCAAGTCGTCGTAGCCGTCACCATCAACGTCAGCGCCCCCTGCCAGCGCAAAGCCCGCGTAGTCGCCCGCGTCCTCGCCGAGGAGGATCGTGCGTGCACCACTCGAAAGGTCGATGTCGCCGGTCTTGCCGCCCTCCACGATGTAGGCCGCCCCGGCATCGGTGCCACCGCCATCATCGTACCAAGCCGCCACCGCCACGTCGTCCTGGCCGTCGGCATCCCAGTCGCCCACGCTCGCCACCGACCAGCCGGCGCCGTCGCTCGCGTCGCCGCCAAGGATGCGGGCCACGGCCACCGTGTCAAGGTCGTTGACCCCCACCGTGCCGCCGGTCACGACGTAGATCGCGCCGGCGCCGCTGCCACCGGCGTCGTTGCCCCAGGCGCCGATCATGAAGTCAGCGTAGCCGTCGCCGTTCCAGTCGCCCGCCGCCCCCACGGAGGTGCCGGCGTAGTCGTCGCCATTGCTGCCCCGGAACTGTGCGTCGGCCGTGGACAGGTCGATGTCGCCCTCGATGCCGCAGCTGTTGGAGGTGCCGTCGCAGTCATTATCGAGCCCGTCGAAGCACACCTCGGTTCCCGCCGGGCTCACCGTGGCGTCGGTGTCGAGGCAGTCGTCGGCGTTCTCGACGTAGCCGCCAGGGACGGAACAGGCGTCGTAGGTGCTCGCGGGGTCGCCGTAGCTGTCCCCGTCGGTATCCGCGAAGAAGGTCGTCTTTACCCCCTCGTCCACCTCCGCGTTGCAGTCGTTGTCCACGCCGTCGCAGGTCTCGGGGTTGCCGGGGAAGGCGGTGGCGTCGGTGTCGTCGCAGTCGGTGGCGTCGTTCACCCAGCCCGGCTGGGCCTCGCAGAAGTCGGCGACCACCGCCGCGTCGCCAAAGCCATCGCCGTCGGTGTCGGCGTAGAAGACAAGCGTCACCCCGTCGTCGATGGTGCCGTTGCAGTCGTCGTCAACGCCGTTGCAGGTCTCCGCGATGTCGGGGTTCACGGCGGGGTCGTCGTCGTCGCAGTCCTCGCCGCCCAGGCCCCAGTGCTCAAAACCGTCGGCGTCGGCGTCGCGAGCCACCACGTGGAAGGTCTGGGTGGCGGTGGCCGCCAGCGCGTCGACGTCGGTCACCACCACGGTCACCGTGTAGTCGCCGATCGGCAGGGGCTCCATCGTGAAGTCGGCGAGACCGTCTACCCCCGGGGCCATCGGCAGCTCGGCGAAGCCCTCGCTGGCGCCCGACCAGACGAGGGAGAGCTCGGTGAGTGAGCCGCCGTCGGGGTCGCCGGCCAGGACCTCCACCCGGACGGCGTCGTCGGGGTCGAAGTACTCCTCGGTGCGCGGGTCGAGAAAGCCCACCTGCGGTTCGCGCAGGTGCGTGCCCGAATCGGGCGCCGCCACTGGGTCGTCGTCGAACCAGACGCCGCCCTCTTTTCCAGTGGAAAAGTCGTCGGAGCAGGCGGCGAGGAGGAGGAGCATCGGGCGTACAGTCTACCGCGGCAAGCTGCCTCCGCGCGACGGCTGGGTGACCGGGCGCTGGCGCGCCGCACGCTGGCGGTAGACGATCGCCAGCACCTGCGCCACCGGCCCGAAGAACTCCCCCGGGATCGGGAGTCCGAACTGGGTGCGCGCGTAGAGCGCCCGCGCGAGCGGACGATCCTCGATGATCGGCACCTCGTGGCGGCTCGCCTCGGCACGAATCTGGAGTGCAAGGTGATCGATACCGCGGGCCACCACCACCGGCGCCGCGTTCTCCTCGCGCCGATAGCGCAGGGCGATGGCGTAGTGGGTGGGGTTCACGATCACCACGTCGGCTTCCTTCACCTTGGGCAACTGCGACTGCATCGCGATCTGTCGCGCGCGCTGGCGGCGCTTGGCCTTCACCTTGGGGTCGCCTTCCTGCTCCTTGTGCTCCTGCTTGACCTCTTCCTTGGTCATCATCATCTGTCGCGACATGTTGTACCTCTGCCAGCCGAAGTCGGCCACACCGATCGCCACGACCACGGGGGCCACCCGCTGCAGAAAGTCGAGGGCCAGGTTGCCGAGGAAGGCGAACTGGGCGCGCGGTTCGAGGGTGCCGAGCACCGGGATCGCATCGAGGTGATCGCGCACGCAGGCCCAGGCTGCCCAGCTGATGAAGCTCGCGACGGCGAGGCCCTTGATGAGCTGCACCCAGGGCTGCCAGCTGAAGAACTGGTTCTGCGCGGCGGCGATAGGGTCGAGTCGCTCGGGCTTGGGTTCGAGTGCGGCCGGGGCCACGTTGAAGCCGGTGATCGCAGTGCCGGTGAAGGCCATGGCGATCGCCGCGGCGGCGAGCGTGAGGAGCACGGGCGGACCCATCGTGGTGGCCACGGTCACGGCGATGAGGTTCACGTCGGTGATCCCAAGCTCCCCCTCGACCGCGCGGGCGCGCATGGCGTCGAACAAATCGCGGTAGGCGCTGCCCATGAAGGGCAAGCTCGCGAAGAGCGTGCCACCACCCGCCACCACCCCAACGGCGGCTACCAGCTCCTTTGATGTCGCGACACGACCTTCCTCCCGGGCCTGCTGTATTCTTCTGTCGCTGGCCTCTTCGGTCTTGTCTTCTTCGGTGTCAGCCACCCGCCACCGCCTGCAAGAGCGCCCGGATCGGCGCCAGGAGGCCCAGGAGCGCGTCGCGTTCCATCATGATCATCGCCGGCATCGCCGCGCCAAGCACCACCATCCCGGCCATGAGCGTGAGCGACATGCCGATGGAGAAGAACACCTGGAGACCCGGCGCCATGCGCCCGACGACCATCAGCGCGAGGTTCACCAGGAGCGCGAAGGCAACCACCGGTCCTGCCAGGCGCACGCCCAGCACCAGCACTGAGCTCGCCACGTTGAGCAAGATTTCCCCGCCCGCCAGCGGCGCGACGATGGCACCGGGGGGCAGGGTGATGAGGGACTCGCCGAGGGTGCGGATGCACGCCAGGTGCATGTCCATGCCAAAGAAGAGGCCGCTCGCCAGGAGCTGCGCCAAGGCACCCAGCGGGTTGCCCTGCGTGCCGGTGATCGGGTCGAGCATGCCGCCGAGGGACAGGCCAATCTTCATGCCGATCACCTCGCTGGCCATCGAGAGCGCCCCGGTGACGAGGCCCACCACGAAGCCCATCGCCACGCCGACGCCCACTTCGAGCGTGCCGGTGACGAGCAGTTCGGGGATCGTGCTGGGTGCGCGCGCGCCGTCCACCGTGGGGTAGAGCACCGCCGCCAGCGGCAAGGCCGCCGCGAGCCGGGCGATCGCGGGCACCGAGCCCGAGCCCGTGACCGGCAGCGCCATGAGCAAGCCACCCACGCGCGCGAAGACGAGGAAACCCATGAGGATCGGCTCGAGGTCGATCCCCTCGTTCACGGCTCGCCTCGCGCGGCGGCCGGGATGCGGTCGAAGCTGCGTTGGGCGTAGGACACCGTCTGCTCGATCATCCAGCCGCCCGCGAAGGCGAGCACCGCGCAGATACCGAGCATCTTCGGCAGGAAGGTGAGGGTCTGCTCGTGCACCTGCGTGACGGCCTGCACCAGCGACACGATGGTGCCGATGATCACCGACACCCCGAGCAAGGGCGCGGTGATGAGCAAGGTCATCCGCAGCGCCTCCTGGCCGAGGCGGATCACCTCCGACTCGTTCATCGCACCACCCCCGCCGCGAGGTCGCGGACCAGGAGCGCCCAGCCATCCATCAGCACGAAGATGATGAGCTTGAAGGGCAGGGAGATGACCACGGGTGGGAGCATCATCATGCCCATGCCGACGAGCACGCTCGACACCACCAGATCGATGACCAGGAAGGGCACGAACACGTACACCACGGTGATGAAGGCCGTCTTGAGCTCGCTCAGCACGTAGGCGCTGACGATGCAGGAGGTGGGCAGCTCGTCCAGCGATCCCGGGATGGGAATCTGCGCCACTTCGATGATCGTCGCCATGTCGGAGCGGCGGGTGTTGTTCAGCATGAACTCGCGCATCGGGTCGAGTGCTGCGGGCAGCGCGCTCTCGATGGGCATCGTGCCCGAGAGGTACGGGTCCACGCCGGCCGCCCAGGCGGTGTCGAGCGTGGGCTGCATCACCATCAGTGAGAGGAAGAGCGAGAGCCCCACGATCACCTGGTTCGGCGGGGACTGTTGCAGGCCGAGGGCCTGTCGAAGCATCGAGAACACCACCACGAAGCGCACGAAGGGCGTCATCACCACGAGCATGGCCGGGATGAAGGACATCCCGGTGAGCATGAGCAGGAGGCGAACCGCGCTCGACATCGGCGTGGCGGCCACGCCCTCGGCCATGTCGCCGACGAGCTGTGCGCCCGGCTCGGCGACGGTCACCACCGGCTCCAGCGCGGCGGCGAGGCTGGCGAGGAGAAGGATCACCGGCGGCCCTCGGCCACGACCTTCTCGAAGCGGCGCACGCGGTCGTCGAGGCTCGCGGAGCGCGCGCGGGCGGTCTCGGTCCCGGTCGCGCGGTGTTGTTCGCGCTGCGAGAGGCGAGCGAGCAGGTCACGCGTGGAAGGCAGCGGTGGCTCGGGGGTGCCCGGAGCAGGGGCGAGGCGGAGAGGTTGCGGCGGCGCGAGCAGGCGCGGGTCCTGGAGCGGCGGGCCCACGCGGACCGGGGCGGCCGCGAGGACAGGGGCGGCTGCGGCGACCGTTGGCGCGGCGACGACGGGGGCCACCCCCGGGAGCGTGGCGGCAACCGGCACGGTCGGGACCGGAGCCACGGTGCCGGCGGCAGAGAACACCCGACCCCTGGGCGCGGCCTCGGCCTTCCCGCCGAGCAGGGCCACGAGGCTCTTGCGAGGCTCCTCGGCGGCAGGCGCAGGCGCTGGCACGGCGGCGCGGGTGACACGCGGGGCGGGCATGGGCAGAGGACGCGGTGCGACGGCGACCGGGGGCGGTACCGACGGCGCGATTGGCCTGAGCGCACGCTTCGGTTCCTCCACTTGGGCGGGCACCGCGGGCGCGAGGTCTTCTTCGGTGAAGAAACGACCAGTGCTCGGCGCCGGGCGGCTCGCGAAGAAGCCGTTCTCGTCGAAATCCGGCGCGGCCGGTGGCGTGTCGAGGCCGCGCTCCTCCATCACCTCGTCGAGCACGCGGGCGAAGGCATCGACACGGGCGCGCGCCGCCGGTGCAACAGCGGGCTCGGCGGATGCGGGCTCGGGTGCGAGGACCGGGGCCAGCTCGACCACCGCTTCGGCGAGTTCATTCGCGCCGAGGTCCTGCACCAGCGCCACGCCACCGGGGGAGCTGCCGAGCAAGAGGCGACGGGCATTGCCCTTGCCATCGTCGACTTCCACGAGGATGAGGCTCGACTTGTCGCCCACCACTTGGCGCTGCACCACGCGCATCCCGGCCTGCGCGCCGGTCGACTGCACCTTCTTGCGGAGCTGCCAGGCAGCCACGACGCCCGCCCCGGCGAGCAGGGCGGGCCAGGCCCAGCCGTTTGCGGGCAGCTCGGCCGCCGTGTTGGCCGCCGCCGGGGCGGCCTCACCGCCGAAGAGGCGGTCGTAGTCGGCGTCCTGCGCCAGCGCCAGGCTGGCGAGGAACAGGAGCGGGCTCACGAGGCGCTCCGGACGCTCTCGTCACCCACCATCTCGGTGATGCGGAGCGCGAGCTTGTCGCCGATCATCACCACCTCGCCGCGGGCGATGACGCGCCCACCCACGACGAGGTCGAGCGGCGTGTCGCTGTCTCGACCGAGGTCGACGACATCGTCGCGGTCGAGCTCGGCGAGCTGGCGGACGGTGAGCTTGGTGCGGCCCAGCTCCACGACGACATCGACGGGCAGGTCGGACAGGAAGCTGACAGGGTGGCGTTCGGACATCGAGGTGTCTCCCGACACTCTCTGCTTCGGTCAGCCCCCTCGGGACTTTAGCGACGACCGCGAAGATTCATTCGTTCGCGATCACGACGCGCTTTTCCACGCGGAACGAGCGCTGTCCGTCGCAGGCGCCCGGCTCGCCCACGAGCGCCAGGCGCCCGTTGACGACACCCTTGGCCGCAGTCATGCCGCCCAGGGGGATCTCCGCGCCGACGCCGATCCCGCGGAGGGCGCCAAGCGTGGAACGAATGCGGGCCAGCTCCACGACGAGCTCCACCTCGCAAGCGCCGACCCGATCAAAGTTCGCGTCGCGCTGCGACTGGCCCTTCGCCGAGGCCGGGAGCTCCACTACGCCGGCGAGGCCGCGCAAAAGGTGCGCGGGCATGGCGACCGTCAGGCGTCCAACGGGCTCTTCCTGGGGCCCGAATTCGATGACGGCGGCCACCACCGTGGACGCCACCGGCGTGTCGGCCACGCCATGGCGGTTGGCGGTTGCCCTCCGCAGCACGAGCCTCGGCGCGGGACGCACCGGCCAGTGGGCCTCGATGGCCTGGAAGAACTCCTCGCTCAGCCGCGTCGCGACACGAAGTTCAACGTCGGTGGCCCCACGACCCGCGAAGGACGCGGCCTGCGAGGGCGTGGCGTCGCCGAAAAGACGCGCAGTCAGTCGCTCGAGCAGGGGCCCCTCCAGCACGCAGAAGCCCGACACGTTGCCGCGTTCCACGTAGAAGCCGGTGAAGGCTGCGCCGTCGCGGACCTCGGGCCACTCGAGCAGCTCGCCGACGGTGAGGAGGCCCACCTGCAAGAGCCGGATCGGCGTGTCGCTGCCGGAGCGGGTGAGCATGCGCGTGCGCAGGCGTCGCAACGCCTGCCGGATGCAGTCCTCCACCAGGGGGACGGCACTGACGATCTCCCGGTCCTGCGCGAGCACGGCGGTGGACATTACTGCACCACGAACTGAGTGAAGTAGATGCGGTCAACCGCCGTGGTGGGCCCGAGCACCCCGTTCACGCGGGCGTGCAGCTCGTCGCGAAGGCGAGTCTTGCCGTCCACCCCCTCGAGCTCCGACCAGGTGTAGTCCGACACGCCGGTAATAATGCTGTCGCGAAGCTGCGCCGACTTGGCGCTGACCAGGCTCGCGTCGCCCGCGTCACTGTCAACCTGGACTTCCATGCGCAGGACACGCCCGCCGCCGCTGCCGCGGAGGTTGACGGTGAAGGTGCCGAGGCTGGTCACGATGCTGTCGCCGGTCATCCCCGCGCTCACCGCCGCCTTGCCCTCGTGCGCGGCGGGGGCGCCGTGCTCGCCCTCCGCAGGCGCCGGGGCACCGTGACCGCCCTCGGCGGGGGCCTCGGCCGCCTCGCCATGCTCGCCTTCGGCGGGGGCCTCGGTGGACTCCCCCTCGCTCGCCTGCGCGCTCGAGGGGAGCGCGAGGCTGGCGCCGTAGCCGCCACCGGCGCCCAGGACCAGGACCCCCACGAAGGGGAGGATCGTCTTGAGTTTGCTGGGGGGCGGCGGGAGCTCGGCGTCGTCGTCCATGGGGGCCTCCTGCACTCGTTTCGGTCAGCGCCTGGGGAACTTGAGCCCCTACACCAGCTGGAGGAGCTGCTGCAGGGTCTCGTTCGCCGTGGTGATCACCTTGCTGCTCGCCTGGTAGCTGCGCTGTGCGGTGATCATCTGCACGAACTGCTCCTCGAGGTTCACATTGGACTTTTCCAGCGCGTAGCCCGACACGCTGCCGCGGCCGCCGGTGCCCGCCGCGCCGATGGCGTACTCGCCGGCGCCCGGGGTGGCCGCGAAGAGGGCCGAGCCCACGCGGGTGAGCTGGTCGGGGGCGGCGAAGGTGGCGAGCGCCACCTGGCCGATCGCCATCGTCTCGCCGTTGTCGTAGCTGCCCGAGATCACGCCGTCCTCGTCGATGCTGATGCCGGTGAGCGCGCCGGCCTTGCTGCCGTCTTGCTCGACCGCCGTCACCGCCGACTCGTCGCCGGTCATGCTGAGGCTGCCGTCGGTTTCCGTCCCCGAGGCGTCGAGGCCGAAGTCGAAGTCGATGGTCGGGGTGGCGCTGCCAGCGAAGCTCCAGGTGGTGCTGTCCGCCGTGCTGGTCTGCGTGAAACCGGACACGTTGCCGTCGGTGTCGAAGTCCACGGTGCCGCTGGCGATCTCGAACGCGTAGCCGGACTCGCTGGCGTAGGCGGTGCCGGTGGAGTCGTAGGCTTCCGAGGCGTCGCTCACCGCGCGCCAGGTCCACTGGTCGTTGCTGGTGCGCTCGAAGAGCACCGTCACGTCGTGCGACTGGCCGCGGCTGTCGTACACGGTCACCGAGGTGGTGAAGTCGGCGGCCTCGCCGGCCTCCAGGAGCGTGCTCGTGCCGGTGCCGGTGCCGTAGAAGTCGAGCGCGGCGAGCTCGGTCCCCACCTCGGTGGCCGCGCTGAGGTTGGCCTCGAGCGTGACACTGCCGGTGGCCACCGGGTCGAGCGTGCCCGTGGGGATCTGCAGGTCGCCGAGCATCGCGCCCACCGCGCCACCCTCGCCCGAGTAACCCTGGAGCCGGTAGCCCTGAGCGTTGACCACGTAGCCCTGGTCGTCCACGCCGAACTCCCCGGCGCGAGTGAAGTAGGCGCCATCGTCGCCCTCGACCATGAAGAAGCCGGCCCCGGAGATGGCCATGTCAGTGGCGTTGGAGCTGGTCTCGAAGCTTCCCTGACCCATCAGCGTGGCCACCTGGTTGGTGACCGCACCGGCGCCCACCTGGCCACCGCCGCCCACGCCGAACACGTGCTGGGGCAGGAAGTCGGCGAAGGAAGCGCGACCCTGCTTGTAGCCCACGGTGTTCATGTTGGCGATGTTATCGCCGATCACGTTCATCCACGTGGACGACACGCCAAGACCGGACGCACCAACGCTGAGGGTAGAGAAGAGCGACATGTGGTTTTCCTCCGAGGGTTGAGCGGGTTCGGAGCGCATCGGGCTCCTCTCCCTTTTCCAGGCCCCCTTGGAAAATCCGTGGTCCGGCCTGGGTAACAACGTTGGGTGCTTATCGAGCAACCACCGTCGAATCGATGTTGGTGAAGATGTTGCCTATGGCCTCTTGTCGGCTCAGGGCGGTCACAACTTTACGGTCAGGTACGCCCACGATGAAGGCATTGTCGCCAAGGAGCACGAGGCTCTCGCGCGCGCCCTTCTTGGCGAGCATGTCGACCGCCTTCTCGAGGTCGGCCATGTCGAACTCGTCGAGCTCGATGCCGCGCGAAGCCAAGCGCGCCTGCGCGTGCTTGCTGAAACTGACACCCTGCGGCGCCGCCTCGGGCGCCCGCTGGGGCGGACGCAAGAGCGCGTCGAGTTGGTCGCCGAAGCCGGGCAGTCCCTCGATCCGCTGGAACTCCCGCGGCGGGGCGTAGCCAACCTGGCCAACGCGATTGATCACGGCTCGGTCTCCTCGACCGAGAGGATCTGCGAGAGCTCGATGGTGACGCCATCGACCTCCAACAGCGGCGAGCCCGTGGACAGGTCCATGGCCTCGACGGTGCCCACGATCTGGCTATCGACGGTCACGGCGTTGCCATCGGCATCCGTGGCCTCGAAGCTGAACGTGTACTCGCCCTCGGGGCACTGCGCCCCGTTGAGGTCCTTGCCGTCCCACGCGTACGTGCCGTCGCCTTCCTCGAGGGCACCGATGTCGCCCGACCACACCACGACGCCGTCGGCATCGGTGATGGTGAGCGTGGTGCTCGCAGTGTCGGCTGCGGCGTCGTAGTGCAGAGTCTCCTCCCCCGCACCCGTGTAGCTGAAAGCATTGCCTGTCGCGACGACGTCCTTGCCGATGAGGTTGGTCATCGCCGCGTTGTTCATCGACATGTTGACCATGTAGAGCGACTCCATGCCCGTCGTGAGCGTCTGGAGCTGCTCCAGCGAGGAGAACTGCGCGAGCTGCGCGACGAACTCCTCGTTGGACATCGGGTTGAGCGGGTCCTGGTACTGGAGCTGCGTGGTGAGCAGCTTCAGGAACGCGTCCTTGCCCAGCTCGTCGCCGCTACTGGTGCTCGTGGCCGTCGAGAGCGTGCTCGCGGGAACGAGGCCGTCGATGCTGGTGAGGTCCATGGGATTGACTTCGGCTCTAGGTGAGTGGACTTGAGGGAATCAAGCGTCGCGGTCGAGGCGGCCCTGGCGGGTCGGCTCGTCCTTGGCGGCGTTGAGGCTGCGGCTGGGACGAGGGGCGGGCCAGGGCGGCAGCTCCTCGCGACGGGCCTGCGAATTCGGGTTCTCGTGTGACATGTGACCGCTTGTGTTGTCGAGTGATTGACTTGCCTCGGGCGCTTTGACGGCTTGCGCCGTTTCCACTGGCCGGTCGGCGATGTCGAGGGAGCCGAGCTGGTAGCCCTCGCGCGCCACGGCGGCGCGGATGCTGTCTTGCTCGGCGGAGATGATCTCGCGGACCGGCGCGTCGGCGCGGATGGCGAGGTCGAGGGTGTTGTCGCGACGGACGACGTCGATCTCCCAGGCCTGGCCCTGGTCGTTGACCCGGACGGTGACGCCGTCGCGCACCTCGAGGGCGCGGAGGTCCATCGCTGCCGCGCTGTCGACGATCTCTGGCGCCGGGGCACCGATGTCCATCGTCGCGGGTTCGCTGGTGCTCGGCGCGTCCGAGAAGCGGACGGGCTCGTGGGGCACGGCGAGTCCCCTCACCTCCACGTCGATGCCCATGCGGTCGAGTTGCACGGCGAGCGCGTCGTTATCGCTGAGCTCGAAGCTGTCGCGGGGCTCGTCATCGAGTGGCAGCTCGGGGAGCGACTCGTCGTCCTCGGTCGGTCCTTCCTTGGCCGAAGCTTCGCGGGAGGGCCCGGCGGCGTGGAAACCCAGAGCCGCGTCCAGGAGCACGTGGCTGCCATCGTCAGGGCGCGAGCCTCCGCGACCGCCCGAAGCGGGGGAGCACGGGGCAGCGGGCGAGGGCGCTGCGGCGAAGTCGTCGATGAAGCCGGGGGCGGAGTTTGGCGCGGTCCTACCGCCATCGCCTTGCGTGGCGTCATCGCCCTTCTTCCCTCGCTTCACTGGCTTGGCCTGCGGGGGCTCGGTACCGAGTGACAGGAAATCGCTCACCGCGATGGCGAGCAAACCGTCGAAGCCCTGCTCCGTCCGCGCGGACGGGGTCGGCGGCGGCTCCGCCTCGAAGCCCAGGGCGAAGGGGAAGATGGGTGGGCTCACGGGGTCTCCGCGGGCAGTGCCAGGGGAGCGGTCATCCGCTGGGCCAGCTCGGCCGCTTGCGACGGGGGCAAGGCCACGAGCAGTCGGCCAGCCTTGGTACGATTCATACGATCCAGCACGTCGACAGCGAGCGCGGGCTCGAGCTCACCGAACAGCGGCGCCACGTTGCTGGCGCGACCGGACTCGATCATCTTCACCAGCGCGGCGATCTTCTCGTCGCGGGCAACGTCGGCCCGGCCGAGTAGAGCGGCAATCTCGTCCCGCGTGGCCTGGAGCACCTTCAAACGCTCCGCGAGCGTGGCCTCCGAGGCCTTGAGCTCGGCCTCGGCAGCGGCGACGGCGTACTCGCGCTTCTCGAGCTCGCGCTCCCGGTGACGCAAGTCTTCGCTCAGCTTGTGGGCGCCCTGGGCCTCCACGTCGCAGTACTTCTCCACGTCGGTGACCGAGGGACGAAGCGCGTTGTTGGCGAAGGCGCCACCGGCCGTGGAGAGGCCTCCGAGGCAGGCGAACACCAGCCAGCCGCGGCGGGTCATGCCCGCTCCGAACGGCGAGCGGCGATCTCGTCCATGCGCGCGGCGTCGCGACGGGACTCGTCGGCGGAGGCCTCGCGCTCCCGGTGGTCGATCACGTTCTGCATCGCGATCTCGTCGCGCACGCGGACCACGTGCAGCGCACGTTTCTGCTCCACGTCGCGCTCCTTCTGGGCCAGGCGCGCCGCCTCGCGACGCTCGGCCATCTCGGAGCGCAAACGGAAGGCGTAGTAAGCCGAGAGATCGAGGGCGTCCTCGAGGTCGGTCTCGGTGCGCGCCCGCGCCACGGACTCGCGCACCGCCACGAGCCGGGCGAGCTGGGCCTCGCGCTCGTCTTCCGCCTTGCGCACGGCCACCGATGTCTCCTCGCGGGCGAGGGTACGGAGGCGAAGCAGGGTGTGGAGCGTGCCCGACACGAGGTGGGTATCGGCTGCGGTGCTGTTCACTTGAGCGCCCCCTCCATCCCCTGCAGCACCACCTCGTACGCCGTGGCCTCCTCGACCGGCTGCGTGAGCCAGGTGTGGATGCGGGGAATCCGAGCGATCGCGTCGTCGACGACGGCGCTACTGCCGGCCTTGTAGGCGCCGAGACGCACCAGCTCCTCGTTCTGCTTCCACGCCGCGAGCACCGCCCGCATCTTGCGGGACAGCTCATAGTGCCGGGGGGTGACCACCACCTGTTGCACCCGTGAGATGGAACTGAGCACGTCGACCGCAGGGAATCGTCCCTCGGCGGCGATGCGACGCGACAGCACCACGTGCCCGTCCACGATGCCGCGCACCGCGTCGCCCACCGGGTCGGCTTCCACGTCGTCGCCGTCCACCAGCACCGTGTAGAGCGCGGTGATGCTCCCTCGGTCGGACGGTCCGGCACGCTCGAGCAGCCGAGGAAGGAGCGAGAAGCACGACGGCGTGTAGCCCCGCGTGGTCGGCGGTTCCCCCACGGCAAGGCCGATCTGTCGCTGGGCCATCGCCAGGCGCGTGACGGAATCAACCATCATCATCACGTCGGCGCCCTGGTCGCGGAAGTGCTCGGCGATGGTCATCGCCAGGAAAGCACCGCGAAGCTGCAACACCGGCGCCTTGTCGCTGGTCACCACCACCACCACGCTCCGCCGGAGGCCCTCGGGCCCGAGCACGTCTTCGAGGAACTCGCGCACCTCGCGGCCTCGCTCGCCAATCAGCGCGATGACGTTGACCGCCGCCGCCGAGCGACGCGCGATCATCCCCATCAACGTGCTCTTACCTACGCCGGAGCCGGCCATGAGTCCCACGCGCTGTCCGCGTCCGAACGTGAGCAAACCGTCGAGCACCCGGACGCCCGTGGGCAAGGCGTCGCGTACGAGCGCCCGCGCCAGAGCGTCCGGCGGGGCGGCGTGCAGGGGTCGCGAGACGAGCCCGGGAACCGGACCCTTGCCGTCGAGCGGCTGCCCGAAACCGTCGATCACCCGCCCCTTGAGCAGGTTGCCCACCCAGGCCACGGGCATCTCGCCCGTGCACTCCACGCGCGCGCCGTGATGCACGCCCTCCAGCGCGCCAAAAGGCATGAGCAAGGCGTGACGTTCCTTGAAGCCGACCGTCTCCGAGGCACCGGCCCCGGCGATCTGCACCACCTCGCCGAGCCGCGCCCCGGGCACGTCGGCCGTCACCAGCGTGCCGTGCACGGCAACCACGCGCCCGGTGCGGCGCTCGACCGGCGCGCGACGCCAGCGCTCGGCGAGTGACTCGAGCCCGAGGGTGTCTGGAGGGACCACGCCCTCCCTTCGGTCAGCCGCGCGAGGAGTTGAGCCCCGTCGCTCGCGTCGGCGGGGCGACGGCCTTGGAAGGGGCGAGGGCCACGATGCGCGGGCTAACGGCGCGCGCGTCGCCGAAGGCCGGAAAGCGCAGGTTGGAGGCAAGAGGGAATGGCCCGGTAGGGGGAACTGCGGCGAGCGATTCCCCCCCTGGCAACACTACACCATCTCGTAGCGCATGGTCACGCGCTTGCCCTTGCGCTCCACCTCCACCTCGATCACCGGCTCGCGACGGAGCTTGAGGTAGGCGCCCACCGCCGAGAAAAGGTCGTGAACCATGACGCCGTTCACGTTCTTCACCACGTCGCCCGATCGCAGGCCACCTTCCCGCAAGAGCGAGCACTTCGCGAGGCCCACGCGGAATCCGTCCGGCTTGCCGTCGGCGTTCTTGTTCACGCGCACCGAGCCGAGCTTCATCAGCTCCCTCACGTGCTTGGCGTAGTAGTCCACCACGTCACGCTCCACCCGCCACTCGCCCTCGGCCACGCTGTCGATACCGTCGTCGGCGTTGACCGGGCAGGTTTCCACGGTGCCCTTGCCCGAGGGTTTGCGCGCCTTCTTGCTGATGCTCTGGCCCTGCTTCTTCGCGTGGGCGATCACCGCTGGTTCGAAGGCCGCGCGCGATTCCGGCTCGGACTCGCGCACGTCGGCCGCGACCGTCGCGGGTCCGGGCGTCGGCACGGGCTCCACCGGCTTCGCGGCGAGCGGCCTCACCGCGCTCGGGGCCACCGTCGCAACCACGGGAGCCGCCTCGTCGCCCACGATGCCAATACCCACGATGGTCACGGCCGCCGGTCCGAAGTCGGGCTCCGGCTCGGCGAAGGCCACGTCGAGGCTGTCGCCGCCCAGATCCACTGCGGCCTCGCCCTGGCCGAGCTCGGGGAGCGACGCGCCCATGAAGGCGAAGACGAGCACACCCACGTGAACGAGGGCGCTGGCGAGGGGGGCGAGGGCGCGGGCGTGGACTGGATGCATGGCGCTTCCCTTCCAACGCGGCGACGGGCGCCGCCATTCGACCCTCGACTAAGCGGTCTTCTTCCACGCGGTCGTCTCGGCGACGAGCGCGGCGTTGGCCGTGTCGAATCGGCGGTCGATCGTCCCCGTCGCGCCCTCGCAGATGCAACCGGCGTGCACGCCCTCGTCGGCAATCACCGTCGCCGCGCCACCGAAGGCCCCGCTCACCCGCTCCACGTCGACCGGGTTCACCCGCACGGTGACACCCGAGCCACCGAGGGTCGCGACCGCCTCGTCGACCATCGCCAGGAGGAGCGCGGGGTCGGCCACGAGCGCGCGCGTCGCGAGGGCCTGCGCACCGGCGAGCAAGACATCGCCGGCCTGGGCTCGCATCTCGGCGAGCAGCGAGCCACGAACGCGGGTGAGCTCGCCCGCGAGTTGCCCGAGGCGCGCCGAAGCGTCGCGGAGACGTTTGCGCTCGGCTTCGAGCTCGGCGACGAGCATCTGGTGTTCGCGGGCGCGCAGGGCCTCATTGGCCGAGAACTCGGCTTCGGCCGCTGACACCACGACGGGCTCGGGGGACGGTACCGCGACCGCTGGCTCGACCGTCGTTTGTCGCGTCGCCGCCGGCGCCTCGATGGGCATCGACACCGCGCGGGCGCCGATTCCCGCCGTGAACCCGGGCGGCCGCGCCGTTGCGGCGGGCGCGAAGCTGCTGCGGGGGCGGGCGAAGCCCACGAAGGCCGACACCTAGTTGTCCTCGTCGCTGCCGGTGGCGAGCACGATGACACCGTCGTCGTGCAGGCGCTGGGCGGCAGCGGTGACGTTCTCCTGCGCCTGCCGGAGCTGCGCCTTGCGAGGGTTGCCGAGCACTTCCATCTCGTCGACCAGGTCGGCGGCGGCGCGGCTCGAGAGGTTCTTGAGGAAACGTCCGCGCAGTTCGGGCGAGGCGCCCTTGAGCGCCATCACCAGGTCGGGACGCTCCAGCACGCGGAGCAGGGCCTGGATGGCGCGGTCGTCGAGATTCAGCAGGTCTTCGAACACCACCATGAGCCGCTGGAGTCGCTCGCCGAGCTCGCTTCCTTCGTCGCGCAAGCGGGAGATCACCACCTGGTTCTTCTCGCGGGGCAGGCGCCCGAGGATGCGCGCGGTGGACTGCGGGCCGCCAATGGGCAGCGGGTCGTCCTGGTCTTCGAGGGCGGCGCGGATCGCGTCTTCCACGTCGTCCGCCAGTTCGCCGGACACCCGCTCCGCCTTGGCCATCCGGACGGTCAGGTCGAACTGCTGCTCGGGCTCGAGGCTCGAGAGCACGCGCGAGGCGTTCTCGGGGCCCATCCGCAAGAGCGCGACCGCCTGCACCTGGGGGTGTTCGTCCCGGAGCACGGCGGCGACCGCCTGTGGCGTCCGCGACTTGATGAACTCGGCGAAGTCTGAGCCCACGCGGCGACGGATGGCGCCCGCCACGACGTGACGGCGGCCCTCGTCCACCAGTCCCGGCAGAACCGACTGCGCGTAGGTGCGTCCGGTGTACGGCACCAGGGAAACGGACTGCAAGGACATGATGAAGTCGCCCACGACCGACTCGATCACTTCGTCGGCCACGTCGGAGATGCCGGCGATGGCCATACCGAGCTTCTTGACCTCCTCGTCCGAGAGCTTCCGCAGGATCTCCCGCGCCGTGTCGTGATGCAGGTACATCACGAGGATCGCGGCCTTTTCCATACCAGACAGGTTGGCGACCGTCCGGCGGCTCGGGGCGGGTGCCTCCGGCGCCTTCTTTTCGATACGTTGGGCAAGAGCGGCGGCCATGTTTCTCCCCCTACCCGCGCATCCAGCGGCGCAGGACTTCGGCACTGTTGTCGGTCTCGCGATTGACGAGGCGGCTGACGTCCTCGGCGCTCACGTGCTTGAATCCGTCGACCTGGGCCCGCAAGCGGGAGGCGAGGTCGATCACGTTCTCGTCGTCGCCTTCCACGCCGGCGCCGCTGCGGCCGATGCCGCTCGGCTCGTCGCCGATGTCGGCGAGCACCCGGCCGGACTCGGTGGTCGTCGCGACCTTCGGCGCGGACACCTGCCGAACCAGCGGGCGGACCACGAAGAGGAAGGTCAGCACCACCGCCGCGAACGCCACCGCCGACTGCGCGAGGCTCTCCCAGGGCAGGCCAGCGGCACCAATCTCGGCGTCGCTCATGGGCACCTCCGCGAAGGGCACGAAGCTCACCACCACGCTGTCACCGCGCTTGTCGTCGGCGCCCACCGCCGCGCGCACCGACTCGGTGAGCGTGGCCTTCATGGCCGCTTCCTCCACGCCGCCCGCCGTCGCCAGGGCCGCGACGGCCGCCTGGTCGATGTAGACGGCGGCGCTGAGGCGCTTCACCTCGCCGGCCGGCTGCACGGTGGTCGTCTGCGTGGTGGTGTACTGGTAGGCCGTCTCGACGTGCTCGCGCTTGCTCGTGGTGGAGCTGTTCGAGGCCGCCGCCGCGCTCTCGGGCGTGTTCGACGCCACGCCCACCGCGCCGCCCTCGGGCTTGCTGCTGCCGTTCGCCTGCGTCTCGAGCTTTTCCTTCAGCGCCGCGGCGCTGTCGGGGTCGATGGCGTTGACCGTGGACTGGCTGCTGGCGGTGGTGAGGTCGACCGACACCGTCACACGGACCTTCTCGGGACTGCCAAGCACCGCGACCAGCGCGTCGGTGGCCTGCGCGGCGATGCGCTCGCCGCGACGCTGGGCGGCGTCGGACGCGCCGGCGTCGGTCTCATCGACGTTCTCGCCGGTCCAGAGCGCGCGACCCGTCCGCTGGTCGATCACCGACACCTCGGCCTCGGTCATGCCCGCCACGGAGTGCGACACCAGCCGGGAGATCGAGCGACCGATCTCCTTGCCGAGCGTCACGCCCTCGTCGCTGCGCACGGTGACGGCGGCGGTGGAGCTGCGGTGGTCGCTCAGGAAGTCGCTGGCGGCGCGAATATTCAAGTGGACGGTGCTCTTCTCCACGCCCTCGATGCCGTTGATGGCCTTGACGAGGTCGTTCTGGAGCATGCGTTGCTTGTGCAGCTGCTCCTGGAAGGGGGTCACCCAGGGGTCGAGCTGCTCAACCCCGTCGATGCCCACCAGCCCGTGCTCACCGGCGGCCTCGCGACGTGCCATCCCCTCGTCTTCCTCGCGGACCTCGATGGTGGCCCCGTCGTCGGCGATACGCCAGCGAACCCCTGCGCGGCTGAGCTGGTCGGTCACCACCCCGCGAGCGTCGCTGTCGTTCACCCGGGAGAGCGTCACGAAGCTCGGCTGGCTCGCCCAGGCACCGACGCCCACCACCACGCTCAGGGCCGCGACAACGGCCAGCATCAGGATGCGCTTGCGGGACTCGTCGAGTCCGTTCCAGAAGGCGCTGAGCTGGTTCTTTAGGTTGTCCATGCGGGGGGCGGCTACGTCGTTGGCATCGGTCACTGCCTCCGCCGCTTGAGTCGCCCCGGCGAATAAAAGTCGACCCCTACTCCTCGCCCGTGGAAAGCTCGGCCTCGGCGCACCAGTCCGCGTCGTCGCCGAGGCCCGCGGAGGCGAAGGGCGAGGCCCCGCCGAAGCTGTGGGCGAGGAGCCAGCTCACGCCCAGGTCCCAGTCGGCGCGATTGACGGAGTGCCCCTTCTCGTCGTTGCAGCGCACCACGTAGTGACCGTCGTCGAGGAGGTAGCCCTGGAGCGTGTCGGAGGCGGCGTAGAAGTCGACGATCTTGAGCGATTCGTTCGGCCACACGTCGGCTTCGCCGCCCGTGGTGAGCAAGACCGGCAGGTCGGTGGCCGGCTCGGCGTAGAGCGCGAGCAGCTCGTCGAAGGTGGGTACAGTGAGGTCGGCACCCCCCGAGAGTTGCACCACGGTGGCGAGCGTGTCGGCACGGTGGGCGAGGAGGAGCGTTGTGAACAGGGCGCCGCCCGAGAAGCCCATCGCCGAGGCGCGGGACAGGTCGACATCGAGGTTTTCAGCCACGCAGCTGCGCAGGTCGTCGTAGAGCACAAGGTCGAGGTTGCCGGTGGTTTCCAGGTTCCACAGGTAGAACTCGTAGCCGTACATGTTCTGGATGGGGGAGTCGGCGAAGACCCAGACCGTGCCGGTGTCGTCGGCGAGGGACTGCACGTCGAGCTGGCTCGACCAGCTGGCGCCGGGATGGTCGGTGGCGCTCGGGTCGTCGAGGCCGTGAAAGAAGAAGTAGAGCGGCATGTCGGCGGCGGGCGTGCTCGGGACGATGACCGTGACGCTGCGCTCCACCCCGCTGCTGAGGAAGCTCGACGTGCCGCTAGCCTCGAGCGACGGGCACTCCCCCGAGGAGAGCGCTGCGAGCGGGGCTGGCTGGGGGCCTTCTTCAACCTCGCCGCTGTCGTGGGCGGTGTCGTTGACCGAGCTCGCCGACTCCGTGTCGGGGGCCGCGCAGGCGAGGAAAAAGAAGCTCACTGGGGACTCCGGGCAGGACGGAACCAACGCCACGCGGCGAGCGGGGCGGCCGCGAGAAGTAGCACGGGACCGAGCGGCTGGACGAGCACCCCCGTAGCCCAGAGGACAGCCACGAGCGCGAGCCCGAGGAGGCGCAGCTCCGCGTACCGGTCGGCACGCGGAAGCCAGGGCAGAGCGAGGTCGACGGGGAGCAGGCACAGGAGCACCTCGTTCCAGCGCAGCTCGCTCAAGGCGGTGATGCAAGCGGACAGCCAGAACACAAGGCCGGGGAGACCGGCAGCCAGCCCCGCGATGAAGGCGGCGGCGCGCGCATCTGTCCGGTTGAGCCCCGCCACCAGGCCCCCGAGAACCAGCCCCGTCCCGCCCACCATCCAGCGGCCCTGGTGCGACTGGTCGACGGGGGACGGTCCCTTGCGGGTGTAGATCACTCGCGGCTCGGCGCCCAGGCGCGACGCCACTTGCGCACGCAGCTCGTCGGGGTGGAGCATGCGCTGCCACGGCGTGGTGTGCCGATCGGCTTCGCGGCCGAGTCCCAACTCGAGCGCCACCTGCAGGGGCCAGAAGCCAGAGAGGCCGAGCTCGGCCATGGATCGGTAGGTCGCGCCCTCCGGTGTATCGCTGTCACGACGCAGGGCACCATCCGTGGCCTCGTCGATGAAGTCGCGAACGCGCGTGGAGCAGTTGTCGTGAAAGTGGTGGTAGATGTAGTACTTGTCGTCGCCTTCGACGCTCTCCGACAGGCGTACCGCGAGCTTGTCGGCCTCGCCCGGAGCGAGGCGCAGCTCCTGGTACCAGATGTCCTGATCGCGATTGCGGAATCGCTTCACGAGGAGCGGGAGGTTCTCTGTTTCCCCCCAGTACTTGCCTTCCGAGCGGTAGAACTCCCAGATCACCCCGAAGGTGGAGGAGTAGTCGGTATAGCCATAGTCGTAGCAGGGACCGACGGTCGAGTCGCGAGGGACGATGCACAGGGCGGCGTGCCCCCAGCGGCCGAGCAGCTCGTCGCCCACGCCCATTGTGTACAGCAACACCCGCGGCTCGGCAGCGGCGGCGAGGGCGGCAAGAAGAAGCATCACCTCGGGCATTTTACCGGTGGGAACGTGGCGGGGCAACTCGGCGACGGGCGCGCGGCGCGGCGATCGGCGCCGCCGGCGAGGTCATGCCCTTCGAACTAGGACACCAGCGCTAGTCATGGGGGAAAAAATAGGACTCGGAGCCCAGGGTCGCCAGGCGCCCCAACCAGCGAACGCCGATAATTTCGATTCGACCCCGACCGGAGACCCTGTTCGGTGCCAAAAGGTGTCGCCCGAGTCCTATTTTTTGTAGGATGACTAGGCCGAGTGTCCGATTTTGGGGGGGATGACCTTGACGGCAGGAGGCGCCCCGCCGTGACCCCACCGCGCTAAACCCCGCCTCGTGACGCCCCTCCGCGCCCACGTCCCGGCGGCCCTCGGCATGCTCCTCGTGGCGCTCATCTCCACCTGGCCGGCGGTCATCCAGCTCGGCACGGCCATCCCGGGACACCCCCAGTCCGACGCCTACGAGCACCTTCACGGCTACTGGTGGGTGCTCGACGAGCTGCGGCGCGGGGATCTCCCCCTGCATGCCACCCAGTTCGGCATTCCCGAGTCGGGAAGCCTCTGGTTTCCCGATACCCTCGGCGCCATCTTGTCACTCCCTGTGCAGCTCGTGGCCGGGGCACCCGTGGCCTACGCCCTCGGGGTGATCGCCCAGCTCTGGGCGGCGATGCTGGCCGCCTACGCGATGGGACGGTCGCTCGGCGGTGGCCGCGCGGGAGGCTGGCTCGCCGCCGTCATCTTCGGCGCCTCGCCCTTCGCCCTCGGCCTGGTGCACTCGGGGGTGAGCGAGTATTTCCATCTCTTCCCCTTCCCCCTCCTCTTCCTCGGGATGCTCCGCTACCTCGACGGGCGGGGCGGCTGGGTGGTGCCCGCGCTCGCCTGGGGCTGGCTCGGCTGGGCCAACGGCTACTACGGACTCTTCGGCGCGGTGGTGGTGCTCATGGCGGCGCTGTCGTGCGGCGCGCCGATACAAGTGATACTCCAACGATGTATCAGCGTGGGCGCAATCACGACGATCGCCGCCGCACCCAACTTGTTCGCAACTTGGTTCTCGCTGCACCAACCTGACAGTCTCATCCGCGCCGAGAGCGCCCCAGGCTGGGACTGGGTGTACCTCCCGGCCAACGATCTGTTGAGCTTCGTCATGCCTGGCGATCACTTCTACCCAGACCTCCGAGCCCGGGGGAACCACGGCATCCGGCACGTGGCCTACCTCGGCGTCGCGGCGATGCTCGCGGCCCTCCCAGGCCTGCGCCGCTGGTGGAAGGCGGCGCTGCTCGCCGGGATCCTCGCTCTCGGGCCGACGCTTCACGTCGACAGCAAGCCGGTGCGCGTGGGCGGGCAGATCGTGCCCTTGCCCGCGGCCTTGCTGTACATCCCGGGCTCACCCTTCCGCGGTGTACACCACCCCTATCGCCTCACGATCCTCCCCCTCCTCGTCCTGGCCGCAGCGGCCTCAGCGCTGGGGAAGCGGCCTCGGCTGGCGATGGCGGCGTCGGCAGCGGTACTCGCTGATACATGGTTTGTATCACCGGCCAGTGGCTCGCTGGCAACCGCGTCGGTGGCGGATCCTGACGTGCTCCCAGAGCCCGGGGGACGCTGGGATTTCCCGCCGGAGTACCGCGACCGGAACCGGCAGTGGCTCGGGCTCCAGGCGGTGCACGGTCGCGAGGTGCCCTACACGCTCAACGTGTTCTTGCCGCGCCCCTGGCGCGAGAACGCCACCTACCAGGGGCTCATGGCCTGCCTCGACGACCCTCGGACACACACGGTGTCGCGCGACGGCCACCCGCCCTTGCAGGCCTGGCTGGTCCAGGACACGGTCCAAGGCCCCGCTGAGGGGATCGAGCAGCTGAAAAGCTGGGGTATCCGCTACGTCGTGGTGCACGACGATCTGCTCGCGCCCGGCGAGCTGTCCTGCGTGGCGTCGGTCATCGGACCGGGGAGAGTGGTTGATCTCGGCGAGTGAGCCGAAGGCGGTGTACGCTTCGCCATGCTTCCGCTCCTCTTCCTCGCCACGCCCGCCGACGCGTGCCCCACCGTCGCGACCGGGACCCCCTCGCAGTTGTCCTTCGACGTGGCCCAGGTGGCCATCGTGCGCCAGGACAACCGCACCACCTTCTCGGTGTCGATCAATCCCTATGGCGACAAGCAGTCCTTTGCGCTGGTGCTGCCCGTGTCGACGATCCTGGAGCAAGACGAGATCCAGACGCTCGACGCCGACATCTTCGCGCGCCTGAACGCCTACTCGGCGCCCATGCACGTGAACGACGCCGGCTGCCCGCAGGACAGCGGCAACTACGCCCTCGACGCCGGGGAGTCGGACAGCGACACCGACAGTGACAGCGACAGCGACGTGGAGGTGGAGGCGAACTACCTGGTGGGCGAGTACGAGGTGACGATCCTCTCCTCCACCGAGTCGTCTGGCCTCCAGGACTACCTCGACCAGAAGGGCTTCTTCCTGCCGGCCGGCGCCGACGAGCGCCTCGCCGAGTACATCGACGCGGGCAGCTACTTCCTCACCGCCAAGGTGGCCGACGAGGCGGCAGAGGCCAACGGCCTGCCGTTGTCGCCGCTGCAGATCTCCTACGAGAGCGACATCTTCGCCATTCCCATCCGCCTCGCCACGCTCAACTCGCCGGGCGTGCAGGACATGGTCATCTACGCGCTCAACGACGTGGGGGACGGCAAGGTGGGCCTCGCGAACTACACCGAGTTCGACGTGCCCGACCGGTGCATCTGGGGCGATGCCGCGTCCGAGGACTTCGACACCTTCTACGAGGACCACTTCGTGGAGAGCTGGGAGGCGGAGAAAACCGGCGCTTGGACGGTCGAGTACGCCGGCCAGCCCTACGACTGCAACCCCTGCACCGGCTACAACCTCACCGAAGAAGACGTGGCGATGCTCGGCTTCCGCGGCGACTACTGGAACCACCACCTGAGCCGCCTGCGCTTCCGCTACACCCCCGACCAGGCCACCGAGGACCTGGTTCTCTACCACACGCAGATCTACGAGCCCACCCAGACGGTCTTCGCGGACGACCTCGAGATGAACTACGGCTGCGTGGACAGCTTCTGCGACGGCACCCCCACGCAAGACGACGACGGCGGCCTGGACCTGGGCGAGGCCCCGGACGCCGCCTGCGGCTGCAGCACAGGCCTGTCGCCCGCGTGGCTGGGGCTCGCGGCCGCCGCGCTGCCCTGGGCCCGCCGCCGTCGGCTCTAGCCCCCACCCAAGCCGGCGAGTCGCAACAACCACCTCCCCCAAGGGACGGTGTGTCAAGGGAAGGGGGGAGAGCGCCACGATGCCCGTGCTATCTGCACGGGCATCGCCGCAGGGCGGAGAGCGCAGCTCGGAGCCCGGAGGGCATGGCGCGGTAGGTGGGAAACCCGCCCATGCGGGTTTCCCACCTCAAAACCAACAACGTGCGGGTTTCCCCCCTCCAACAATCAGATCGGCATATTCCAGATTTGTTGGTACGCCTCGACGACCTTGTCCCTCACGCTCGCCATGGCGCGGAGGCCGATGTTGGCTTCCTCGAGGGCGATCATCATCCCGGCGAGGTCGGCATCCTGTCCGCTCGCCACGCGGTAGAGGGACTGGTCGCCCTGGGCGGCCTGGTTTTCCACCGACTGGACAGCGCTGGTGAGGTTGCTCCCGAAGTCGGCGCCAGCTGCCTCCTCGGTGCCGTGCGCCTTCTGTTTCTTCGCGGCCTGGGCGAGCGCTTCTTCGAGCCCGCCAACACCGCTGCCGATGCCCTTGATCATCGCTACCTCCCGATCCCGATGGCGGTCATGGCCATGTCGCGGGTGGCCTCCACCACGTTCGCGTTGGCCTCGTAGGCACGCTGGGCGGTCATCATGTCGACCATCTCCTCCAGCACGTTGATGTCCGGGTAGGCCACCATGCCGTCGGGCCCCGCGTCGGGGTGAGTCGGGTCGTGCACGAGCACAGGCGGCCGCTCGTCTCTCTTCACCTCGTCCACCCGGACGCGGCTCGTGGCCGCGTCGAGTGACTCGCCGAAGGGATCGATGAGCTCTGCCTGGAAGACCGGCACCTGCCGCTGGTAGGGACCGCCCTCGGGTGTGCGCGTGGTGCGCGCATTGGCCATGTTCGAGGCGATGGACTGCAACCGGACGCGCTCGGCGGCGAGGCCACTCGACGCGATGGAAAAGGTATCGAGAATATCAGCCATTACATCTTCCCGTCGGAAGCGGCGAAGCGAAGCATGGCAAGCCTGCGGGAGAGCCCGCCAGCCACCGCCTCGTACATCACCCGGTTTTCCATGAGCCGCGTGGCCTCGGTCTCCGCGTTCACCGAGTTCCCGTCGAGCGAGGCCTCGGGCGCGGCCACCTCGCTCATCGTCTCCATCACGCGTGCCTCGGGCGACACCGACTCGCCGCCGATGGGAAGGTCCATGACCTCGAGCAAGAGGGCGTCGAAAGGAACTTCCTTCGCCAGGTAGCCAGGGGTGTTGGCGTTCGCGAGGTTCGAAGCACCCACGGCGTGCTGGGCACGACGCAGGTCGAGCACGTTCTCGAGCCCCGTGTAGAGGCCGTCGAAGAGTTTGAGTCCGCCGGTTGGTGACATGGAGAGAACCTCCAATTCACTCTTCGGTCAGGCCCGGGAGATGTTTAGCGGCTCGCGAATCTTTTCTTCGCCAGCGTGGCATCGAAGGCCTTCTGCGCCTCGGCTTCGCCCGCCAGCGCCGCGCACAGTGCGGAGCGCTCCGGCGCCACCCCCGCGCAGCCCGTGGCCGCGCTCACCTGCCCTGGGGCCTCCCCTCGCGCCGCCAGCTCGAGCGTGTCGAGCTCCTGGGCGTGAGCCTTGCCGTAGGGGCGGCGACGCAACCAGCGGATGCTGTCGCGGGCATCGCCGAGCGCTCCGGTGGTGACGTAGAGCGCCGCCAGCTCGTGCACGGCCGCAGCGCTGTCGCGACCTCGGGCCTCCTCGGTGGTGGCGATGGTCTTCCAGGCGTGGAGCGCCTGATCGGTGAACCCGAGGGATGTGTAGCCGCGGGCGACGGCGGCGAGCGGCGACAAATCGTCGAGGTGGACCGCCAGCCCGTCATTCCACGCGCCTCGATGGAGCAGGAGCGCGTCGCCCTCGCGCTCCGCGTCGATCAACTGGGCGGAGCGCCGTGCCCATGCCGTCGCGAGGCGAGCACCCGCCACGCCGTCCACCCGCGACTCGTCGCGACGTAGGAGCTCGGTCCATGCGCCGATGGCCTCGCGATCCTCGCCCGTGGCCACGTACACTTGTGCCAGCACGTGCAGCGCGTCCATCGACGCAGCCCCACCCAAGGTGGCGTCGTGACGGAGGTCGGGCAGGTAGGCGGCCCACCCGGTGGGCGCGAGGCGAGCCATGGTCCCGAGGCGACCGCGTTGCCGCCACACGGCGAGTCGTTCGCCATCGAGCTTGCGACTATCCACGTTGCCGAGCAGCGCCGCGGCGCCGTCCAACTCGCCGTGCCGGTACAACAGGTCGGCGAGGAAGAGCTGCGCCTCGTCTCGGCGCGCGGGGGCCACCCGACGGGCCACCGGGCGAAGGAGTTCGAGGGCCTCGGCGGTGCAGCCGCCGCCCCCGAGTACAACGGCGGCGAGCACGCGCGACTCGATGGTGGTGGCCGACCCCGCGAGCGCGCGCCCCAGCCCCGGGGCCTCGGGCGCCCGGCCAAGCCACGCCGCGAGGGTGACCGCGTGGAGCACCATCTCGGGGGGCGCACCGCGCCTCATCGCGAGGCGAGCAACATTGGCGGCCGCCGGGTACGCCCCCACCAGCAGGAGCGAGCGAGCCCGCTGCATGAGCGCCGCCGCCGCGTCGGGTGCGGCGATGCCTTCAGTACCTGCCGCCTCGCCGAAGTACCAGGCCGCCTCGCGCGCATGGCCGAGCTCGCGATGCAAGGCGCCGAGCCGATAAAGCAGCTTTCCGCGAGGCGCCCCCGGCCGCGAGAGTGCACTTCGCGCCTCGTCGACCATCGCCCAGCTCGCCTCGTGCACCTCGGCCGTTCCCCAGGTGGGGACCATCGGCGCCGGGTGGAGAGCGGCGTCGGCCCACCGCGTTTCCCCGGTGGGCAAGGGCGACAGCGCAACCTCGTCCGCCCGGCATACCAGCGGCCGCGGGACCTCGGCGAGGGCGGCTGCCGCGTCGAGGGGCTCGATCGTTGTGGTCGGGTTCGTCGTCCGGACCGGCACCAGCACCACGGTCCCCGGCGTGCCGACGAGTTCCAACGTGGTGGCGCCGTCGCGCATGTAGAAGCTCAGGACCCAGTCGCCGCCGGTGTCGATGGCCCGGGCATCGCGCACGGCCGCGTGCTTCAGTGCCCGCAGCTGTACCCGAAGGTCCTCGGTGTTCTCGTGCACCAGCACGTCCACCCGGCCATGTTGCGCAGGCAAGACCTCCACCACCGCCGACGGGGAGGCCACCAGGCGCACAGGTTCCGCCCCTTCGGCCGTGGCCAGGCCCGCGACGAGGAGGAGGACGCCGCCCAGGCTCACTAGAGCCTCAACGCCAGGCCGGCCGACACGCGGGCGGCCGACAGGTCGATGCCGCAGGGCGCTTCCATGCAGGTGTTGGCCTCGCGCGCCGCGTCGTTGACATCGCTGTAGCGGTAGCCGAGCGCCACGAACACGTCCAGGCCCCGCGGACCTTCCCCAGGGTGGTGCAGCGTGGGACGAATCCAGTCCGTGTGCCAGCGTCCGCTCGCCTCGAACAAGAGCCCGGGACGCGCGCCGCTGTCGGAGCGTTCGGTGTCGAGCACTTCGCCTGTGCTCTCGCCGTACATCACCCAGGAGGGTCCAGCGCCCGCCAGGAGCGCCATCCGCCCAGCGTCGTAACGTGCGGACACTAGCGCGCTCACCGGGGCGTACCACAGCGCCGTGGCCGCCGTGCCGCCCTCCCGGGTGCCCGCCAGCTCGCGAAATCCACCCTCGAGTGAGATCTCGACGGGCCACCGGGTGCGCGCCGAGACCATGATTTCGCCGCCAACGCTGCCCCCGATGTCTTCGTACACGCGCTTGAGGCCATCCTGAAACACCGCCTCCCCGTTCGCGGCGAAGCCCACAGCCACCTCGGTGACAGCGGGCTCGGCAGCGAGGGCATAGGTGAAAAGCAACATGATTCCTCCCTAGGCCCGCTTCCGCATCCGGGTGCCGGGCGCCACGAACTTGGGCTGGAGCTGCGCGCGGATGGCCCGGCGCCGGGCCGGGATCGCGGTGAGCTCACTCTCGGCGCGCAAGCGTGCCTTGGCCAGGGCGTCCGACAGGTGCCGCACTCGGCCGATGAGCCGCTCCACGACGTCGGGCGACGACGACGCCGCGAGGGCGTGGACCTCGTCCATCACTCGCCTGAGCTCGGCCGGCCGGACGCGGGCACCTTGCGTCCACGACCACGCGAGGTGATCGACGCGGGCGACCAGGGCCTCGACCGGATCGCTCACGGCGCGGCCACGGGTTCGGCCTCGGCGTCGGCCCCGGCGATCACGACCTGGCGGAAGGCGTCGAGCAAGGTGTTGTTCACCCGGAGCAGGGCCTCGGTGCCACCGACGTCACCCGTCTTGCCCAGCTCGCCGAGGCGCTGGATGGCCCAGGCGTAAGTGACATGCAGGTTCCGGGTGAGTTCCGGCGCAGTGGTGTGATCGAGCGCGAGCATCAGCTCGAGGTAGATCGGACGCACCTTCGCGAGCTCGGCGATCCAGGCCATGCGACGGCCGACCTCCATGTGCTCGCGCGCCGCGCCGAGGCGCGTTCCCGCCGTCTCGAGGAGCAAGACCACCAGCTCGCCGGGCGTGGCGCCGTGGACTCGGTTGGTCTGGTATTGAGCGATTCCTTTCATCGTGACCTCCCCTACTCATCGTCATCGCTGCTGCTAGATGAAGGCAACAATGCCTCCAGCTGCGCGGCGGCATCCTGCATCTCAGCCATCGCCAGTTCCATGGCGAGAAATTGCTGCTGCAGGCGCGCCTCGTAGGCCTCCATCCGAGTCTCGAAGTCCTCGATGTCTTCCTCGAGTACGTCGATCTGGTCGTTGATCGCCTCTTGCCGGGTGGCGATGAAACCCTCGTCCTCGTCGGCGTACATCTCGATCACCGCCTTGAAGGCGTCGCCGAAGCCGTCGCTGTCCGTCTCGAACAGCTGGCCAACCTCGCCGGGGGCCGCCTCGAGCGCGGCCTCGAGCGCGTCGGTGTCGAGCTCGATGGTGCCGTCCTGCTGCGTCTCGAAGCCAATCGACGCCAGCGAGGTGTAGGTGCTGCCCGTGCTGTACGCGCTCGACACCGCCGTTTGCATCGAGCGCATCATGTTGACGACGAGGCTCTCGCCCACGAACTCGCCCTTGATGCTATTCTCGCTGTCGTAGGCCCGGTGCGTGTTGATGTACTTTCGCACCGCGTTGTAGGCGTCGACGAAGCCCTGGATGTTGGCCACCGTGGTGTCGATGTCGGTGTCGACGTCGATCGTCACCGGCGAGGTGGTGACCTCGTTGATGTTGAAGGTGATGCCCTCGATCACGCCGTCCACGTCGTTGTCGGCATGAGTGACCGTAATGCCATTGACCGTGAGCGTGGCGTCGGTCGCGGTGCTCGTCTCGGTGAAGCTCGGAACCGTCCCGGTGGTGCCGGTGAGTCCGCTGGTGTCGACGGTGATCGTGTTGTCGGACCCGGTGTCGAGTCCGGCGATCACGAGGCGGTAGGGCGAGGTCGCGTCGCCGGTGTCCATGATGTACGCCGCCACGCCGCTGATGTTCTCGTTGATGAGATCGGCGATGTCTTCGAGGGAGGAGTTGGTGCTGTCGATGGTGAGCGCGGTCGTCGTGCCCGCATAGGTGATCGACAGCGTGCCCTCGGGCACAACCCCGGTGCTCGACTTGTCGGCGTAGGCCTGTGACACCTCTGTTTCCGAGGCGGCGATTGCGCTCACCTCGATGCTGTAGCGACCCGTCACCGCCGTGCCGTCCGTGGTGACCGCCACCGCGTCCTCGTCGGAGCTGGTCCCCGTCGCGGCGCGCATGTCCGCTGTACTGTCGATGGCCTCGAGCGCGGTCTTCGCAGTCTCGATGAGCGTGGCAATCTCGTCGTAGCTGTCGTCGAGTTCCTCGAGCTCGTCGACATCTTCCTGCATCACCGTCATCGGTACGCTCGCCGCCGCGACCAACTTGTCGATCAGCGAATCGGTATCGATGCCGGAGACGATGCCGCCAACGGTGATGGGCACGGCGAGCTACCTCGGACACAGGATCGGATGGGCACCCGCAGAACTGAAGACTAACTACGTATATTATTCAGCTGTGGTCAGACACATACGCCCGCCCCCACGGAGGTCCGTGGAGGCGGGACGATGGGTCAGCGATTGTCGGACTAGCTCTGGAGGAGCTGGGTGACCGACTGCGGCAGCTGCTTCGCCTGGGCGAGGACCGCCACGCCCGCCTGTTGGAGGACCTGCATCTTGGACAATTCGGCCGATTCTTCGCCGAAGTCCGCGTCGCGGATCTGGCTCTCGGCGGCCTTGGTGTTCTCGATGTAGACCTCGAGGTTGTTGAGCGCGCTGTTGAGGCGGTTTTCACCCGCGCCCATGTCAGAGCGGTAGGAAGAGACGGACTCGACGGCGGCGTCGAGGACGTCGAGCGCGGCGGACGCGCCCGCGGAGGTGCTCAGGTCGAGCGAGCCACTGTCGATGCCGAGCGTCGTGGCACGCAGGTCGCCCATGGTGATATCCACCTGGTCGTTGGCGGTGGCGTGGATGCCCACCTGCACCGCGATGGTGGTGGTGGTGCCGTCCGCGAGCGGCGCGCCGTTGAACTCGGTGGTGTTCGCGATGCGATCCACCTCCTGGGCCAGGGCGACGTACTCGTCCTGGATGTAGGCCCGCTCGTCGTCGCCGAGCGTTTCCGAGGCGCTCTGCACCGCGAGTTCGCGCATGCGTCCGAGGATGCTGGTCACCTCGGCGGAGGCCCCTTCCGCCACCGCGATCATCGAGATGCCGTCGCCGATGTTGCGGGCGGCGACCTTCGCGGACGATGCGGCGACTTTCAGGTTCTCCGCGACTCCGAGTCCGGCGGCGTCGTCCGCAGCACGGGCGATGCGGAGACCGGACGAGATGCGCTCGAAGGACTTGTTGAGGCGGCGGGACGTCTCGCTCAGCTTGGTGAGCGCCGAGTTGGCCGCCGTGTTCGTGTTGACGGTGATTGCCATTTGATCTCTCCAAGGCTGGCAGTTTCCTGTTCGGCAGCCCGGAGAGCGAGTTGAGGACTTTTCCGCGTGTGCTTCAAAAATGGCAACCCGGCGGCCCTCACGGTCCGCCGGGCGGGGGAGTTTCGACCTACTGGATGAGCGAGATGACGTTCTGCGTCATGCTCTTGGCCTGGGCGAGCACCGCCACACCGGCCTGCTGGAGCACCTGGTTCTTGGCGAGCTCCGCAGACTCGTAGCCGAAGTCGGCGTCGCGGATCTGGCTCTCGGCGGCCGCCGTGTTCTCGGCGAAGGTCTCCAGGTTGTTCAGCGCGCTGCCCAGGCGGTTCTCGGCGGCACCGTAGTCGGAGCGGTAACCGCTGACCATCTCGATCGCCGCGTCGATGCCGGTGAGGGCGGACGAGGCACCGGCCGAGGTGCTCATGTCGAGGGTGCCGCTGTCGACGCCAAGGGTGGCCGCCGTGAGGTCGCCCATCGTGATGTCGACCTGGTCGTCCGCGGTGTTGTGGATGCCCACCTGCACGCCGAACGTGGTCGCGGAGCCGTCGGTGAGCGCTTGCCCGTTGAACTCGGTGGTGGCGGCGATGCGGTCCACTTCCTCGGCCAGCGCGACGAACTCGTCCTGGATGTAGGCACGCTCGTCGTCGCCGAGGGTTTCCGAGGCGCTCTGCACCGCAAGCTCACGCATACGGCCAAGCATGTTGGAGACTTCGCTGGTGGCACCTTCCGCCACGGCGATCATGCTCACCCCGTCGCCGATGTTGCGCTGGGCAACCTTGGCCGACTTGGCCGCGACCTTGAGGTTCTCGGCCACGCCGAGGCCGGCCGCGTCGTCCGCCGCCTTGCCGATGCGGAGACCGCTCGAGATGCGGCTGAAGGAGCCGTTGAGAGCGCGCCCGGCCTTGCCGAGCTGGGTCATCGCGCGGTTCGCGGCCACATTCGTGTTGACGGTGAGTGCCATGGTGATTCTCCCACTTGGTAGTGCAGCTTTTGCTGCTTTGGTTTCGGGCCGCTTCTCGCGTTCCCACTCCTACAGACGGATCCAGGCTCGCGGGCCATTAGCGTCAGGGCGATCTTTCTTTGAAATCGATCCGCGAAGGGGCCAAAAAGGCCGACGCCCCGTGGCTTGGGGGCCGCGGGGCGTCGAGTTGCAGACGCTCAGATGAGGTCGAAGAGGCCCTGCTTCTTGCCACTCGCCGCCACCTGGAGCGCCGTGCTGTAGGCGCTCCGAAGCTCGCTGAGCTTGGTGTAGGTTTCCGCCGGGTCGGCGGCCGCGAGGTCGTCGAGCCGCGTCTGGAACTCGGCGCTGAGTGACTCCGAGAGCGAGAGCGCATCCTCGGCCACGTTTGTGGTGTTGCCGATCTCGGCGCGGGCCGTCACCAGTTGGTCGAGGCCGGTGTCGATGTTGGTGATCCCGTCCGACACGCCGGTGTCGTCGTCGCTCTCGAGCGCGGCCTGTAGGTCGGCCAGTGCGGCAAAGACATCGATGTCACCGGTGAAGACGGCCGAGCCGTCGCGGCCGGTGGCCACCCAGGTGTCCTCGCCCACCCGGGTGGAGGGCTCCTCCGTGCTCCCGGCGTAGTTCCCGTCGTCGTCGAAGGGCAGGCTGTCGTAGGCGGTACCAGCGAATAGGTATCGGCCGCCGTACTCCGCGTTGGCGGCGTCGATCAGCGTGGAACGCAAAGCGCCGATCTCCTCGGCGGCCAGTGCCCGCTCGTCGGCCGACACCGTGTCGCCGGCCATCTGGATGGCGATCTCCCGCGCTCGCGCGAGCGCGTCATGCGCGCGGGAAAGGGAGCTGTCCATCGTGTCGAGGGCCGACATCGCCTGCGTGGCGTTGCGCTCGTACACCGACTGGTCGGCCACGGCGGCGGAGAGCGCGTCGACCTGGGCCCGCAGCTCGGGCGAGTCGGAGGCCCGGTTCATCAAGAGACCGGTGACCGCCTGTTCTTCCACCTTCCGCGTGTCGGACAAGATCGTGCTCAGGTTCGCACGAACCATGGTCCACGTGCCGGACTGGGTGACGCGCATCGTTAGCCTCCGATGGCCAGGAGCTGCCGGAGCAGCTCGTCGGCGGCGCTCACTACGCGCGCGGCGGCGCGGTAGGCGGCCTGGTACTCGAGCAGGTGCGTGGCCTCCTCGTCGGTATCGACCCCGGAGATCGAGTCGCGCATCGTCTGGATGTCACTGAGGCGAGCGGACTCCGCCTCGGCCTCGGCCTCCGCTGCGGCCACCGCCGATCCCACGTCGGCCACCACGCCAGACAGCACAGCGCGCGAGGTGCGGCCGGCAAAGGTGGTGGTGTCGTCTTCGAACTCGAGCATGGCTTCGAGGTTGTCGCCGTCGCCGGCCAGGGCCGTCGCCGCGCCGGCGAACGCCAGCAAGTCGGGGGCCTCGGCGAGGCTCGGGTCCACCGCCATCGCCATGGCGGCACCGGCTGTGGCGCTGGGCGCCATGAACAGGTCGCCTCCCGCCGCGCCGCTCGTGTCGTAGCCGGCCGCGTGCTGCGTGTTGACGGCCGTGGCGAAGCTGTAGGCAAACTCGTCGAGATCGTCAACCCAGCCCTCGGCCAGCTCGCGGGCGCTCACCAGCCCACCCATCTGGCCGCCGAGGACCGGGGTGACATCGAGCTCACCCTCGTCGACCGTCACGTGTACGGCCACGCGGCCCTCGTCGTCGGTCGATGCCACCAGGGCTCGAGCTTCCGGGCCGGACACCACGGCGTGTCCGCCGACCATCACCACGGCCTGGCCGTCGGCGCGCAAGTCCGCGGTGACGCCACACCGGTTGGCCAACTCCACCAGGAGCTGGTCGCGACGGTCGAGCAGGTCGGCCGGGCCAGTCGTGGCGCCGGACTTGCCAATCGCGGCGTTGAGCGAGGCCACCTCGGCGAGCATGCTGTTCACCTCGTCGACGCCGCTCGAGAGCTGCTCCTCGAAGGTGCTGATGCTGTCGTCGAGGCCGGTGGCGATCCGAGACACCACCGCCGCGAGCCCCTCGGCGGAGGTGACCACCGACCGGCGCAGCGTGGTGTCAGACGGGTCGGCCGTGGCCTGGCCCAGGGCGTCGAACCAGCCGTCGAGGGCCTCGGCGAGGCCGGTGGTGGCGCCGGTGCCGAACCAGCTCTCCACGACCTTGAGGCTGTCGTTGAGCGTGGTGGCGGCGCCCTCGGCGCCGGTGGCATCGACCAGGCGGACCCCGAGCAGACGATCGGCGCTGCGGGCCACGGAGGAGGCGGTAGCGCCCTGCCCGATCCACAGCCCCTGCTGGTTGATCGGGTCGAGCTGCGTCGTGCGGAGCGTGCGGCGGGAATAGCCCTCTGTGCCTGCGCCCGTCACGTTCTGCGTGGTGACATTAATACCCGCGCTCGCGACGGCGAGACCCCGGGCGCCGGTGTTGAGGGCGTCGAGCAGGCCCACCTAGGCCCCCCGGTACTGGCCGCGGCGGCCGTAGGTCGCGGGCCCGGCCTTGCGGTCGGCGCTGCCGAACGCGGCGAGGACCGTCTCGCCGCAAGCGCGCAGGCGAAGGTCGAGCGCGCGCACCTTCCGGGCCACGCCGCCGGCCAGCAGGCGAGCGGCCGGGTCGCGACGGATGGCATCAATGTCGATCGCCGCCATCGCGGCCACGCGGGCCTCGGTGGCGGCGGCGAGCGCCGGGGCGTTGGCGGTGCGGGCGGCGGCGACCTGCGCCTCGGCGGCCGCGAGCAGCGCCTCGAGGGGGTTCACCCGAGCTCCATCAGGAAACGGTCGATGGTGCGCTCCATGTCTTCTGGGCTGCCGAGCCGACCGCTGGCGATGTCGGCCTTGGCCTGGGCCACCACGTCGGGCCGGATGTCACCGTGCGGGTTGGCGCGCGCGGCGGCGCCAAGCTGGGCGAGGAAGGGGCTCGAGTCGACGCTCACCGCGCTGGCAGGCCCGGTGCTCACCGGAGGGCGCGCGATGCGACCGTAGGTGAGCGGGGCGGCGGGGGCGACTGTCGGGGACTGGACCTTCACGACTCACCTCTCGGGTGCCGATTCGGTCGGGGTGTCGATCACTTGAGCGGTTTTTTCGCGGGACAACCATTCCGCCGGGTCGACCACCTCGCCGTCGCGACGCACTTCGAAGTGCAGGTGTGGGCCGGTGGAACGACCCGTGGATCCCACGGTGGCCACGGTGGCGCCTCGCTCCACACGCTCGCCCACCTTCACGTTCAGGTCGCGACAATGGGCGTAGCGGGTCTCGGTGCCGTCGGTGTGCTGCAGGATCACCACGTTGCCGTAGCCACCTCGTTTCCCGGCGTAGCGCACCACGCCCTCGGCGGCGGCGTGAATGGGGCTGCCCGAGGGCGCCGCGATGTCGAGCCCGTGGTGCTCGCGGTGCTGGCCGGTGAAGGGGTCGGCGCGGAGGCCGAAGCGGCTGGTCACTCGGCCGAGGCCCTCGACGAGCGTGGGGGCGTCACCCGGTGACGGGAGGGCGGAGGGGAGCGAGGGACGCGGCTGGCCGCGTGCTTCCAGAGCCCCCGCGATGGCGTCCTGGAGCCCGAAACCCCCGGTCTCCGCCACGCGACGCCCGATTTCCTGGTCGAACAAGTCACCGAAGGTGCCCATCACGCCGGTGGAGAAGCTCTCGACCGAGGAGCGCAGCTCGCGCGCGAGCATCGTCACCATGTAGGCCTCGAACTCCTCGGCGGCCTCGGCGCCCTTGTCGGCGATGCGCCCGTCGGGACCGGTGATGCGCGAGATGCTGGAGAGCGCGTCGACCCCCATCACATCACCTCGATCTCCGCGTGCAGGCCGCCGGCCGCGCGCATGGACTGGAGAATCACGATGAGGTCGCGCGGTGTCACGCCCATCGCGTTGAGCGCACCCACCACGTCGCCCACCGTGGCGCCGCGCAACAGCGTCACCTCGCCCGACTCTTCGCGGACCGCGACGTTGGTGTTCTCGATGAGCGCGGTCTGGCCGGCGGCGAGCATGTTCGGCTGACTCGCGTCGACCCGGTGGCTCACCTCGATGGACAGGCTGCCGTGGGCGACGGCCACCGGCGACAGGAGGATGTCCGCCCCCATCACCACCGTGCCGGTGCGCTCGTTGACGACGACCCGCGACACGTGGTCGAGGGCGACGTCGAGCAGCTCGGCGGTGGCGAGGAACTCGGCCTGGCGCCCGAGGTAGGCGTCGGGGACCAAGAGGCGCACCATGCCCTGGTCGATGGCGATGGCGGTGTCGTCACCAAAGCGCGCGTTGACCACGGTGGCCAGGCGCGCGGCGTTGGTGAGGTCGGGCTCATTGAGCACGAACTCGAAGCTGCCCTGCTCACTGAGTTTCAGCTGGTTCGGCACCTCGCGCTCCACCATGCCACCCCGAGTGACGATGCCCACCGTGGGGTGGTTCTTCACCGTCTGGTTGCCGCCCGACATCACCGAGTAGCCACCCACGATGACGGGCCCCTGGGCGGTGCCGTAGTCCTCTAGGTTCGCGGCAACGAGCGTCGTGAGCAGCAGCACGCCGCCCTCGATGGACCGGGCGTCGCCCGTGCTCGATACCGTCACGTCGATGCGCTGGCCGGGGCGAGCACCGGGCGGGAGCTTCGCCGTGACCATCACCACCGCGACGTTGCGCGACTTGATGTCGTCGTCGGAGAGCGTCATCCCGAGGCCCTGGAGCCGGTTGCTCAGCGCGCGGATGGCGGCGGAGTTCTGCGCGCTGTCGCCGGTGCGGTTGAGGCCCACGACCAGCCCGAAGCCGGTGAGGGCGTTCTCGCGGATGCCGTAGACCGACGCGATGTCCTTGATGCGGGCAGCCTCGGCGCTCGGCGAGGCGGCGATGAGGAGCGCGAGCAAGGAAAGCATGCCGCCGCTATCGGACGGCGCCACCGGAAGTTGAGCGCGGGGCCGCTCGAATCTCGCCGAGGCGCGTGGCGATCACGCGGGCATCGAGCGGATCGCCACCGTAGCGTGAGCGGTAGACGGCCCAGGACAGGGCCTCGAAGGGCTCGGCCGCGGCCGGATCGCGGGCCCGGAGCCAGACCGCCGCATCGATGGGCGGCAAGGCCTCGGGGACGTGGTGACCCCGCTTCGCGAGCAGTCGCCGCGCGTCGGCCAGCGCCCGGAGCCCCGCGTCGCGACGGTGCGCCGCCCCGGGGGGACGCGACAATAGCCAGATGATGCCACGGGCGAAGGTGCCCGACAGCATGAGCGTCACGATGACCATGGCGGCCCCAACCAGACCCTGTCGCGACTGGCTGCGGAGGGGATCGCCCGCGCTGGGCACGATGAGGGCCGAACCCACGCGCGCGAGTCCTTCGAACTGCCGACCGAGATCGTAGTCGAGCACGACGTCGAGCCAGGCGGCGAGCACCGCCTCCCGTGCTTCAACCCAGGGCGCCACGGCCACCTCGGGCAGGTCGCCCACGGGCGTGGCGTCGATCACCGCCCAGCCTCCCGGCACCGGCACCTCGACCCAGGCGTGGGCGTGGCCGCGGCGCACCGCGACGTAGCCGCCCACCTCGCTGTACTCGGCCGAGTAGAACCCCGTCGCCAGTCGCGCAGGCACGTCGCGCGCGCGGAGCAAGACCGCGAGCGCCGAGGCGAAGTACTCGCAGTGTCCTCGCTTAGACTCGAAGAGGAACCAGGCGAGCGGGTCGCCGGTGGGCGCATCGGGCTTGCGGTCGTAGAGGAAGCCAGTGGCCAGGAAGCGCGCGGCCTCCGCCACGATTTGCCGGGGGTCGTCGCTCCCGGGCGCAAGGCTCTCGGCCAGGGCCTTCACCCGGGGGTCCAGAGTCGGGAGTTGCCGGTAGCCGCGCACGTTCGACTCGATGCCGTCGAGGTCACGCCCCCGGCTGAAGGCCGAGTACGACACGCGCCGACCGGCCTGGCCGTGGTCGAAGCTGCCATCGGCGCCCTGCAAGATGGGTCCCCGGTCGCCCTTGGCGTAGAGCAGGTCGGTGGGACCAAAGATCAGACTCCCCGCGAGCGGCTCCAGGACGATGTCGGCGCGGGTGTCCCAGCCGCCGGACGACACGCGAGCCACCCTGCCCGAGGCGCGCCAAGTTTGCCCATCGAAGCTGTCGAGCACGCGGCCGCGGAAGTAGGCCGGACCACGGAGCGGGGCGCCGTCGCGGGTGGAGAGGGTGGCGCGAAGCACCAGCGCGTCGGCGTCGGGGTCGTCGAACTCGTCGCCGAGTTGCACCGAGTCGGCGAAACGTTCGGCGGCGGCTTCCTCGCCGAAGCCAGAGATGAGGCTGCCCTGGAGCCGCGGCACGAGCACGAAGAAGATGGCCGCGAGCACAAGCGTCGCAAGCGCCGTCCCCCATTCGAGTTGACGTCGCGACACACCGAAGCTGCGGAGCAGGGCGATTGGGGTAGCCAGCGCGTAGGCCACGAGCGCCGGGGCGAGACCGATGGAGAGCGTGCCCACCGAGCCCACCAGGGCCATCAGGGTGATGAGCATCAGGAGCACGCGCGCATCGGTACGCGACTGCAAGACCGCGAGGCGGTGGGCGGCCAGCCAGCCGAGGAGCACCGAGAACGCGGGAATGATGCCGAAGCCCACCGCGAGGGCCACGCACAGAGCCAGCGCCGCGAGGTGGAAGGGCGTGAAGTCGCGACGATCAGGGCCGCGGTTTCGCCAGATGCCACCGAGCCCGGTGAGGACGGCGGCGGCGATGCCGAAGGGCCCCGACAGCGCGAGGCACATGGAGCCGGCGAGGGTGGCGATGGCGAGGGGGGTCACCTCGCCTCCAGCAGGGCGAGCCGGGAGAGACACCGTCGTCGCCAGGTCGACCCGGTGCGCGGCTCGAGGGTTTCGCCGTCGGCCTCGAGCCCCACCGCGTCGCCCCTCGCGAAGTGGGCCTCCACGCGCCCGGCGAGACGACGGATGGCGTCTTCGCGAGCCTCACCTCGGAGGGCCGGGTCGAGACGCAGGTACAGCTCCTCCACGCCTTCAGCGCTGCGCACGGCGACCAGGGGCTGTCCCGCGCGCGCCGATGAGGGCCAGTGCACTCGCCGGAGGGGATCACCCGGGCGCCAGGGTCGCAAGCCGGCAAACTCGCCGGTCCATCCCGGGCGGCCACGGCTGGCGTGCTCGTCACCCTCGCCGCTCGGGGCCGCGGGCACCGGTCGCGACAACGGCGAGGGGTAGACGAGCACCTCGGCGGGCACCTCCACCACCCGCCAGCGACGGACCAGGCCGAAAGGGAAGGCGCTCGCCACGCGCAGTCGCGACATGGGTACGACGCCCCGGTGGGCGAAGGTGAAGGCCGCGGGCATCTCGACGCGACCACCCGGCGCGCAGAACTCCACGTGAGCGCGGGCCTGCCCGCCGTCGAGCGCCTCGAGGTCGATGGCGTAGGCAGCGCCGCGGCGGCGAGGATTCTGCAAGACCAGCGCCCCCGTCCCCGGGATGCCGGCGAAGGCCTCGCCAGGGAGCCGTCGTGTCACCTGGAGTCCCCGCAAGTTCCACTCGGCGATCACGTTGGCCACCACCAACATCCCCAGCAAGACCCCGAGCACGATGTACACGAGGTTGTTCCCGGTGTTCACGGCACCGAAGAGCACGCCCACCAGCAGCGCGAGGTAGGCCACGCCCTCGCGAGTCGGCCGGACCACGGTGTAGTGCCCGAACCAGTCCCGCCAGTTCTTCAACGGCTAGACCGGGGACTTGACCGAGGCGAGCACCCCGCTGAGCGCGGTGGTGGCTGCGTCGGGACCGGTCTCGGCGCGAGGGATGACACGGTGGGCGAGCACGGGGACGACCATGCTGCGCACGTCTTCCGGCACGACGAACTCGCGACCGGAGAGCAGCGCCCGGGCGCGAGAAGCGCGGATCAAGGCCTCGGCACCCCGGGTGCTCGCCCCGCGCGACAAGGCGGGCGCCGCCCGCGTGGCGGCCACGATGTCGAGCACGTAGTCCTCGAGCTCGGCGTGCACGACTACGCGGTCGTTGGCTTCACGCAGGGCGCGGACGCCGGCCGGGTCGAGCACGGCGCCCTCCGACGCGGCCTGTCGCGACAGCCCCCGGAGCACGTCGCGCTCAGCCTCGCGCGAGGGGTAGCCCATCGCCGTGCGCACGAGGAAACGATCCAGCTGGCTGTCGGGGAGCGGCCAGGTGCCGTGGTACTCGTGAGGGTTCTGCGTGGCGATAACCAGGAAAGGATCAGGAAGGCGCCGGGTTTCCCCGTCGGCGCTCACTTGTCCCTCGTTCATCGCCTCGAGCAAGGCCGACTGCGTGCGGGGGGTGGTGCGGTTGAGCTCGTCGGCGAGCACGACGTTGGCGAAAATCGGCCCGGGCCGGAAGCTGATCGTGCCCTGGTCGAGCACGGCGAAACCAAGGATGTCGGCGGGGAGCATGTCGCTGGTGAACTGCACCCGGCGGAAGCTGCCGCCGATGGCGAGCGCGATCGCGTTGGCGAGGGTGGTCTTGCCCACGCCGGGCACGTCTTCCAGGAGCAAGTGCCCGCCCGCGATCACGCAGGTGAGCGCGAGGTCGACCACCTCCGCTTTCCCTCGAACCTGTCGCGACACCCGGGCGCGGAGCGCGGCGATCGCGCCGGCCACGCCTCCGCCGTCGTTCATTCGGTGTCGCCGAGGTACTTGCCGGTGGTGAGCATGTTGTACTCGGTGCCGATCTCGATGGACTCGTCGTCACTCGCGACGATCTCGGCGTACTCGGTGCCGGACCAGTCGTCCTCGCCGTCGACGCAGGGGTCGCCCTCGGCCGACTCGATGCTGGCCTGCCCGTAGAGCTGCCACTTCACGTCGCCATCGGCGCGCGACTGCCCGAAGACCACCGACTGGTAGGTGAGCTCGCACCCCGAGAGCGTGCCCCGCGCGAAGGCGGACTCGTCGATGAAAAGGGTGGCCGAGGTGGCGTCGAAGCTGACGTAGTACTCGAAGGTTTCCGTGTAGCCGCCGCTGTCGGCCTCGACCTTCACCGAGAAGTGCTGCGATCCGGGCGGGATCTTGGATTCCGAGCAGGCGAGCAGCAGGAGAGCAAGCACGGGTAGCGACTCCGAGGGGCCCGAGTGTATCACCGGAGCCAGCCCGTCAGCGCCTGCACCGCTTCGGCGCGCGAGGCGGCATCGATGTTCTCGAGGCCGAAGCCCACCACCACGATGCGCGCGTCGTGGCCGACCGCCGCCGCGCCGCCCGTGTCGTAGCGCCAGATCGTCGTCTTGCCCGAGAGCACGTCGGGGTAGTCCTCCTCGTACTCGGTGCCGAAGCGGTAGCCGCCCGCCACGCTGCTCCCCGCGTCGTCGGACACGTAGGCGACATGCAGCACGGCGTCGAGGAATGCGGCGTCGCTGGCGTAGCCCACCTCGCTGCCACTCACGACGATCCTGCCCCCCTGGTCGAGGTAGTCGCGGATCGCGTCCTGCTCGCCGGCGGTGAAGGTGATGTCGTCGGTCGACTCGTCGCCGAGGAGCCAGATGAGGCCGCCGAAGTCGCCCAGGTCAAGGTCGTCGACACGCTCGTGGTTGACGACGGAGAAGCCCTCCCCGGTCGCGATACCCACCTGGGCGGCGAAGTCGTGGGTGGGCCGGTCGTAGCTGCCGCTGGTGCGGTCGAAGCCATCGACGATGAGCCAGTCGATGCCGGTGGCGCCGTACACGTCGCTCGGCGCGGCCTCGACGCCGGGACCGAAGGCACGGACGAAGGTGGCGGACGATGGCTGTTCTTCCGACCAGGTTTCGCCGTCGCCGGAGAACTCGAACGCGAACTGGAGCGTGTCGGCTCCGAAGGCCAGCACGCCGGGCTCGACGGCGTCGCCCACCAGGACCTGCGCGAGCCGGGGCACGGCGGAGCGTCCCATGGGGAGGCCGGACACCTCCAACCAGCGCGCGAAGGCCTGGTCTTCCACCACGCAGCCGCCGTGGCTCGCCGGGGAATCGCCGATGGTGACGCTCACGCGCGCCATCTTCTCGGGTTCAAACTCGCGGCCCACCTCGACGCCGGCGTCCTCCAGCCGCTCGCGAAGCGCGAGGTTCTCGTCGTCGGTGCCGCCGCCAGAGGTGTAGACCGAGCGCAGGGTGCCGCCCGACATCGCGAAGTCGAAGAAGGTGTCGTCCCGGGCGTAGAGCGCGTCGAAGAGGTGCACGGCGTCGATGGGGAGGCCGCCGTCCTCGATGACGTTGGCGACGACGTTGTAGCCGCCGGAGTGAGCGGTGAGCACCGTCAGGCCCGACATCGCGACATCAACTTGCTCGTCGCGAAAGGCGAGGCCGAGGGCGTCGGTCACCAGCGCGGCGAAGCCGCTGGGCTCGTCGAGGCGACCAAAGTCGCTGTCGGCGGCCTCGTAGGGGCCCTGCGGGACGATGAAGATGGCGTCGCGACCAGATGCCGAAACCTGCTCGCGCAGCCGCATGGTCTCGAGCACTTCCGACAGGTGCGCGTTGTGGCCGTGGAAGTGGGTCACCACGTCGACGGGGCCGTCATTGTCGGGGTGGAGCGGCCGCCAGACGAGCACCGAGCTGTCGCTGTAACTGGCGTTGCCGTCGGGAAAGGGCGCGCTCGGGAGCTCGACGAGGGCCCAGGTGCCCCAGAGATCGGTGGTCCAGTCGGCCTCGGGGAGATCGCGATGAAGGATCGCGCCGGAAACGGGGAACTCGAAGCTCTCCCCTCCCCCGTCGAGGGCGACCATCTCGCCCACGAGCGCGGGCTCGCCCACTGGGCCGGCGTAGCGCACCCCCACGGTCACACACTCGCCCCCACGCACACGGCCAGCGGTGCTGTCGAGGGCGAGATCGCTGGCCTGGAGCGTGAACTCGATCACCCCGCTGCCCTCGGCGCAGACGGGGATCGTGCCCGAGGGGGCGGTGCCGATGGGTTCGGCGGTCATGCGGACGGCCCCCGGGTCGAGCAGGCGCGGCTCGGCGGATGCGGTATCAGCGGTGTCGGCGGGGTCGCCCTCCTTGCGACGCGCCGTGTCGTCCACCTCCGCCCCGCACCCGAGGAAGAAGATCACCGCCAGTCCCCGAAGACCACGAAGGGCGCCCAGAAGTAGGGGTGCGCCAGGCCCGGGTCGCGCAGCATGGAGAGCTGGGCGTTCTGCATCGCCCGCGCGATGTCGTCGCCCGCCGCGAGGCGACGGTAGAGCTCGCTCATCAAGGCCATCGTCCCCGCGTCGGACACGCTCCACAACGAGGCGATGAGCGTCTCGACGCCCGCCCGGCGGAACTGCGCGGCGAGGCCGTTGATGCCCACCCGCGGCACGCCGTCGCCTCCCGGCTTGTCGACCGGCAGGCCCGACTCGCAGGCGGAGAGAACGACGAGGCGCGCCTGGTCGATCCACGGGCCCAGCGCCGGGATCTCCTGGTAGCCGAGGCGACCCGCGAGGTCGGGGTAGCCGGTGAGCACGATGTGGGAACGATCCGGCACGTCGGGGTCGAGCACGCCGTGGGTGGCGAGGTGCACCAGGCCCTTTCCGCCGCAGGCGCCGAGCACCGCGCCCCGGGTGCCCTGGTCGCGCACCAGCGTGGTGGCGCCGGGCAGGAGCTTCTGGATGGTGATCACCTCGTCTTCGGCGCCCGGCAGGCTGCCGTCGGGGTTGCCCACGAGCAAGGCAGCCGGCCCCTGCATCGCGAAGCGTCCCGCGCCGATCCGCAGCGAACCCACGTGAGTCACGCTCGCGACGGGCACCACCTCCACGAGCCACTTGCCGCCATGCCGCAAGAGCGCAAAGGGCAGGAAACGGAACGCGCCCGTTGCGGAGATCACCACGGTCTTGGCCGTCGCGATCTCCTGGGCGATCGGCTGCCAGAGCAAGGCGCCGAGCTTCTCACACTCCGCCGCCGTCCACGCGGGGTCCCAGGTGTCGGCGGCGCGGAGGCTGCGCGACACGCGCATCACCTGGGTGTTGAGCGCGTTGGCGGCGATCGGCACCTCGCGGGCCACGAGGCGCTCGCGACGGTACACGAGCAGAACCAGGCGGTCGGCCAGAGCCACGGGCTGGAGCACCACGACGCCCTCGGGCAGCTCGCGACGCACCGCCTCGAGGTCTTCCGGGTCGGTGCGCACCAGCTCGGCGAAGTGCGGGGTGGAGAGTCGAATCTCGTCGACCTTCGCGGCGAAATCAGCCTCGGCCCTTCCCATCTGCAAACGCAGGGCGGCGGCGCGCTCGTCGGTGGCGCCCTCGAGCTCACGGTCGAGCCAGGCCAGGCGCTCCTCGGCGGCCCTCACCGCGCTGGCCTCGGCCTCGGGCACGGGTGGGGCGTCGAGGCTGGACAGGGCGAGGCGCTCGGCCACCGCCGCTGCACCCCGGGTGTCGCCGCCGAGCAAGGTGGCGTCGAGCAGCGCCGCGTACACCCCCTCGTGACGGGTGCGGAATCCTCGAGCCTCGGCCTCGCGCAGCCCGGCGCGAGTGCGCTCCAGCTGGTCGATGGCCCGGCGCAGTAGGGTCATGGCCGCCTCGCGACGCCCCTCCGAGAGGGCGACCCGTCCCTCGAGGTAGTCGGCGCGCCAGCTCACGTCGCGCGTCGCGGAGAGGGCGCGGGCCTCGGCGGCGAGGCGCAGGACCTCGGGACGGTCACTGTCGAGGAGCAGCCCCGCGAGGTTCAAGGCGGCGGTGGCGCGGGTGCTCGGCGACTTCGCGCGCTCGTACACCGAGCGGTAGGCGGATGCGTCGGGGGCCTCCACGAGGGCACGCTGCATGCTCACCGAGAGCGCCTCGTCGTCGCGACCGGCGCGACGATACTCCGCCTCGGCCTCGCGGTAACCACGGGAAGCTTCCTCGAGTTGTCCCCGGCGGACGCTCACCTGAGCCAGATTGGCGAGGAGAGCCGCCCGTCTTGCCCCGGTCGCCCGGTTCATCGCGACGCCGAGCTCTCGGGCGGCCTCGTCGTCGGCCCCGAGATCGAGCAGCACCAGGGCCAGGTCGTTGTGGATGTCGATCGCGCGCGCCACGTCGCGAGCCGGGTCGACGAGCAGCAAGGCGGCGTCGAGCGCACCGCGCGCCTCGCGAAGTTGTCCCTGGCGACGATGAGCGAGACCGATATTGGCCAGGGCGTCGGCCTCGCCCCCCTTGTCGCCGAGCGACACGAAGACGCTCCGTGCCGCCTCGTAAGCGCGCATCGCCTCGGTGTGCTGGCCGAGGGCCGTCCGCGCGAGCCCCATGTTGTTGGCGATCGACGCGGCCAGTCCCACGGCCGAAGCGGCGGTGGCCGACTTGGCGACGCGGAAGGCGTCGCCCAGCACCGTCACGGCGACCGAGGCGTCGCCGCTGGCCAGCGCGAGGAGCCCCCTCTCGTTCAAGAGCGCGCCGGTGACGCCCCCCATCGTCTCCGCCGCGTCCAGCGAGCCCCCGGCGGCCCGGAGTCGCCCGGCCTCACGCTGGGCTGCGGCGATGCGCAGGTAGATCGCGGCACGTTCCTCGCCCTTGGGCGTGGAGGCGAGGAGACGCTCCCAGGCGCCGATCGCGCCGTCGATGTCGCCCTGCGACCAGAGCGCGTCGCCCGCGTCGGTGGGGGCCGCCAACGCGAATCCGGGCACCCCGAGAACCAGTACGAGGAAGTCGCGACGACGCATCTACAACTCCAGCGAGGCGAGCTGCGCGCGCGCCTCGTCGAGACGCGGGTCGGCGGCGATCGCTGCCTCGAAGCTGGCACGCGCGCGGGGGAGCTCGTGACTGTCGAGCGCGATGAGCCCGTCGGACAGGGCCATCGCGGCGTCGAGCGCCTTGCCGGTGGGCTCCGGGGGCGGCGCGAGCGCGGCGGGCGGGGTCGCCCCCGGGACGGCCGACGCGAGGCTGGCGCGGAGCTGGGTGGCGACCGACTTCTCGATCTCGAGGAACCCCGTGACGGTGCCGTTGGCGCCGTGGCTGGCCACGATCTCCCCGGTTTCGACACGAACCAGTCGCGCGTCGACCCTGAGGGTGCCCGCGAACTCGAAGTAGGAGCCGAGCACGAGGTACTCGGCGCCGAGCAACTTCCCGAGCTTCGCCGCGGTGTCCTTGTCGACGATGGCTGAGTGGCCGAGCTTCTGCTCGTCCATGATCGCCTGCAACTGCTGGCGTTCAACCAGCTTGGCTGAGCCCGCGCCAACCAGGTCGCTGGTCAACATCTGGGCGAGGCCCACCTTCAAGGGCGCCAACGCCGGGTTGCCCTGGTCCTGGAAGTACATCACCGCCACGCTGCCAGGTCCGGCCCAGGCGAGGCTCAACAACGCCAGCAAGAAGCTCATTCTGCGGCTCCACGTGCGTAGAGGTGAACCACGATCATCGCCACCGCGACGGTGGCCATCGCCGGGCCAGTGTCGATGACCACCCCAGGAAAGGCGCGGAACGCGAAGGCGCCGCCGGCCCCGATGAGGCCGAGGGCGCCAAGCCACCCCACGAGGTGGGACGCACCCGCCCGGCGCGCCGTGGCGAGCACCAGCGCGCCGAGCACCGCCGCGCTCGCCCAGGCCACGGGACCGTCCACCCGGTGCAGGTGACGCCCCGCGAGGAGCCGGTCGACCACCTGCGCGTGCACACGCACCCCGGCCATGTCCGCGTCCTGGAAGGCGGGAAACGAGAACGGAGTGACAAAGCGGTCTTCGGCCGCCGCGTCGGTGCGTCCCACCAGCACCACGCGACCGGCGATCACCCCGGCGAGATCCGTCGGCACGCTCACCGGCAGCTCCATGCCCAGCGAACGCGCGAGCGCGCTCTCGCCCATGAGCCGCAGCACCCGCGCGGCCGGTACCGTGGCGATTCCATCGGCCCCCTCGGCACCTCGGAAATAAATGGGCAAAGACTCGTGCAAAAGGCGCGTGCTCGCCGGGAGGCCAAGGGCGGCGGCATTGCCCGTGCAGCTCAGGGGCACACCGCCGCATACGGCCGCGAGCTCAGACGCGAGCTGGGCGCCCGTCTTGTCGGCGGCGTGCAGGTAGGCCGCAGCGAGGGACAGGGCCGGGATGGGCGCCTCGTCGTCGGCGAAGCCCCCCACGAGGTTGCCAGGCCACGCCCCGCTCAGGCGCGAGCGCGCCACCGACATGACGGGGGGCACGGCGCGCACCCGCAGCTCGCCCGAGAAAAGCGTGGTTTCTTCCTGTCCGAGGTTGGCGTAGGCCGGCACGACGGTGTGGCCGAGCACGCTGGCCGGCGCGAAGGGCACGGCGTCGCCCACGGTGAAGCGCTCGGCGGCCACCACCCGGCCGTGCGCCACCACGGCGGCGAGGAGCGCGTCGTCACCCGGTGCCGGGGTGTCGGTGAGCACGTCGAGCACGACCACCTTCGCCCCCGCCGACTGCAGGAAGGCCACGAGCACGGCGAGCAGCGCCCGCGGCGTCGTCGCCGGCGCGGGGTTTGCCGGGTCCCAGAGGTACAGGGCCTCCTCGTCGATGGCGAGCACGCTCACGACGCTCGACGGCGACTCCACGCCGCCGAGCCGAAGGTAGACGTCCTCCATGCGGCCACCGAGACCGACGAAGGCCAGCGAGGCCAAGGCGGCCGCCGCGAACACGTTGACCACGACCTCCTGCGCCACGTCGCGCCCCACGCGCGCGATCACCTCGCGCAGGGGTTTCACGGGAGGATGCCCGCCGCCGCCTCGAGGCCGGCCACCAGCCCGGCATCACCGCTCTTGTCGGCCTCGTGGAGGGCGTCGGAGGGCAAGCCCCCGAGCAGGTAGGCGCTCGCGAGCGCTGCGGCGCGGTCGGCCTCGGGGAGCGACGCGAGCTGCGCCGCCTCCACCAGCGCCGCCGCCTCGGTACCATCGACAATGCGCACGAGGAACTCGCGGCCGCCCACGTTGAGCGAGTAGGCGCCCGGCGGGAGAACCGGACCAGTGTAGGCGAGCCCGTCGCTCGCCGTGGCGCTCCACACCGTGCCCCCCTCGCGCAGGTCCGAGAGTGTGACAGCCTGCTCGCCGCAGGCCTCGCAACGCCATCGCAGCTCGTGGAGCGCGAGCGCAGGGGCCCCGGCCACGGGGCGAGTGAGCGCGAAGCCCGAGGCCCGCGAAGCACCTGCGACGGCGAGGCTCGTCTTCTTGGCGAGCGCGCTCGACACCGGGTCGGCCGCCGGGCCGGGGGTGAAGGCTGAGGGGTCGACCGTCTTGGGCCCGTCGACCGCGAAGGCGCCGCCCTGTCGCAAGAGCACCACGCGCGAGCCCGCCGCCAGCTCCAGGCGCTGGGACGTCGATAGCAGGAACGGCGGCCGCGGCGCGGCGGTGCGCGACGCGCCATCGACGAGCGTGACGCTCCCGTTGACGGTGGTGACCATGGCGGGTGCGCCCTGGGACGGCTCGCCAAGGGCCATCATCGCGAGGAGCAGGAGCATCGGGCGGCCCTATTCCGCGGCGCAGCGGTAGTACACGAGGTTGCTCCAGGTGACATACACCCCGAAGAGCGCCGCCGGCGAGATGCTGGGGTCGTCCCGCCACTGCCTTTGCCCCGCGAGCACCTGGTCGAAGCTCGCCCAGGCCTGGAGGCACTCGGGCGCCTTGGCGCGCGCGTCGTCGGCACGAGCGTGCGCCGCGTCGAGGTAGGCCCAGGCCTCGGCGCCCGACTTGAATCGACCCTTGACCCCCTCGAAGCAGCCGAAGTCGGCCGGGTAGATCCACGTCATGAGCGCGCCGCCCACGTGCTGCTTCACGCGGAAGTACTCCTCCTGGCTGTAGCGCTCGTAGATGGGGATCCACGCGATCGCGCCCTGTTGCAGCGGCAACGCGCGCGCGCAGGCCTCGGTCTTGGCGAGCTTGCCATTGGCGATAAGATCCATTCGCCGTGCGATCTCGGCGTCACCGAGCCCGCGGGTGCGCACCCGGTAGCTCTCCCAGTCCGCCGCGAGTCGCAGGATGTCGTCCACGGCGCGGAGCACCACCCGCGTGCCTTCCTCGCTCTCCTTGTGGCGCGCGATCACCGCGTCGACCCGTCGCGACAACGCGGCGCTGGCGCCGAAGTGCTCGGCCTGGGTTTCCGCCCAGAAGAGATCGAGCTTGTCCTCGAGAGTGAGCGGCTCGTGCGGCAGGCGTTGCAGGGAGGCGGCGACGCCGTTTCGACGGGCACCGTCGAGGAGCTTGTCGATCTCGCCGAGCCGGGCCGCCGGCGCGTGGCAGGCCCCCATCGACGACAAGAGCCCATTGGTGCGCTTGAAGCGCGAGTGACCGTTGAAGATGAAGCTGCCAAGATCGCGTACGAGCCCCGCCGCGCGCGTGTAGGGCGCCGGGCGACGGTACTCGGGGGTTCCCGGCTCCAGGTTGGCCTTGTCGAGCCCGTACTCCTGGGCCCAGAGCATCGCGACGTAAGACGACACGCCACGGTCGGTCGAGGCGCGCTTCGGCTCCTGCACCACGAAACGATTTCGCTCCAGGTAGTGCCACATCTCCGCGTAGCGATCGCACTCGCGGCCGAGGTCTTCGAGCACGCCGAGGCGCAAAACCCAGGGCCCCAGAGTCTCGGCCGAGTCGACGAAGCCGTCGGGACGGGTGCGCTCGTCGGGCACGGCCGCGAGAACCTTACTGTAGGCTTCGTTCGCGGCGAGCTTCGTGGCCTCGGCCGCCGCCGCCTTGGTGGCGGCCACTCGGGAGGAGAGGTCGTCGAGCGCCGCGCGGGCCTCGGTGAACGCAGGGTCTTCGGCGAGCGCCTTCTCGAAGGCCGCCTTCGCCGCCTCGAGCTTCCCCTCGTCACGCCGCGCAAGGCCCTCCCCCCACGCGGCGAGCGCGCTGAAGCGTTCCGTGGGCGTCTGCAACATGAGCTTACGACGGTCGGCGGAAGACAAGCTCAGGTCGAGCCCCGTCACCAGCTCTTCCACCAGCTCCTTCTCTACCGACACGAAGTCGGTGAGCGTCCCCTGCGCGTCGGCGGCTTTGACGATCTCCGCCGTCTCCACGCGAACCACGCGCGCGTCCATCACGAAAGTGTCGCCCACCACCGAGTAGCTCCCGGTCACGACGAACTCGGCGCCAACCCCCTTGCCGAGCTTCTGCGCCGACTTCGGGTCGAGGAATCCAGTCTCCGAGAGCTTGATCTCGCCGAGCAGGGCGTCGAGGTCGCCTCGCTCCACCAGCTGCACCCCCGGCACGCCCGCGAGGTCGGTCACCATCATGCCGCTGAGCGCCTTGCCCAGGCCGTCGTACTGCTCGCTGGCGGCGCCCTTGCCCAGGGGCAACACGGCGAGCGCGTTGTCGGCCCATGCGAGGGCCGCGAAAAGCAAGATCACTCGACCGACCAGGCCGAGGGCACCCCGATCACCACTTCGCGCACGGTGTTCTGGTCGTAGGGTTGGGGCAGGTAGAGCGCGTCGGCCCGCCAGCCGCCCACGCCGTTGCCCCACTCCAGCCCGTGACCGTACGCACGTTGCCGGCCGCGGAAGAAGGTGGTGACGCTCAGGTCGGGGGCAACTCGGTAGAGGCCGGAGGTGTAGTAGTCGGCCACGAAAAGGTTGCCGCAGGCGTCGAAGCCCACGCCGTCGTGCCAGCCGGTGCCGTCGATCGTCAGGTACTGCTCGGGCTCGCCGGCACGCGCGTAGTTCTCGTCGAAGGCGACCGTGTAGACGATCCCGGTACCCACCGAGCCGATAAACAACCGAGGGTCGCCGGGCTTGAAGGCAAGCGAGTGGGCCTGCACGCCGCGGCCGAGGCGGGACCATTCCTTCGCCTCGCCCGTGGAGGGGTCGACCCGGTAGATCGAGGGGCCGTTGGCCACCCACACGTGGTCATCCGGGCCGGTGACGACGCCGTACACCGCACCCAGTCCCGACGCGATCACGCTGGACACGCCGGTGTTGTCGATGCGCTTGAGGTCCTGCGAGAAGTCGTCGCCCACCACCATGTCGCCGTCGGGGAGCCAGTCCATCTGCTGGATGTTGCCGGCCCGAGGCAAGAAGACCTCGAGCGGGCCCTCGTAGGTGGAGCGCACGATCGAGTTGCCATCGAAGCCGTAGGCGTAGCCATCGCCGGAGATGAGCACGTCGTGGTAGCCGCGCGGCGCCGTGAGCTCGTTGTCTTCCACCGGGGCGCTGGGGAGCGCGTCGCAATCGTAGTCGACCGGCACGGGCTCGGTGTCGCTGGTATCGGCCGTGTCGGCCGTGTCGGCGGTGTCGGCTGTGCCGCTGTCGCGGGGGTGTTTCTCCACCACGGCGAGCGACGAGGTGCAGGCCAGCAGGAGGGAAATCATCCGGTGCGGCAGCATGCCCGCGCGAGCGGCCTGGCGCAAGCATCGCGACGAGGCCCATCGCATCGTTGACGAAGCCCCGACCCGGACATAGCTTCCGGCCCCTTTTTCAGCCTGACCTGGAGCCCACCGTGGCCGAAGCCGCTTCCACTTACGTTGCCCGTCCCTCCGACCTCAACCGCCTTCGCGCCGAGCTCGACGCCGCTCGCAACGGCTCCTCCCGATTCGTCGTGCTCGAAGCGCCGCTCGGCGGCGGCAAGCGGGTGCTCGTGCAGGAGATGCTCCGCACCACGCAGAGCGACAACGACCTGCTCGTGATTCGCGCCCCCATGACCGAAGACATGGACGGCATGCGCGCGCTCATGACCTTGTACGCCGGGTTGTGCACGCCGCTCTACCGCGACGCCACCCTGCGCGGGAAGGTGGAAGTGATCCTCAACGCTCAGCTCCCGCAGCACCCGAAGCGCGTGCAGAGCTGGTTCACCGTGTTCATCGACGGGCTGAAGAAGAACGTGCCCCAGGCGGGCGCGCAGCAGATTCAGCTCGCGGTGCCGGCCGACAACCCCCTCGCGGCCTTCGTGGAGATCGTCAGCGCCATCTCCAAGAAGATGCTGACCGTGCTCGATGTGCAGAACATCCACGTGCTGCACACGGTGTCGCCCTTCGTGGCGCTCGACGGCCTCATCGAGGGACGCAAGCAGAACCGCCTGCTCGCGGTGCTCGGCACGGAAACGGTTGACGACGCCGCCCGTGCCTACATGCCGGCCCCCTGGCTCGACCTCATCGACCGCCGGAAGGACGAGCTGGTGCGCCTGGCGCTCGAGCCCTGGACGGGCGACGACGTGGCGGCCTACGCCCAGAGTCGCGACTTCAAGGTGGCCGCGCCGGCGCGGATCGCCGAGCTAGCGGGTGGCCGTCCCGGCTACGTGGGCGAGCTCATCGACTACCTCGAGGGCGCCGGCAAGCTCGGCGACGACCTCGAAGGCGCCACGCTCCTCTCGCTGGTGCCCACCCAGATCGACGAAGACGAGCTCGACCCGCCTTCGGGCCCCCCCAAGGAAGGTGGCCGCAAGCACGCGGGCGCGGCCGATGCCGACCGCGTCTTCCACCTCGGCGCCCTGCTCGGCGTGCAGTTCCCCTCGGGCCTCGTGGCCGACATGGCGGGTTTCGAGCGCGACAGCGTCGACGACCTGCTCGACGCTGCCAAGGGTATCGTGAAGGAAGACCAGTTCCACCAGGGCTTCGGCACCTGGCTCTACCAGTTCCACAAGCCGCTCTTCCGCGAGGCGGTCATCGCCGCCCACCAGTCCGACGAGGACAAGGAGATCGGCCGCCGCGTGGGCCTGTTCATGGAGCGGGTGCTCGCGCCGCGTGGCCACGCCTTCGCGGTGAAGACGGCGCGGGTGTACGCCGAGCACGGCGCTGGCCAGCGCGCCAACCTGCTGCGGAGCATGGCGCTCGGCCAGGACGAGATCCAGGCCTGGGGCATGGCGCTCGACGCCACCAAGCACTTCGGCGCCGTCACCTGGCCCGACCCGCTTCGCCGCACGGTGTACCTCAACCTGATTGAGCGCATGGTCAACCAGGGCAACGTGGACGAGACCGAGAAGGTGATCGGCGAGGCGCTGGCCTGGGCCACCGAGCGGGAAGACCGCACCCTCCAGGCCTGGTTGCTCTTCGCGGGCAGCCGCCTCGACTTCCGTCGCTCCGACCTGTACCGCAGTCGCGACCGCGCTCGCGACGCCTCGAAGCTGTACACCGCCGTCGACGACAAGTTGAAGATCGCCGAGATCGAGAACCACCTCGCCAGCATCGAGCTGCAAGATGGCAACCCCAACGCCGCGCTCGATCACATCCGCAAGGCGCTGGAGGCCGCCAACGTGCCGCCGGTCCAGGCCAACGCCGAGTACATCCGGGGCCTCATCGCGCGACGCGCGAACCGCCACGAGGAAGCGGCCGAGCACTTCAAGAAGGCCAACGAGCTCGCTGGGCAGCTGAACATGGGCCCCCTCGCGCTCGAGGCCGGCTTCCACTTCGGCGAGGCGCTCCTGCTCAGCAAGCAGGCCGGCAAGGCCGCCGACGTGCTCGCTCGCGTCGCGCAGATCGCCAACCAGCTGAAGAACCCGGTCCGCGAGCGCAGCGCCGCCGCCCTGCTCGCGCAGGCTCACGGCCAGCTCAAGAACTACGAGGCCGCCTTGCAGATGGCCAACCGCACTCTGCAGCTCACCCAGTCCTTGAAGTTCGACCGTTTCCTCCCGATCGATATCTACAACGTCGGTTTCTACAACCTGGCGCTCGGCCGGGCCACCGAGGCGGCGTCGTTGTTCGGCAAGGCGAAGGAGCGCTCGGGCGGCATGGATGCACGCTTCCTGAAAGACCTGAGCTTCAACAGCGGCGTGGCCTACGCGCGCATCGGCGAGCGCAACAGCGCCGAGAGCGCCTTCGGCGAGGCGCTGAACCACAGCCGCGCCGCCAAGGACTGGCGTCGCTTCGTGGAAGCCAGCGAGCACCTTGCCGGCGTCGTTGCGCCGCGCGACCGAGGCGCCGCGACGCGCCTGCTCCAGGACGCGCTGGCCGTGGCCGACGCGAACAATCTCAAGGAAGAGCGCAAGGGCCTGCGCAAGAAGCTCGAAGAGCTCAGCGCCTAGCGATCGGGAAAGGTATAGGTTAGCCGCCCGGCCTTACCAAAGGTTGACAATGGCGAGCAAGAAGACCGACCCGAGCGCCGAGCCGAAGAAAACAACGAAGAAGGCGGCGGAACCGAAGGCGAAGAAGGCCAAGAAGGTCGCGCCCGCCGTGGCTGCGGCTGCGCCCGAGGTCGAAGCACGTCCCGAGGTGGTCCTCCCCGCCGACCACCAGCCGCGCGCCTCCCACGAGGAAGTGGCCCGGCGCGCCTACGAGATCTGGCTGGCGCGTGGCGGAAGCGCCTTCGAGAACTGGGTCGAGGCCGAGCGACAGCTCAACGGTGGGTAGCCCCTCACGGGGATAGGTCGGCCCGATGCGGTTTCACGAGCAGGTGCACGCGGTCTACTTCGACGACCTCGACGCCTTCCAGATCCTCCACAACGCGCGCTACCTCCTGATGTTCGAGCGCACCATCGGCTCCTTCTGGCATCGCCTTGGCTGGGGTGGCGTGCTCGACGCGCAGCGCAACCCCGACCAGTTTCACGTCGTCCGGGCCAACACCATCGAGTACCTCCGCGCCTTCCACGGCACCGGCGAGCTGCGCTGCCGCGTGTGGGTGGAGAAGCTCGGCCAGAGCTCCCTCACCTTCGGGATGAACATCCTCCCCATGGACGAGGACGTGCCGCATTCCAAGGGCACGCGCACGATTGTCCGCGTGGAACCCGTCACGTTCCGTCCCCTGCCATGGACGGCGAGCTTCCGGGAAGAAATCGGTCCCTGGTTGCGACGCGAATGACCCTCATGGAGGGCCTCGCCACCGTCGTCCTGTCCATCGTCGCGTGGGAGATCATCCGTTTCGCGGCCTGGCGGGCGCTGCGGGAGCGCTGGCACCGAGGCGTGGGCGAGTGGATGCGGCGCCAGGGCCTGCACCTCGAGCAGTTCCGTTTCGTGGACCGCGTGTGGGTGCGGCAGGCCCTGCTCCAGGACCCCGTGCTCAACCGCGCCATCGCCGAGCGCGCCGCCGAGCTCGGGGTCAACCCCGACGAGGTACGGGCGAAGATGGAGGTCTGGCTCGACGAGATCGTGCCCTACTTCAACCTCCTGTCGTACTACAAGCTCGGCAAGGGCATCGCAAACTGGGCCACCAACCTCGCCTACGAGCTGGTTTTCGACAAGGAGGCGCTGCGGGCGGCAAGGCAGGCGATCCCCCAGGGCGCGGTGACGGTCTACGTGGCCAACCACCGGAGCAACGCCGACTACGTGGTGCTGTCCGTGGGCGCGATGGAGCAAGTCGCCCTGTCGTACGCGGTGGGCGAGTGGGCGCGCGTGTGGCCGCTCGACACCTTGTTTCGCAGCTTCGGCAGCTACCTGATCCGTCGCGGCGAGAAAGACCCCTTGTACCACCAGGTCTTGCAGCGCTACCTGCAGCTGGTGGCGAGCCGCGGCCTCACCACCGCCTTCTTCCCCGAGGGCGGGCTCAGTCGCGACGGCGCCCTGCGCGTGCCCAAGCTCGGCCTCCTCGACTACCTGCTCGGGATCCTGCGCGACGACCCAGCGCGCGAGATCTGGTTCATCCCCGTCGGCCTGAACTTCGACCGCGTGCTTGAGGACCGGAATCTCACCGCCGAGGCCACCGACGCCCCGCCGCCGCGACCGCTCGACAAGCTCCGCTCGCTCTTGCGCATCGCCCGCGCGGCCCCGAGGGTGCTCCTGGCAATGTTTGGGCCCGAGTGGCTGCGGGCACATCGCAAGTATGGCTACGCCGCGGTGAGCTTCGGCAAGGCGGTGTCGGCGCAGACGCTCGATACAAACATCCTCGATACCGTACGCCTGCCGCGCAGAGAGCGCCTCGCCGCGCTCGCGCCGCTGGCCGACGCGCTCATGGACCGCGTGGCGGCCGTGGTTCCCGCGACGCCGGTCACCCTGCTCGCGCGGGTGGTGGACGAGCCGTCGATCGAGCGCGTGGAGCTGATTCGTCGCGTCCGCGAACAGATTGCGTCACGACGCGAGACCGGGGCGCCTCTCGCGCAGGGCAGCGCCTTCGAGCTGGTGCAGAAGGCGGCGAGCGCGGCGCGCGACGACGACGAGGCGACCGATCGCCTAGGCCGCGACGTTCACGCCTCCGAGGAAGCCGAGCGCACCGTCGACCTCGCCCTGGCCTTGCTCACCCGGCGCGGGCTCGCCCACCGCGACGGCAGCGTGGTGCGATTCGACCCGGCCGACCTCCACATCCTCCGCTACTACGCGCGCTCGCTCGACGCGCCGACGAACCGGGCGGCGCGCCCTTCAGCGTGAGGGTGGCTGGAGCAAGTCGGCGGCGGCATCCTCTGCGGGGGTGCCGGCGGCCATGCCCTTCAAACTCCCTTTGCCTTTCCCCTCTCACCGAACACGCGCTACTTCTCCTCGTCGTACCAACTTTCTACCCGAAGGCCAGGACGGTGGAGACCATCGTCTCGGCGGGGGGTACGGCGGGGAGCCGACTTCCGAGGCCGCCCATGCCCTTGAAGAAGCAGGCGACAGTGTTGGTGTCGAGCGCGAACATCAAAGGGGCTCGCGAGGCAGGTCCGTGCCTGCCGGCGCATCGTGCTCCGGCGCGTCGTCCCGACGCTTCCAACTCCCTTCGAGGGCGGCCACGTCGGCGGGCCAGGCGCTGCCCACCCGGGAGCGGAGGACGGTGCCTATCCACCGGCTCAGCGACACGCCGGCCGCTTGTGCGGCTGCCCGGGTTCGCGCCCCCGTCTCGTCGTCGATGTAGATGGTGATTTGGGTCATGCAGCATCCACGTATAGGTGCACATATATGCGCCCGGCCATGCGCGGTGAGGTGCGAACGTCGTGGCCTGGGGTTCCCCCACCAACCGTGCGACTCGACCGTCAGCGTGACGGTCGTCCCAGCAGGCCGGCGGCGATGATGGTGTCGGCCACCGTCTTAGCGGCGATCTCGGCGCCCGGCGCGGCAAAGTGGGTGGCGTCGCCCCAGTAGGACTCGTCGGTCGGCACTGCGGCGCGCAGGTCGGCCAGCGGGAGGCCCCGCTCGGCGGCGAGCTCGCGCACCATGGTGTTGTAGTTCGCGACCATCGCGATCACCGCCTCGGGCGACATCCGGTAGAGGCGCACACCCTCGGCCACGCCTTGCAGGGCCTCGTCGCCGAGCGCGTCGTCACTGGCGCGGTGCGCCATGGTGGCCAGCACCACCGCGATGCCGCGCTCTTCAGCCGCGTCGACGAGCGCCAACGTTCGGGCGCGGATGGCAGGAATGCCGCCAGCGTGGAGCTGGCGCTCGCGCCACTCGGGGAGCGGCGGCGCCGGGGGCAAGACCCGCGCCAGCACGCGCACCAGCGCCACGTGCACCTCAGGTGCGGGAGGCGCCTCGGGCAGGCCCACCCGTGACTCCAGGCGCAGGTCGTTGGGACCGTGATGGATCAGGACGATATCGGGCCGGAGTGCCTCGTCGCGCGCCAGCAGGTCGACCGTGGAGCTCGACAAGACCATGCCCGGGACGCCTGCGTTGACGACGACGACCGGGCGACCCGGGGACGCCGCCGCGAGCAGAGGTGCCACGCGCGCGGGCCAGGCGCTCGCGTCGTCGCGAGCGTAGATGTCGAAGGTGGTGGACCCGCCGAGGCACCACACGCGGAGACCATTCTCGGGCTTGGGCTGTGACAGCTCCTCGCCGCGGAAGCCGAGGCTGTTGACCTGCACCGCGTACAACCACCCCGCGAGCCGGGCGCCGGGGACAAGCCTCGGACTTCCGTCGGGACCGGTCTGGTAGAGGCCCTCGGGCCCGCCCTGCGTCCAGCTCGCGCCGTAGGCCAGGCGCTCGCCCACGCGGCAAGCCCCCTCGATCACCGCGAGGAAAAGACCGGCGAAGAGCACGGCGGAGACGAGCCGGAACGCGAGGCGACGCATGCTGGGGGTGATCCGCTCTTGTGAACCGTCGCCGTCTATTTCAGAGAGCACACGGCCACCATGGTTCCGGGGAGGCAGGCGGGGTAGCAGCGGGATCAGGATGGGGGTGCGGCGGAGGGACCATACATGGGGTATGTCCTGAGTAGTTCATCGTGGATTCCGGTGGGCTTGCCCGCAAGCGTGCCCCAAGCACGCGAAGGCGTCGGGCGACGCTCAGCCGAACAATCGCTACGTCGCGACCCATCTTTTTGGAATGCAGTCGCCGCGCGATGGAGGCCCTCCTCGGCCCGACTCGCCGAGCGCCGGGCGTCGACTGGGGGACTGCACTGACCGCAACCGGGTCGTCGTCGTCCCTCTCGTGCGGGCCTTGCCCCGAAGGCCCTGCTGGCACATCGCGCGTATGATTCGATTACGATGCACGCGGAAGTCCGCGGCGCGCCGCGCGCGTCCTCCACCTAGCGACCGGTGACCGAGCGTCTGATGCCGAGGTCGCGGGCCACCTCGGCAGGAGGGCGGCCCTCCTCGAGCACGACCCACGGAGCGCTGGCCTTGAACTCGGGCGTGTACCGCCTGGAGGCATGGCCCCGCGGCTTGGGGGGAGGCCTGGTTGGCTCGGGCATGTGGACTTGTACCTCTGCGGACATGTCCACGGGGGCGGATCAATACCAGCCGCGACGTACAGGTGATCGACGCCACCCTCGTCGAGGATCGACACCGGGAAGTCCGCCTCCGACGGGCCCCACAGGAAGGAGCGGACGTCGCCAGCGGCGGACGCCTCCACCTCGATCGCCTCGCCCCCGGGGCCCCGGGTGAAGCCGTAGGCGGGGATGCCGGCGGCATCGACCAGCGCCACCTCGGCGCCGTCCGCGGCCCGGTCGATGTCCCAGCCCCGGTGGTCGGTCACGGTCTCGCCGAAGTCGTTCCAGTCCACGGGCTGGCTGTCGACCGACGAGAGCCGGTTGCCGGGGTCGTAGGCGTAGGTGGTGGTCACGCTCCCCGACGCGGTGGTGACGGTGCGCGAGGCGCGGTTGAACGCGGCGTCGGGCACGTACTCCGTGGTCGTCACCCCGGTGGCCGTCGTGACCACCTCGCGCTCGAGGAAGCCGGGCTCGGCGTAGTCGTACTGGCGCGTCCAGGTGGCGCTCGGGGTGGCCGCCGCCACGTTCTAGAGCCGCCCCCGGCTGTCGTAGGCGTAGGTGTAGTCCCGGTAGTCGCCGAGGCCGGTCCGGGCCTCGCGCCACTCCACGCGGCCCCGGAGGTCCCAGGCCGTGCGCATCTCGGCGCCCGTCGCGAGGTCCACCTGGGTGGGACGGCCGAGGTCGTCGCGCGCGCCGATCACCGCCACGTCGATGCCGGTCGCCACGTCGCGTACCGAGTCGAGCGCGAGCTCGGGGCCGGAGCGGAGGTACTGCAAGGCCGCCGACCCGCCGCCGCTCCACCCCGCCTCCACGGCGTAGAGCTGGCCGTTGTCGTAGTACTGGTAGCTCGCCCCCGCCGAGCGCGTGGGCGTCGCGAGCTGGAGCGTGGAAACCCGCCCGCGCAGGTCAGTGGACACCACCCGCGACGACTCCAACACCCCGTCCACCCGGCGCGTCACCTGTCGCGGCCGGCCGTAGGCGTCGCGGTCGTCCCACGCCGTGACGACCGCCTGCGATCCGTCGGAGACGGTCGCCTCCGAAAGGCGCCCGAGGGGATCGTAGGCGTAGGTCGTGGCGCGCGTGGCCCCGGTCCCGTCGGACAGCGAGCGCCCCGTCACCCGCGGGTAGACAGGGTCGTACGTGTAGGTGGTGGTGCCGACGCCCTCGGCGGCCTCCCAGTCCACCACGCCGTCCTGCCAGTTCCACTCGGAGAG